>DATNFD010000212.1:0-2529 GCA_035606555.1 Occallatibacter sp.
GCTCAAGATTTCCAGGCCGCTGCGGATCAGCAACGTCACAAAGAGAAGATTGCAAAAATGCAAGGCGCGCAGCCAAAGGGGGAAATCCAGCGAATGCACAATTATGCTGCTCTCGGTTCGACCTGTTGGTTTATGTCGACCTCAACCTTGCCTTGCTTTCTCGCATCGACGTTGACACGGCCGTCACCTGTGCGCTCAAAGTGCAGGTCCACGGTCTGGCCGCCGATTTTTATGCGGCGAAACTCCAGTTCGGTCACACCATTCGGCAGTATTGGGCGGAGCACACGAAGGCGGTTGTTGAATGCGTCCGCGTGGACGCCTAAAAGCGCAGTCAAGAGAAACGGCATTGAGCCTGCGGCCCAGGCTTGCGGGTGGCATGCGACCGGGTAGCGCACCGGTATAGCGAATTGTTCCCGGGTGAAACCGGCAAATACCTCGGGCAAGCGGTTGTGCTCAAAGTAGCGCGCCGCGTGCAATATGCCATCGAATACCTGAGCTGCCTCATGATCGAACCAGTAGCGCCGAAACCCGGCGGCAATGATCGCGTTGTCGTGCGGCCATACGGTTCCGAGGTGGTAACCAATTGGGTTATAACGCTTCTCCTGGTGCGATAACGTGCGAATGCCCCATCCGCTGAACATGTCCTTCGCCATGAGACGGTGCACGACTGCTCCCACCCGATTCTCATCGACAATTCCCGTCCAGAGTGCCTGGCCCGGGTTGGAGCTGATGACATCCGCGGGGCGCGCCTCTTTCTGCAGAGCGATCGCGTAAAAGTTCTTGTCTGCGTCCCAAAACTCACGATTGAAGCGCTCCTTCAGATCACCGGCTTCCTGACGCAGTCGAGCCGCGGTCTCGTCGTCGCCGCTACGGGCGTAGAGATCGGCCATCAGCAGCTTGGCTCGATAAACATATCCCTGTACTTCCACCAGCGCGATTGGAGGCGTGGCGAGCGATCCATCGGCATTCATGACGGAGTCACCAGAGTCCTTCCATCCTTGATTGCCCAGGCCTTTGCTCGACTTACTTGCGTACGCCAAGTACCGAAGCTGCGGGGCCGTGCCGTACTCGTCGATCCACTTCAGCGCACGCTCCACGTTTGAGCGAATGTCGTTAAACAGGTTGAGATTGCCAGTCCAGTTCGCGTGCTCGCCAACCAGAATAAGAAACAGCGGGGTTGAATCCACTGAGCCGTAATAGGGCGTCTGCGGGATTTCATTAAGGTTCGCCAGCTCACCACGCCGGAGTTCGTGCAGGATCTTGCCCGGCTCCTCGTCCCGCCATTTGTCTTCCTTCGAGCCCTGGTGCCTGGCGAGGAGTCGAATTGTCTGTTCAGCAATGCACGGCTCGTATGCAAGGGTCTGGAGCGCCGCGATGATGCTATCGCGTCCGAACAGGGTTCCGTACCAGGGCAGCCCGGCGGAGAAGAACGAGCAGCCGTCCAGGGACCCCTTAAGCACGAAGAGATCGAGTAAACAGCGTTCTATGACCGCATTCAACAATGGATTGTCACTGCGGACCTCGGCGTATCCGGCGAGCCAATCGTTCGAACCGTGGTCGACTGCATCGACAACCGGCTGTGGATCCGACGCATGCAGATGTGGCTTTCCTTTCTGCTGCCTGGTCTCACGAATGCGGAAAGAAAACTTGATCTGCGTGCGACCGCCCGGCGTGAGTTGCAGAACGTATTTCAGCCCGGAATCGGTTGTCTCGCTCGGCTCAGGGTCGGGATGCACCTCAAGGCTGCGGTTCACTCCATCGGCGCCCGTGTAACTCAGGATCAGCACTCCTTGCTGCCACCGCGGTTGTACCTCGGTCCCCACTTTCTTCGGGTGGAGACCGCGAATGACAAAAATATCTTCGAAACAGGATTGGAAGGAGAATGACAGCGGCAAGTTATGGGCCTTGAAATCATAATTCTCAATCGTGAAGATATCGTGCACCGCAAGTTCAACACTGTCGATGACACGCTGCAGGCTTATGCCGAATGTCTGCTCCGGAACTGAACCTCCATCCGGCGTGTTCAGCTTCTCATTCGTGAGTTCGAACTGCGCAATCGAGCCGCGTTCGGCCGTGGAAACCAGCACGGTCGGCTCGGTTCCAGCGATCCGGATCACATAGCCGCCCAGGTAACGACAATCGTGGAAGTACAGGCCGAAGCCGTCCTGGTTCCCGCTCGGAATCCCGCCATCGCGCTCTGCGAGGAAAAAAATGTCTTCGTGCTTGATGACGATGGCTCGGGCAACACTGCGAGGGATCTTGGCATTCCTTTGAGCGGCAGACATGTCGTGTCTCGATATGAATCCTGTGATGCCTGGACCGACAGGAGCGTGGTACAGCCCCCGCGGTAAATCAGCGCCTGGGTTAATCACATCCCGGCTGGCGACGAAGTGGCGGCCCGCTGAGGCGATGCAATTCCGGCTGCCGGCGAATATGCTCATTTGCTTCGATAGAAGAGGCGCAATAGGAGCCGTAGGCTCGGCGGGTTGTTGTGCGCTCCCTCTCCGGAGTTGGTGAGATCGTGGCTGC
>DATNFD010000213.1:0-40423 GCA_035606555.1 Occallatibacter sp.
GTGCTCCGATGGAACCAGCGACTCCACTGAAACCATCTCCAACTCTTGCTGCTGCGCTTCCGCCTTCTTAAGCATGTCTACAAATTAAATAAGGCTCCCGTGGAAAACGAGAGCCTATCTTGATACTTTGTCAGCAGTCTGGGCGCACATCTTAGGATGTGCGCCGTCGTTCTTGTCCCCCTCGTTCCCTTGTTCCCTCGTTACCTGCCTTCGTCCCACTTCCGCATGATCAGCGTCGCGTTGATTCCGCCAAAGCCAAATGAATTTGACAGCGCGATATCGAAGCTATGGCTGATGGCCTTGTTGGGCACGTAGTCCAGCTTGCACTCAGGGTCTGCATTATCGAGGTTGATCGTCGGTGGCAACACCTGGTTGATCAACGAAAGCACCGTAATGCCGGCTTCCAATCCGCCCGCGCCACCCAGCAAATGCCCGGTCATCGACTTCGTGCCGCTGATCTTCAGCTTGTGGCTCGTTGCATGCTCTCCGAAAACGAGTTCGATGGCTCGTGACTCGTTGCCGTCGCCAGCCGGTGTCGAGGTTGCGTGAGCGTTGATATAGCCGACCTGTTCCGGCTTAATCTGCGCATCTTTCAGTGCTGCTCGCATGCTGCGCTGTGCACCCGCGCCTTCCGGAGCGATGCCCGTCATGTGATACGCGTCGGCGCTCATGCCATAGCCAATCACTTCGGCCAGAATCTTCGCGCCGCGTTTCTTCGCGAATTCGAGCTCCTCCAGAATCAGGATGCCCGCGCCCTCGCCGATCACAAATCCATCGCGATCCTTGTCGAAAGGCCGGCTTGCCTTCATCGGCTCATCGTTGCGCGTCGAAAGCGCCCGCATCGATGCAAACCCGCCGACCGAAAGAGGAGTGACCGCTGCCTCTGAACCGCCCGCAATCATCGCATCCGCATCACCATGCATAATCATGCGCACCGAATCGCCAATTGAATTAGCGCTCGTCGCGCAAGCCGTTGCGGTGGCCGAAATAGGCCCACGCGCACCGTAGCGAATGCTCAATTGCCCCGCCGCCATATTGATAATCGTCGCGGGAATAAAGAAAGGAGATATCCTGCGCGGGCCCTCTTTGAGCAGGGTCGCATGTTCCCGTTCAATGATCTCGAACCCGCCGATACCAGAGCCGATGAAAACACCGACGCGGTCGCCGTTCTCTTCGGTGATCTTCAGGCCGGACTGCCCCAAGGCCTCCTGCGCTGCCGCAAAGGCAAAGTGGATGAAACGCGCCATCTTGCGCGCTTCCTTCTTGTCAACGAAATTCAGCGGGTCGAAGTTCTTGACCTCGGCGGCAAAGGTGACAGGAAATCCGGTGGTATCAAAACCCGTGATCGGCCCCATACCGCTGGCGCCGGCTACCAGTTTCTCCCACACTTCCTGCGCGGTATTGCCCACACCGCACACCAGCCCCAGGCCGGTGATCACTACTCTTCGATTCACCGGCTACTTGCCTTTCGCGGTCTTTTCGTTCTTCTCGATGTACTCGATTGCGTCCTTGACGGTCTTGATCTTCTCCGCGTCCTCGTCAGGAATCTCGAGGTCAAACGCCTCTTCGAACTGCATCACGAGTTCAACAACGTCCAGCGAATCCGCGCCCAGATCCTCCTGGAAGCTCGCACCGGGCGTGACTTCAGCCTCGTCCACCTGCAGCTGCTCGACGATGATCTGTTTAACCTTCTCTTCTACCGCCATGCCTGATTTCTCCTCAATTTCAATTCCCAAAATCCAAACACTGCCTCGGGCAGTATGCCTGCCTACAATAGCGGCAGACGGCACACCAGCACAACCGCCGCGCGAACAATCTCCTGCTCGGCCCCGAATCTCCAAGTCTAAAGGGCCGCTCCCGGTGTGTAAAGCCGACCAGAGTGGAAATAAATCAATCACCTGCATCGGGATGAGCCCTCTGCGTGCCGTTCAGTAACTCATCCGGGTCGCCTGTCAGAAAAGGCGAGTTTCGTCCCACAAATGCACAGCAGAAAGGCGTAGATTAGGCGAAGATAGCTGGAGGACTCCCATGCAGGCTCTCTTCGTTGGAATCGCGATCGTCGCCGGCCTGATTCTCGGCTTCATCATCCGTTCCTCCGCGGCACGGAGGGAGGCGGCTCTACTCGAACAGCGCAATCGCGAGGCCTTCGATGCATTGAATGCCCTCCAGCGGCAGCTTTCCCAGGCTCAATCCGAATCCGCCGTGCGCGCCGGCTTCCAACCGCTCGCCCTCGAACGTGCCGCGACAATCGCGCAACTCCAGCAGGAGATCTCAAACCTGCGGTCTGATCTCGACTACAAAGGCGCAAACGAATCCACTCTTCACGCGCGCATCAGTCAGCTTGAGGCCGAGTTAAACAACGAACGCAAAAACCTCGGCGAAAAAATCGAACTCCTCGAGTCTGCAAAGAAGTCCCTCTCCGACCAGTTCCAGACCCTCGCTGCCGACATTCTCGAAACCAAATCGAAAACCTTCTCTGAAGGCAGTCAAAAAGAACTCGGCAACCTGCTCTCGCCTCTCCGCGCGCAAATCGAAGAGTTCCGCAAAAAGGTGGAAGAAGCGCAATCCGATTCGAAGACGGGCGTCACCAAGCTGGAAACTCTCATCGGCTCCCTTGGCACTCTCAACGAGGCACTCACCGAAGAAGCCCGCAATCTCACCACCGCACTGCGCGGTTCCGCCAAAGCTCAGGGCGACTGGGGTGAGTTCATTCTCCGCGATCTCCTCGACAAGGCCGGCCTTCGCGAAGGCGAACAGTACGCCTTCCAGCAATCCTTCTCTGGCATTGAGAACGAAACAGGCGACCGCGCACGCTCCGTCCGCACCGACGTGATTGTCTATCTTCCCGGCGGACGCAATCTCGTCATCGATTCCAAGGTCTCTCTTACCGCCTACACCGACTGCGTCGCGGCCTCCGACGACGAAGCGCGCAAATCCTCACTCAAAGACCATCTCGCCAGCATCCGCGGCCACGTCTCCAACCTCGGCAAAGCCGGTTATCACAATCTTCCTGGCATCGAAGCGCCCGACTTCGTTGTTATGTTCGTCCCCGTCGAGCCCGCTTTCCTAATGGCCCTCCAGTCCGATACCGAACTCTGGGCCGACGCCTACAAACAAGGCATCCTCCTCGTCGGGCCAACCACTCTCCTCTACGTCATCCGCATCGTCAATGTCCTCTGGCAGCAGGAACGCCAGGCCCGCAACGTCCGCGATGTTATGGACCGTGGCACAAAGCTTTACGAGAAATTCGTAGGATTCGTCACCGACATGGAAATGATCGGAGATGGCATCCGCAAAGCCGATCAGAATTTCAATCTTGCGATGAAAAAGCTGGTAGACGGCCCAGGAAATCTCGTCGGCCAGGTCGAGAAACTCAAAGAACTCGGCCTGCGCACGAATAAATCCATCCCCAGGAAGATCCTTGACCGTGCTGCGGTCGATCAGGCAGAACTTGCCCTTTTGGCCGAAGCCGAAGATCCGGAGAGCACGAACTAGGCGGCGTCAGTGCGAGCCTAAGTTGTTCACAAAACACGTTTGAGCCAGGGCTGCTTACCAAGGTTTCGTCCCTTTCCCGCCCGGGCCGCCTCTTGCACATCGATTGCCCGTAATCTTGTGATAGGGGAGTCTCTGCGCGATGGGGAGTGCTGCGATCATTTACGCCGTTGTTGCGCTTGCCCTTGCGCTCGCCTGTCTCGCCGGTGGCTTCTTCTGGGGACGTTCCAACGTCAGGGCGCAGATTGAAGACGCCGTCGAAAAGGAGCATGTTGCGCTCGACGCGCGTGAGTTCGCCATGCGCACGCAACTGGAAGACGCAATCGCAGAGAACGCCAGGCTCCGCCCTCTCGCCGAGGAGCTTGCCCGCGTCCAAAAGCGTCTCGAGCAGGAACAAGCAAAGTACGCCCGCATGAAGTCCGATTTCAACTCATCCTTCGGATCCACCCAGCCCGATGTTTCAGACCTCGATGACCCACCGCCGGCCGACGGCCCCGTCTCCGCCGACGAAGCGATTCACAAGCTTCTCCAGTCCCTCGAAGTCTTCAACGACCCCAATGCCGAGAAGCCGGTGCCCGTTGAAATCGCCAAGGGCGATCCGATCCCGCCCGCTCCCGCCGTCAGCGCTTCCGTCCTACCTCCGGTTCAGCCTGTCGCGAAGCCTCTCGCGATCCCCAATTTCCGCCCAGCCTCGGCGACCGCCCCCATCAGCAAACGCCCTCCCGTAGCCCCCACCCCCGTCAACGTTGTTCCCGAAGCTCCCAAAACTCCAGCTCCGCCGCCTCCCTCGCCGGCGCCGGCGCCCTCGAGCAAACCCGCTCCACCGTTATCGGCAAAGCCGGCCCAGACCGTAGACGAATGGCAGGAATTCGCTCGCCAACTCGAAGCCCTGACCGGAAAAAAGAAATAGCCGGCTCCTCGGAACCGGCATTGAAACCACACTCGGCGATTAGTTCCGCAAACAGCGCGTCAGCGCTGCTAACTCCGCGAACGACGGTACAAGCGGCTTTAGCTCCCCTGCCGATCCAACTGCTCAAACGTGACCCGCAGCCGCTTCCACGTGCTCCCCAGATCCTCCGGTAGAACCCGCGTCTCTGCCACCGTAGTCATGAAGTTCGTATCGCCGACCCAGCGCGGCATGGCGTGCATATGCAGGTGTCCCGCAACCCCCGCCCCCGCCGCCTGCCCGAGATTTAACCCGAAATTAAACCCATGTGGCCGATACAGCTTTTCCAGCGCTCGCTCCGTCTGCTGCGCCAGATCCATCAGTTCATGTGCTGTCTCCGTATCCAGCTTCGCAATCCGATCCAGATGCGCGTACGGCATCACCATCACGTGTCCCGAGGTATACGGATATGCATTCAGGCAGACGAAGCAGTGCTTTCCGCGAACCACCAGCCCCCCTGCCTCCTCTGCTTCATCCGTCGCCATCCCGTGTTCAATGGCATAGTCCACACTGGCCAGCAAGTTGCAGAAAACGCAGCTCAAGTCCCCGGGCCACGCATCCAGCCGATGCGGAACGCCCGGACGCGGCGCACCGTCTGCCGTCGTCACATACGCAAACCGCCATGGGCTCCACAGCTGATCCATTCTGCCCCGATCCTTTCTCTGGTTCTCGCTTACCTCTCCCGCCAGCTCACTCCACAGCTCTGCCCGTACCAACGCACCAGTATAGTGTGATCCCCAAAGCGCCTTCCGTGGGGGTCTGAACGCGCTCACACCCGCCCCAATTCGCCCCTCTGACACCTGTATCCAACATCACACCACCTCCCTAACGTGAGTCGAATCTCCACCCTTAAGCATCAAAAATGGAGCAGAAATTCCAAGGACGCATGAAACTCTGCAATTCGTTCGATTGACGCGAAATTCTGACCGTTGATACACTTGAAAGCGTAGCTTCCTGCGCGGATTCCAGCAGTTAGCTGCGGCCGCCCTCCAGCCAGCCGTTGCCTGCCTGGTGTTTCCCTAGGAGACGAGTCGCTTCTATCGCCAGTTCTCTGGCCCGAAGCCCCGTCTCTGTGAAATGCCAAAGCTCACAGGCCTGCGGTCATAGGAGCACGCGGAATGCGCATTCTTCGTTCATTGTCACCGCGTGAGTGGGATGCGACCCGTCGACCCGCAAGGCCATCGCCGGGGCAGGAATCGCGGAGCTTGCTGTCATGCCAAACGTCCTCAATCCAGAACCCGAGAGCATAACCCTGAACACCGAACTCGAAACCCCAACGCTTGAACCTGCGACTGAGCACGAAGCTCAGCCGTCCGAATCCACGTCCAACCAAGAGACCGCCGAAGCACACATTGCTGCCCCCGCGCTGGACGCCGATGCCTCAACCGAGCCTGTAGCCCAGGCCGCCCCTGCAGAAACAGAGCACACCGCTCCACACTCTGCAGCCCCGGCCGAACACAGCGCCGAATCAATGGACGATTTCTCAGCTGCCCTCGAAGCCTTCGAGCGCGAACAGGCCGCTGAAGCTGCTGCCGTCGAAGCCTATGGAGACAAAGTCGTCTCCGGCACCGTCATCAAGCAGTCTGAAAAATACCTCGTGGTCGATGTGGGCCTCAAGTCCGAGGGCCTCGTGCCGCTCGAGCAGGTCACCGATCACACTGGCGCAGTCAAGTTCCAGCCCGGCGAAGTCATCGAAGTTGTCATCGAGCGCGAAGAGCCCGAGGGCGGCTATCTCGTCAGCTACGAGAAGGCCCAGCGCCTCCGCGTGTGGGACACCATCGAAAAGCATGCCAACGATAAGACCCCTGTCATCGGCACGGTCGTCAGCCGCGTCAAGGGTGGTCTCACCGTCGACATCGGCATGAAGGCGTTCCTGCCCGGCTCGCAGCTTGAGATCCGTCCCGTCCGCAACCTCGACGGCTATCTCGGCCAGCAGATCGAAGTCCGCGTCATCAAGCTCAATAAGAAGCGCGGCAACGTCGTCGTCTCCCGCAAGGAGATTCTCGAAGAAGAGCAGAACGCCAAGCGCTCCACCACCCTCGAGCACCTCGGCGAAGGCGCCATCCTCACCGGCACCGTCAAGAACCTCACCGACTACGGCGCGTTTGTCGACCTCGGCGGCATCGATGGCCTCCTTCACATCACCGACATGAGCTGGGGACGCCTCACCCACCCCCGCGATCTGGTCAACGTCGGCGACGAGATCCAGGTCAAGGTGCTTAAGTTCGACAAAGAGAAGCAGCGCGTCTCGCTCGGCTTCAAGCAGCTCACGCCTGATCCATGGCTCGATGCCTCTGAGCGCTACCCCGTTGGAGCACATGTCCACGGCCGCGTACTTTCTGTTACGGATTACGGCGCGTTCGTCGAGCTCGAGCAGGGAATCGAAGGCCTCGTTCACCTCTCTGAGATGACCTGGTCCAAGCGCCTCAAGCATCCCTCCAAGCTGGTCAAGCCCGGCGACGAGGTCGACACGGTTGTCCTCAGCGTCAACCCCGCCGACCGCCGCATTTCGCTCGGCATGAAGCAGCTGCTCGAGAACCCTTGGGAGAACCTCACTGAGCGTTATCCCGCAGGAACCGTGGTCGAGGGTCGCGTTCGCAACCTCACTGACTTCGGCGCCTTCATCGAAATCGAAGATGGCATTGACGGCCTCGTCCACGTCTCCAACCTGAGCTGGACCAAGCGCGTCAAGCACCCCTCTGAGATCGTCAAGAAGGGCGAGAAGGTCAAGGCAGTTGTTCTCGGCGTCGAGCCGCAGAACCGCCGCCTGAGCCTTGGCATCAAGCAGCTTCAGCCTGATGTGTGGGAGAGCTTCTTCGCTACCCACCGCGTCGGCGATGTGGTGCACGGCAAGGTCCTCAGGACCGCGCAGTTCGGCGCTTTCGTTGAAATCGCCGAGGGCGTTGAAGGCCTCTGCCACATCTCTGAAGCCAGCGAAGTGCCCGGCGAGCCCTCCAAGCTCGAAGTCGGCCAGGAGCACGAGTTCAAGATCATCAAGATCAACGTCGAAGAGAAGAAGGTGGGTCTCAGCCTTCGCGCGGTCAGCGGCCACGAAGCCAGCCGCGCCCAGGTCGAGTCCTACAAGGAGCACGCGCACAAGCAGCCCGTCTCCAGCTCCACCACCACTCTCGGCGACCTCATCAACTGGCGCAAGAACGAGCGGTAAATACTCGTTCTCACCGGCACACCAGAACGGCCACCCGCAAGGGTGGCCGTTCTGCTTTGAATTGCAATTGTAAGGTTCAGGAGCCTTTCAGTCTTCGCAGCCTACACTCCCGATTGGCTGTCGCTCTGGTTCTGTTCCGCCTTGCTCTTCTTGAATCTGCTCAAACTGATTTATCACTACCGCTGCTTCCGGGAACACGGCTCGAATTTCCAGCATTCCCCCCATAGCTTTGACGACTTCTTGCAGCGTACTGACATACATGTCAGCACGCCGTTCAATCTTCGAAACAGCCGCTTGCGATTTGTGCAGTACTTGCGCTAACCGCTCCTGTGTCATCTTCCTTGCTATACGAAGTTCGTCAAGAGCCATTTCGTCAAGGAAGGCTTGCGCCTTTGCTTCAGAGCCAACACGGGCAGCGGGTGACATTTTGTTCTGAAGGGTCTTGAAGTTCTTACCCATATTTACCTCTCTTTGGCTGCTCTTATCCCAGCAAGATGTTTATCGTAGATGTTGTCTGCGATTGGAACGTTCCTGTCGTACCACCTGTCGTCGCCCGTTTTGTCTCCACCAATCAAGAGCTGACCGCAACGGTTACTATCAAACGCGAAAAGTATTCGCAATGGTCTTCCTTGATGCTGAACTATTAGCTCTTTCATGTTGCTGTGGCTTGAGATTTGAATGATGTCAGCGTGAGGTCGCCCCAAAGCAGGGCCGCGCTTCTGTAGCAGGATTACTTTGGAGTTGACGGACTCCTGTTCCTCGAGCGTTAAAGAGTTCCACCAATTTTCGAACTCGTCGGAAAACTCAATCTCCCATTCCACTGAGCCACTATAACCCATAGTGAATATTCCTTGCAAGTTATATCGTGTGGTCGTCACGATCATGTCGCGACCGCTAATCCTAACATTAGGAAGGATTTCAGGCACGTTTCGTGTACAACAGATGTAATCTCATCCAGTTTCGGGACCCCCACTTTGGGCAACTTTGGACGTCATTTCGAGGTCGCGCAGGCATTTAGTCCAAGTGCCCCCATCGACAAGAGTTCTCTCTTCGCCGGCCGAATTCAACAGATCACAACCATACTCACCACCGTCGCTCAGAAAGGGCAACACGCGATCATATTCGGAGAGCGTGGGTCGGAAAAACCTCGCTCGCGAATGTTGTACACGACTTCGTTACGGAGAATGGGAATAGAGAGATCCGTATTGCCAAAGTAAACTGCGACGCCGCGGTTACTTATCCGAAACTTTGGCGCAATATCCTCCGGCAGTTGCCCATTTCAAAGAAGCAAACCTCGCTTGGCTTTCAGGAACAGCAAAGCGTTAAGCCGATAAAGTTGGAAGCAGCCATTGATGACTCCTGCGGACCGGAAGACGTCCGCTTCATACTTGAACAACTTGGCGGTCAAACAGTCATCATCATCGATGAGATCGATCGTATCCGAGACCAAGAGACGAAAACGAAATTGGCTGACACGATAAAGACTCTTTCGGATCATGTCGTCCAGGCCACCTTGATCCTCGTTGGAGTTGCTGATTCAGTTGAGCAAATCATCGCAGAGCATCGATCGGTCGAGCGAGCTCTAGTTCAGGTGCGCTTGCCTCGAATGTCGGACAATGAAGTCTATGAGACCGTAGATAAAGGACTCAACTCTGTTGACATGTCGTGTGGTCTTGCCGTGAAGAGGCAAATCGCTCGGCTATCACAAGGCCTACCCCACTACACACATCTGATTGCGCAAAATGCAGCTCTGAATGCTGTGAGAGCGGATCGGGAGTTCGTCCTCATTGACGATTTGGATGCCGCTATTTCTGGGGCTGTTGACAAGGCTCAGCAGACAATCCGAAGCGCCTATCACAAGGCGACGAGTAGTGCACAGGAGAATATGTTTCCACAGGTATTGCTTGCGTGTGCCCTCGCCAATCGAGATGATCTAGGCTACTTCTCCGCAGCAGACGTTTGCACCCCAATCTCCAGCATTATGAGGCGACCTGTTCGAATTCCTCAATTCGCGCGGCATCTAAAAGATTTCTGCAAATCGAATCGGGGCGCCGTACTGGCAAAGAACGGACCGGCGCGTAGACAACGATTCAGATTCGCAGATCCGCTCTTGGAACCCTATGTGGTCATGCACGGGATTTGGAAAGGCCTGATTACAAAGGAACAGATTGCGGAGAATGAGGATCTAGCGCAGGACAGTTCAGCTCTACCTTCAGAACCAGAAGACCCGGCTTCTGGTTCTGCTTAAACGCAGATAACCATCGCACTTCATCGGCCCTCATCAGATGAACCCAACATGAAAGCAGAGGTCTCCAGCACCATTACCTATTGGGATTGCCGGATCTCCACAACCACCTTCCCCAAAGATCCCGACTCCACCGCCGCATACGCCGCATCAAGTTCGGTAGTCGTAAACCGCGTCGCATTCAGCAGCGGCCTCAGCTTGCCCTCATCCGCAAGCGCCGCAGCCCTGCGCAGAATCTCCCCGTGGCGCTCCAGCCCCACACCGCTCAGCATCGGATACAGCGTGAACACGCCCGAATACGTCGCTCCCCGAAACGACAACGGCGCCAGCGAGTGCGTACTCCATCCCAGGCAACTCACAACATGCCCCGTATACCGCCGCACTGCGTTGAACGATGCATCGATCGTCGATCCGCCCACTGTGTCGTACACAATGTCGAATCCTTCGCCGCCTGTGAAGCGCTGAACATACTCCTCAACTGTGAGCGATTGATAGTCGACAGGCGTTGCCCCAAACTGCTCCACGAGATGTTTCTTCGATGGCGAAACCGTGGCATACACATCGGCGCCAAACGCACGCGCGATCTGAACGCAGATATGTCCAACGCCGCCTGCACCCGCATGAACCAGCACCTTCTGCCCGGCATGCACTTGTGCTCGATCCACCAGTCCTTCCCACGCCGTGATGGTACTCAGCGGAAGGACCGCAGCCTCGCGCATCGACAGCGTCTTCGGTTTGTGCGCAAGCAGTCGCGCATCGGCAGCGACGAATTCTGCAAGCGTCCCCTGCCTTCCGCCTACTCCACCCACCATCCCGAACACTTCATCGCCGGCCCGGAACTCCGTCACCCCGGATCCAACCTCCTCCACCGTCCCCGCCGTATCGAGCCCGAGCACCGCCGGAAGAGGCTGCTTCGCATGTTCCGCCTTGCCAGCCCGAATCTTCGTATCCAGCGGATTCACCCCGCTCGCCGCGATCCGCACCTCGCACGGCTGCAACGGATTGCGAGCCACTTCGACTTCCTTGAACGGACCGCCAGCGGTTTCAACCCGCCACGCACGATGCGTCATCACGATGTCCTTTGCGCCTGAAGTAATTGCACCTCTCCACAATAGCCGGGTGCCCCGGGTCTCCTTCTTTTGGAGACCTGGGAAAACAAGGCACTCACGCGCGGGTGCCCCGAGCCTGCACTGAGCGAAGTCGAAGTGTCCCTCGCTTTTGGGAACCGGGGATGAGAGCAGATCCGCAAAAGAATCTCCGGATCTGCGCTTATGTTTGCGGTCTATTTCGCTGATTTCTTCATAATCGAACCAACCAGACCTCAAGGAACATTGGGGTACCGTCCTTGCGGGGTCTCTGAGCTTCTAAGTCCCTTTATTTGCAGAACTCTATGGCTAAGTCCATTCCTAAGAAATCTTTGTAGCGCACTCCCGCTGCAACCTATTGTAAATAGGCTTCTTGCAGCCAGAGATAGAGGGGGAGGGTCTCGATTGAATGGTGACACACCTCACGTCAGCCATCGATCCAAAGGCAAATCGCATTACCGAACCCTCGTCCCCTCGTCCCATTGTTCGCTTGTCCCCTCGGTCCTCACACGCTGAGTGTGAGAACCGAATACGACCGCGCCGGCAGCTTCACACTCATCTTCGATCCGACCGAGGGTGCAGCCACCGCTTGCGGCACCACCTTCTTCGGATCGGCGAATGTGTTTAGCGACTTCAGATCGCTTCCTGTAATCGTCTCGAACCCGATCACGCGCGACGGCGTGAGGTCGTGCCAGTTCAATTCGAGTTCCTGTTCATTCTCGAGATCGCGATTCAGCACAAAGATCGTTGCTGTCCTCTGCTCCGGTTGCAGCGTCGCCATCACATCGAGATAGTTGACCTTCCCGAAACCCGGAACAGCCAGCCCGATGTCCTCAATCGGCTTGCCCAGTGAATCGACCTTGTAGCTCGGCCCTTCCGGCTCAATGCTCAGCGCGCGACCGCGTCCGTATTTTAATCCCCACGAGTACGGATAGAAGATGGTGTTCCGCAGAATCCCATCCTTGTTCGTCATGATCGGAGCGATCACGTTCACAAGCTGCGCAAGGCAAGCCACCTTCACACGATCCGAATGCCGCATCAGCGAATTCACAAGCCCGCCAACCAGCAACGCATCCTCCAGGTTGTAAGGCTCTTCCAGCAGATGCGGAGCTTCAGTTCTGTGTCCATTCACCGCATCGCCGTTCCGCGCCCGATACCACACGTTCCACTCATCGAACGAAAGGAACAGCTGCTTGCTCGAACGCTTCTGCGCCCGCACCGAATCGCAGACCGAAACGATCTCCTCAATCTGCCGATCCATCGCCAGATTCATTGCCAGGTACTTCGAACTGTCGTGGTTCGTCTCCTCTGTATTTCCCCAGTACCGATGAAGAGAAATGCCATCAACATCCTCGTAGCACTGCTCCAGCACCGTCCGATCCCACGTGATGTAAGTCGGCATGAATGGCCCGCTCGAACCGCATGCAACCAGCTTCACCCTCGGATCAACTGCCCGCATCTTCCGCGCCGCATCTGCCGCCTTGATTCCGTACTCACGAGCTTCCATGTGCCCGATCTGCCACGGCCCATCCATCTCGTTGCCCACGCACCAGAACTTCACGTTGTGTGGCTGCTCGTATCCATGCGATCGCCGCAGATTGCTCCACTTAGTCCCTTTCTCCACGTTGCAGTACTCAACCAGCGCTGCAGCGTCCTCCGCCGATCCAGTCCCGAAGTTCAACCCGAACAGCGGTTCGGTTCCGACCTTCTTCGCCCAGGTGATGAACTCGTTCGTTCCAAACTGGTTCGTCTCCGTAGTGTTCCAAGCACGATCCAGCACCGTCGGTCGATCCTTCTTCGGCCCAACGCCATCCAGCCAGTGGTATCCCGAAACGAAGTTGCCGCCTGGCCAGCGAATGATAGGAACTTCCAGATCGTGAATCTCTTTCATCACGTCCGTCCGGAACCCGTCCGAGTCTGCAAACTTCGACTTCGGATCGTAGATACCCTCGTAAATCGCCCGTCCCAACTGCTCGAGAAACGACCCGAAGAGATGAGGATTGATCTCCGAAACCTGCCTGCCCGAATCGATTACCACGCGCGTCACGTGCTGCGTCTGCGCGATTCCAAACCTGCCCAGAGCAGAAGTTGCGGCAACCGCGAGACCGGTCTGGCTCGCGTTCTTTAGAAATCGTCTGCGTGAAACTTTCTTCATGAAAAGACCCCTTCGAGTGCGGAACATGCCGTTCGCGCGGTTCCGGTTCTGGCTCGCTTGTAGCGAGAGATTTCGCTACATACCGTTACTGGTAAACGTTTGCTCGCACAGCATAGAAAGCTCGCGGTCGCTTGTCAAAGGCTTAATTCAGTCATGTCCGACTTCGATCGCCCTTGAGACGTAGTCACGCCTGTTTGTGATCTGCGCCCTAGGTGCTGTTCTTCCCGAGACCTTATGATTCGTTCGCTTCCGAAGCGAGAGGTGTCTTCATGTCTCTAAAGAGTTCACGCCGCGAGTTTCTGTCCGCCGGGTTAATGCTTCCCGTTGCCGGCGCTGCCGCCAATCTCGACTTCCTCAACCCCGACAAGCCTGCTCCGAAATTCGCGAAAACCCCGAGGCTCGAATACCGTACTCTTGGCAAAACCGGCCTCAAAGTCACCACCGTCGGATTCGGCTGCATGATCACGTCCGATCCCAGTGTCATTACTCGCGCCGCCGACCTCGGCATCAACTACTTTGACTCCGCGCGGGGCTACCAGAACGGCAATAACGAACGCATGGTCGCAGCAGCGCTGGGAAATAAACGCAAAGACCTCGTTCTCTCCACCAAGTCGATTGCAAATAACAAGGAAGGATTGCTGAAACATCTCGACACCAGCCTCACCGAGCTCAAAACCGATTATCTAGACATCTGGTATCTGCACTCCAAGGACGCCCCTTCCGCTATTCACGATGACATGATCGAAGCCCAGCAGATCGCGAAGCAGCAGGGCAAGATCCGCTTCGCCGGCATGAGCACGCACGCTCTCCCCAAAATGACCGAGTGGACCGTTGACAAGAAGGCTTTCGACGTTGTCCTGACGGTCTACAACTTCACCATGGACGCTAAGATGGACGAGGCCATTGCCACTGTCGCCAAGACAGGCACTGGCATCGTCGCAATGAAGGTGATGGCCGGAGGAGCCCATGCACGCCGCCCCGGTGAGCAGGTTGACACCCGAATGCAGCGCGAGGGCGCAATGCTCTCCGCACTCAAGTGGGTTCTGCACAGGCCAAACATCCATACCACGATTCCCAGCATGACCGACATGGATCAGCTCGACGAAAACCTCCGCGCCATGGCAGAAGAATTCGTCCCCGCCGACGAGCAGACTCTGGCCGCGCATCTCCAGCGCATTGCTCCGTACTACTGCCGTTTCTGCGGCGAGTGTCAGGGCTCATGCCAGAAAGGGCTCCAGGTAGCCGACACGTTGCGCATTCTCACCTACGCCGAAGGCTATGGCCAGTTTGCTCTCGCCCGTGAGCGCTTCAACGAACTGCCTGCGCATCACACGACCGCTCGCTGCGGCGACTGCACCGAATGCACCGTGAAATGTCCGCATAGCATTCGTGTTGCCGAACGCATCAGCCGCGCACAGGAACTCTTCGCATGATCAGGTCGCGAGCGGTGGTTTTGAAGGGGCACGGCTTTAGCCGTGCCGGCATGATCCATCCAAAGCGACTGAGGGCTTTAGTCCCTGAGGCACCATTCCGCCTTCTCATCGTGCTCGGCGTCCTCTTCGCCGCCTTACCAATGCCCGCGCAGGTCTTGCTCGACTGCCACTTCGTGCCCGGATTCGAACAGTCCGGGCCGAAGCGGCAATACACGCCCGACAATCTTTTCGACTACCGCGACGGCGCCGCCGAGGGCTATCTTATCTACAGTTTCGCCCGTATGCAGGGTATCGACTGCAAATCAGGTTCGACGATTCTTTCCCTCGACGTCTCCGACATGTCCGATGCCGATTCGGCCTACGGCATGTTCTCCGCAAACCGTGACAGCAGGCAACCCATCGCGAAGATCGGCATGGGCGCACAGATCATGCCGCAGAGCCTCCTCTTCGCGAAAGGGAAGTACTTCATCGAGATCATCGAGACCGACGGCAGCACCAACTCCAATCAGGCCGCAAATCTCCAAGCCTTCGCCGAAAAGATCGAACCACTCCTCGATGGCCGCAGCACTCCGCCAGAAGAGCTTGCATGGTTTCCGCAAGAGGGGCAGGAATCCGCAAAGCTCGTACCCGAAAGCGTCCTCGGTCTCAAAATCCTGAAGCGCGGATACGTTGCGAAATACTCGCAAGGGCAGGCCTTCATCGTCGTGGAGCAGTCGCCTGAATCCGCGGCAGAAGTCATGAACAAGCTCCGTGTTCGCTTCGATGATGCATCATCCGCGAGACTCGGCGACGAAGCATTTCAGTTGAAGGCGCCCTATCTCGAGGGGATCTGCATCTTCCGCAAAGGGAGGACTATCGCCGGTTTTGCAAATTCTCCCGATCCGCAGACCGCTTCGACAGAAGCCGCGAAGCTGCTGGAACGGTTGCCGTGATCCGAATCTTCACGGCCCGCTGAAGCATCTCTTAAGTACCCGATATGCTACGGCATCCTGAGGTTTTGGAACCCATCTCCTCTATACTGTAAGAACAGCAATCATCATTCCCGCGTGACCTTAAAACATGCAAAACACTGCAATTAGCCGCGAAGCAGCTCCACCCTCCGTGTCTCAGAACGGGAGTGCGCGGAACATCATCAGCTACACGGCGCTCAGTTTCGTGGTCTACCTGGCGATCGGGCTTCCTCTGGCGATCCTGCCTGAGTATGTGCATCTACGCATGGGCTATCACGCCTCGCTTGCGGGCGCGGTGATCAGCATTCAGTACATTGCCACGTTCCTCAGCCGCCCGTGGGCCGGACGCATCTCCGACCACAAAGGCGCGAAAGTTTCGGTCCTGTGGGGAATGGCCGCCTGTACCGCCAGCGGCATTCTGCTTTTTGCCGCGGCAGCGCTCCACCGCAATCCTGCATGGCTCAGCCTTACGATCCTGATCGCCAGCCGCCTCGTGCTTGGCGTTGGTGAAAGTTTAGGATCGACCGGCGCAACGTTATGGGGCATCTCCAGCGCAGGCCCCGAACACACGGCCAAGGTCATTTCATACAACGGCGTCAGCACCTACGGCGCACTCGCTCTTGGCGCACCTCTGGGCGTCGTGATGGAGACGCATTGGGGTCTGACATCCGTCGCATTGCTCACCATCATCGTGTGCGCGGCCTCCTATGCATGGGCCGCGATGAAGCTGCCAGTCCCCATTACGCCCGGCGAACACCTCCCCTTCCGCAGTGTCCTCGGCCGCGTGATGCCGCATGGCACAGGACTCGCGCTCGGTGGAGTAGGCTACAGCGCGCTGGCGACCTTCGTTACTCTCTTCTACGCAAGCCGTCGCTGGGACGGTGCCGCTCTCTGTCTGACTGCGTTTGGATTTGCATTCATCGCAACGCGCCTCGTGTTCATCCGCACCATCGGCACGTTCGGCGGATTCGCCGTCACGAAGGTTTGTCTTCTCGTCGAGTCGATTGGTGTACTGGTACTCTGGCTCTCCATTTCTCCGTGGATGGCGCTCGGCGGAGCGGCCCTGGCCGGGGCTGGATACTCGCTCGTCTTCCCCGCGCTCGGTGTTGAGGCCGTCGAACGTGTTCCCATCGAAAATCGCGGAACCGCCCTAAGCGTCTATACCGTTTTCGCCGACGTATCGTTCTTCATGGTTGGCCCCATCGCGGGTGCAATCATCGGAGCCTTCGGCTATCGCAGCGTTTTTCTCTTTGCCTTGATCTGCGTCATCGGGGCGCTCGGGATCGCGTTTGTTTTAGCGGGCAAAAAGGCGCACACGCTGGTGGTACACGATCGATCGCAGCCTCGCGACGCCGAACGCTGCACGTCCTGAATTCGCTAACGCGCGAAGCGCGGTAACCCCGCTGCTCCAGTAAACTGGACCCTGTGGCATCCACGTTCCACATCGAGAACTTCGGCTGCCGTGCTGCCCGTGCAGACGGCGAAGCCGTTGCCGCGCTACTCCGTACTTCAGGCGCTGCCGAAAGCGCTCCTGCAGACGCTGATGTCGTCATTGTGAATACGTGCAGTGTCACCGCCGAAGCCGACCGTGAAGCCCGCGCATACATCCGCCGCGCCAACCGCCAGAACCCGCAAGCCCGCATCATCGCCACTGGCTGCTACGCGCAGCGCGCTCCCCAAGAACTCGCCTCGCTTCCAGGCGTTGCCGCCGTTCTTGGCAACAGCCACAAAGCCCTCGCTCCAGAACTCGCCCTGCACCTGGCTCTGAACAAAGTATCGGGGCACGGCTTTAGCCAAGCGGATAACCTTTCGCTCCATGAACCCCGGACTCTAGCCCCGGCTCGAGCTAGCCAGTCGCAACTCGTCAGCCTTCGAGATCTTCTTGGCTCAGGCTCTCCGCCCCTGGTGCTGGCCGATGATGCCTTCGCCCATTCCTTCCTCGAAGAGGCCCCAATCACTCCCGGGGCACAAACGCGCCCCAATCTGAAGATCCAGGAAGGCTGCTCGAACCGCTGCTCGTTCTGCGTAATCCCGCAGACGCGCGGCAACTCGCGCAGCCTGCCGCCTTCATCCGTGTTGAGTCACGTGCGCAGTTTCGCTGAATCCGGCGGCAAGGAACTCGTTCTTTCCGGAATCAACCTCGGCCGCTGGGGCCGCGACCTCGATCGCTTAACTTCCGAGCCGCGTTCGCTGGCTGCACTCGTCAGCGCCATCTTCAACCAGACCAATCTCCCTCGCCTCCGACTCAGCTCCATTGAGCCCATGGACTGGGACGCCGGTCTCATCGCAATCGTCCGCGAGTTTGCCGGTTCTCATTTGGTGTCTCCAACAACGGGTTCCTGGGCTGGACGTCTCGCGCGCCACGCTCATCTCCCTCTTCAATCCGGCTCCGATTCCGTTCTCCGCCGCATGCACCGCCGCTATCGTCCCTGGCACTACGCTGAGAAGATTCTCGAACTCATCCACGCCGCAGGCCCGGCTCTCACGATCGGTGCGGATGTTATGGCCGGGTTCCCCGGCGAAACTGACCGCGAGTTCCAGGACACCTACGACTTCATCCGCTCGCTCCCTTTCGGCTATCTGCACCTCTTCCCGTTTTCGCCACGCCCCGGTACTCGTGCCGATCAACTCCATCGCGAGAACCCCGTGCCCGCGCCCGCTGTGGATCACCGCATCGCCGCCCTTCGCATCCTCGCTGCCGAGAAGGTCCGCTCTCATCGCCTTCAGTTCATCGGGGCGGAATTCAACACCATTACGTTGAACACCCCTCCGTCCCTCGCCGCAGTTGGCCGCACCTCGGGAATAACCGACAACTTCCTTCCGGTCGAAATCGAAACCTCGCTGCCGGCCAATCGGCTCGTGCCCATCCGCATCACGGCCATCTCAGCCGACGACACTCTCCTCGGAAGCCCCGTGATCCCCAACATTTCCCAAATCGATTCGCCGTTCCCCATTTCTCCCGAGTTCCTCCGCCCCGATCTGGAAAACGCCTTCTAAGTCTCACCTCTGCAAGGGCTACCTGCATCAAACCAGTGCTATACTCAGGGTGCGTTCGCGCGCCTTGCAAGAATTCCGGAACCACTTCGGATCCAGGCGCCCGGCCCATTTGGAGGATGTACCATCGCACTCGATAAACGTTCGGCCAAGTCTTTCATCCGCATCAACGATCGCATTCGCGCTCGCGAAATCCGCGTAATCGACGAAAACGGCGAACAACTCGGTATTCTCGCGCCTTTTGAAGCGCTGAAAATTGCTCGCGAACGCGGGCTGGACCTGGTTGAAGTCTCACCGAATGCCGTTCCGCCTGTCTGCCGCATTCAGGACTACGGCCGCTTCCTTTACGAGAAGGAAAAGTCCGAGCGCGCCGCGCGCAAAAAGCAGAAGGTCATCATCGTCAAAGAGGTCAAGTTCTCCGTAACCGTGGACGAACACGACTACCAGACAAAAAAGAATCAGGCCGTCAAGTTCCTGCAAGGCGGCGACAAAGTTAAGGCCAGCCTTCGCTTCCGCGGACGCCAGATGGCCCACCGCGACCTCGGCTACAACATCATCAATCGCCTCATCCAGGACATCGGCGAGATCGCCGTGGTCGAGTTCATGCCGCGCATGGAAGGCACGATTCTCCACGCGATCCTCGCCCCCAGCAAAAAGAACGAAGGCCAGAAAAAGCCGCAGCCTCCTGCACCGCCGCAACAGGTCGTGCGTCCGCCGGCACCCGCCGCTCAGTAGCGCCAGCTCAGATCGAGGCCGCCCCACGAAGGCGGCCTCTTCATTTCCACTCAGCTTTTCGCCACGAATTCGCCAACCTGCAATGCCCGAGGCGCGCCAATTAACTGAGACATTAAGACACGCGCGCTCATCGCAAGGAGACTCGGCCGAACCCCGCTAACGTGCGAAGCACGCTAACTCCACTTCCCCCGTCCACGTTGTATTCTGGCCCCATGCTTCATCTCAGGCGTGCAGTTCTTCCCCTTGCATATCTTGCTGTCGTTGCTGCGCCTCATCCGTCCACCGCGCAGACGAGTGCAACGTCCGCAGCCCAGCCGGCCGCTGCTCATTTCCCCAACAACGAAGACCTGCGCCACTTCAAAGCAATCTCCAATCCCCAACTCTCGCCCGACGGCAAGCAGATTCTTTTCACAGTTACGCACGCCACAGCCGATGGCGGAGCCAGCAATCTCTGGATCGTTCCCACACCCGACAACGGCGCCGACAAGGCTCGTCAGCTGACCTTTTCCCCTCCGTCCGATAAGCGAGGAGAACACAACGCGCAGTGGGCGCCCGACGGTACGGGCATCTTCTTTCTCGCC
Source organism: Occallatibacter sp. (assembly GCA_035606555.1). Classification (GTDB taxonomy): domain Bacteria; phylum Acidobacteriota; class Terriglobia; order Terriglobales; family Acidobacteriaceae; genus Telmatobacter. Next base: position 19,783 of record DATNFD010000213.1, read on the forward strand.
AAACGCGGCGACCACACACAGCTCTTCCGCCTTGACCTGCGCGGCGGCGAAGCCTCGCCCTACGATCTCAAGATCATGCCTCCCGTCGATGTCTCCAAAGACAAAGACGCCATCAATCCTCCACCATCGCCGGCTACCAATGAAAAGAAGGACGAGAAGAAGTCCGACGAGAACAAAGTCGAGCCTCTCCCCATCGACGTCGCCGGTTTCGCCATCAGCGAAGATGGAAAGTACCTGACTCTGTGGGCACACGATCCTGAGACCCCCGGCGAGAAGAAGCAAAAAGACGCAAAAATCGACGCATCATGGGTCAACCATGAGCGCCACCTCACGCGCCTCTATATCGCCGCTCTCAAGTCGGACGGATCCATCGACGGCGATCTCCGGACCGTCGATATCGCTCCCGACGTGCATGGCGCGGTATGGTCTCCCGTTGCAGACAAGCTCTTCATCGTCACCGAAGAGCCAAACGATGTGTCCGATCTCAAACCCGCGGGCGCAGCCTGGATCGTCGATGTAACTGCCCCCGCCAAGCCGGAGAAACTCGAAGCAATTCCAGCCACCGTACAAGCCGGTACGTTTACTCCTGATGGCAACCAGATTGTCTTTGGTGCGCAGACTCCCCAGGACGCGCCTCCCGGCTATGAGGAGTTGTTTGCCATATCTCTTTCTCCCTCAGCCAGACCGCGCAGCCTGACGGCGGGGTTCAACGGCCAGACCCGAGCATTCGACCTGCAGTTCGACAAGGACGGATCGCTCATTGCTCAAGCCGCAGTGGGAACGCTAGTCGTGGCAGAAAAAGTCGCTCTCGACGGCAAAACATTTCCAAAAGAATTGGCGATCTTTTCTTACGATCGAAAACAGTCCGGCGTCCCGATGGGCGAAGTGCCGACCAATCAGGAGGGCAAGAAAGTTGGCATCGAGCTGGCCTTCGACCTTTCGGTCATTTCCGCTCTTAACACCAACCGCAAACATACCGCCTGGGTCTGGCTCGCAGATTCCGGCGGCAAGCCAATGCATCTTTGCTATTCAACCCATCTTGGCGATGCGTGCACGGCTGTTCCCACGCCCGATCTCGCTTCCGCCAACCTCCGCACCGTCGAGCCCAAACTTGTTCAATGGAAGTCCGGCTCATTCACCGTTGAAGGCCTGCTCTACCTCCCGCCCGACACCGGCTCCGCAAAAATTCCTCTGGTCGTAGACGTCCACGGCGGTCCCTTCGGCGCCTGGGAAAATCATCACGATCCCTTCGCCGACTTCCTCATCGGCCACGGCTGGGCCGTTCTCCGCCCCAACCCGCGCGGTTCGTCCAACTACGGCGTCAAGTTCGCAGCAGCCAACAAGAACGACCTCGGTGGAGGCGATTATCAGGACGTGATGTCCGGCGTCGACTACGTTCTCGCTCACTATCCAATCGACTCAGCTCGCATGGCCCTGATGGGCTATAGCTACGGCGGCGAGATGGCCGGCTTTGTCGAAGGCAAGACCGATCGCTTCAAAGCAATCGTCAGCGGCGCGCCGGTCATTGACCAGTTCAGCGAATACGGAACCGAAGGCGGCTCGTGGTACGACCGCTGGTACTTCGGCAAGCCATGGGAGCACATGAACGACGCATGGCGGCAAAGCCCGCTCTCGGGCGCTTCTCACGCAAAGACGCCATTCCTCTTGCTGCAGGGCGAGTCTGATACGACTGACCCTGTCGGCCAGGCGCAGGAGATGTATCGCGCACTGCGCCAGGAAGGTGTTCCTGTCGAACTCGTAACCTATCCGCGCGAGAATCACGGCCCGCTCGCTATGGGTATGCTCGGCCATCCATCGCCCGAACCATGGCACGGCTACGATGCCCGCCAGCGCATCGAAAAGTTCATTGAGAATGCGTTTTTATCGTCAAAGCCTTGAAGAAGACATTTCACTGCACAGCAAACCAGCGAAAAACTGCGAAGGCAGATCCGCACACAAACGGGGTTCCGAAGACTGATTTGTTGTAGCGTGCAAGCCACAGAGGCAGAAAAATATCGAAGTTGTCGGAGCGATCTTTCGTGTAGCGCCGTGATCGACGTCAGCAGGCACGTGCCTCGATTGGCAGCGAGCACGGCGCACTCCAAAATAATCACCCCGATAAGCATCGCTGTGAGCTGAAATCGGTTGCCGAGAGCCGTTAGAGGAATCAACAAAATGCATGTAGCCATGAAGAGCCCAGATGGCCGAATGCAGAAGCTTGATGATCGCGAGCTTGCGCGCGTCCTGCGCTGAGCGTTTTGCGATTGCTGTTTGGCGGATATGCTTCACTACTCGATCTCTTAGAACGAAGCCGCGTCAAGAATAGAGCGTTGTTGTGTTCGCGCCAGTGACCGTGCACACTCCGCAGCGTGCTAGACTTCGTCCGTCATGAGAAAGCCTCTCGCAATTGCTCTTAGTTTTGCCATCTACACGGGCCTTCAGATCACAGCCCTCGCGCAGTCCAACTCCGCTCCTCATCTTGAGAAACGTGGCTCCGTCACGCAACTCATCGTCGACGGTAAACCGTTTCTCATCCTCGGTGGCGAACTGCACAATTCATCTTCGTCGCATCTCGATTACATGAAGCCAATCTGGACCGGTCTCGCCGGCATGGGCCTCAACACCGTCGTCACTCCGCTCAGTTGGGAACTTGTGGAGCCCACCGAAGGCCACTACGACTTCGCTCTTGTCGACGGACTTCTCGCGCAGGCCCGCGAATCGCACGAAAAGATCGTCTTCCTCTGGCTTGCGTCGTGGAAGAACGGCATGTCGAGCTACGCGCCAATGTGGGTCAAGCAGGACACGAAACGATTTTCGCGTGTTGTCGTGAAGGGGAGGGAAGTCGAAGTCCTCAGTCCCGCCTCCGCTGAGACACAAAAGGCCGATGCCCGCGCCTTCACTGCGCTCATGCAGCACATTAAGCAGGCCGACAGCGATCACACCGTTCTCATGATGCAGGTTGAAAACGAGGTCGGTGTCCTCGGTGACTCGCGCGATCGCTCCGCAGCTGCCGATCGCGAATTCAATTCACCGGTTCCGGCCGAGCTCACACGTTATCTCAAGGCGCATCACGACACGCTCTATCCCCGCCTTCGCGAGTTGTGGGATGAAAACGGCGGCAAGAGTTCCGGCACATGGCCCGAAGTATTCGGTGACAATCCCCACGCCGACGAAGCCTTCATGGCATGGCACTATGCTCGCTTCATCCAGGCTGTCACCGCCGCAGGCAAATCTGCGTACGATCTTCCGATGTACGTAAACACCTGGTTGGGCGAGGAAGGCGGCGTTCCCGGCAGCTATCCCAGCGGCGGTCCAGAACCATGGGTCGTGGATATCTGGCGTGCCGCAGGTTCGGCGATCGATTTTTATGCGCCCGATCTCTACGCGTCCAACTTTGTGGAGTGGTGCCAGCGCTACCATCGCGACGGCAATCCGCTCTTCATGCCCGAAACACGCGGCGGCACTCCGGGTGCAGCCAACGTCTTCTATGCCGTCGGTGAGGAGGCTGGCTTCGGCTTCTCTCCGTTTGCCATTGAAGATGACATGAATCCCAAGCAGGATCTTGCCGTCAGCTATCGCGCCATACAGGCTGTCGCTCCAGTCCTCCTCGAGCACCAGGCTGCCGGCGACGTCCACGGATTCATGCTCGATCGCCAGCATCCCACGGCAGAGTTCACGATCGGCGGCTACGCTGTCCACGTCTCGCTCGACTCGATCTTCGGCTCCCATAGCGAATCCGGCTACGGCCTCGTGATGGCAACCGGCCCGGACGAGTTCCTAGGGGTCGGCAAGGGATTCCGAGTCCTCTTTACGGCCCCGGCGCAGAGCAAAACGAGGGCAGGGATTGGCACTATCGATGAAGGCACGTTCCAAGACGGTAAGTGGGTCCCTGGTCGCCGCCTGAATGGCGACGAGAACGACCAGGGCGGCTACTGGCGCTTTGATCCGCGCAAGGTAAGCACCGAGAGAGTGAAGCTTTATCGCTACGAGTGAGGCGAAAACCTCCCAGAATCCTTTGGGCGAGTACCCCCTCCCCCCTGGTCGGCCTACTGTTTTCAATAGGTTACGGCGGAAGGTGGTTGCAATTATCTGATAACGCGGGAGTTAGGATCTAAAATGAAGCAAACAAGGGAGTTATTGCAGATGACGCACCTCGCGTCCGGTGCGGTGAGATTCCGGCACTCTTCAAAGCTGCGTCGCCAAAGCCGAAGATCCCGTCGCTGACGGAACGAAGGCAGAAACCCCGTAGGAATCTCGTTCCTGATCTCAGTATGGAGAAATCGGCGAATTAGGCTGCAAAATATCGGAAATCAGCTTTTTTGGTTCCAACCGGGCTCGGCGAACGTCGGCTGCGTTCACCGCCGCTTTCCTGTATACTCAAGGGAGCCTCTCCGGGGCAGGGAAGCCCCTGTTTACAGAGGCTTGCGACCGGGCCGCCAAAGCCCGTCCAGACAAACGAGAGACAATGCCCAAGTTGAAAACGCATACGGGCGCGAAAAAGCGCTTCAAGATGACTGGCACCGGCAAAATCAAGCGGGGCCAGACCAAGACGCGCCATATTCTTTCGTCGAAATCGCCAAAAGTGAAGCGCAAGCTCGGTAAGATCGTGCTTGTCTCGGATGGTGACTACGCGAAGGTAGCGCGCATGATCCCCTACGCTTGATCCAGATGTTTCACCAAAGGGGCGCAGCACGCAGTGCCCCCCGCCGGTTACGAAACGCGTCCTGACCGGCGAGAGATCAAGCTTGATTAGCGAGTGAAGAGGTCTAAAGCGCAGAAGCGCCTCCTGCCTCCAGCCGCGATGACCCACGAACGCAAAATGGAGAAACAACAATGCCTCGCGTAAAACGCAGTACCAAGCGGAATGATCGCCGCAAGAAAATCCTAAAACGAGCCAGCGGCTACTTCCTCACAAAATCCAAGCTCTATCAGGCAGCCCAGGAAGCAGTCGAGCGCGGCCTCAAATTCGCCTATACGGGCCGCAAACAGAAGAAGCGCCAATTCCGCTCCCTCTGGATTGTGCGCATCTCCGCCGCCTGCAAACTCAACGGCACAAGCTACTCGCAGTTCATCAACGGGCTTAAGAAGGCCGGCGTGGACCTCGACCGCAAAATCCTCTCCGATATCGCTATTCACGACGCCGCAGGCTTTACCAAGCTGGTGGAGCAGGCCAAGGCCGCTCTCGCCAGCTCAGCCGCCTAACAGCCCGGCGCTGCACGCTTTAACACCAACGGCCCGGAGCTTAGCTTCGGGCCGTTTCTCTTTTCGCGCTCAAAACAGCATCCACCAGTCATTTATCCTTTGGACTACGCAATGACTTCAGACGCAATTCCCGCATTGCCGGAGTACAACGACTCCGCACTCGACCAAGCCTTTGCCGCACTCGCCCAGCAAGCCACGGACGAAGCCGCCGCCATCGGATCGCCGACCGACCTCGAAGCCTTCCGGCTGCGTTGGGTCGGCCGCAAGCAGGGCCGCCTCAATGACGTCTCCGCGCGCTGGCTCAAAGCCGCGCCGCCTGCAGCAAAGAAGTCGGTGGGCGAACGCTTCAAGACGCTCAAGGATCTCATCGAAGGCCTGCTCGACAAAGCGGCCGGAGCAGGTCCCGGCGATGCCGCATTGGCCGCCGAAGCGATCGACATCACGCTGCCTGGAACGCGCCGACTCACCGGAGCCGAACACCCCATCACGCGTACGCTCAATGAAATCGTTTCGGTATTCGAGGCACTCGGCTATTCAGTCGGTGTCGGCCCCGAAATCGAAACCGACTTCTACAACTTCGAGTCGATGAACTTCCCGCCGGGCCATCCCGCGCGCGACACGCAGGACACCCTCGTCATCGCCAACCAGGAGCGCCGTCCTCTCCGCGACCGACTTCTTCTGCGCACTCACACGTCGCCCGTGCAGATGCGCACCATGGAGCAGCAACCGCCGCCAGTACGCATCGTCATCCCCGGCAAGGTCCACCGCAACGACGCGCAGGACGCCACGCACTCGCCGATCTTCCATCAAGTCGAAGGGCTCTGTGTCGACACAAACATCACCTTCAGCGACCTCAAGGGCACGCTCGACCATGCGATGAAGGCGCTCTTCGGCTCGTCCGTCAAAACGCGCTTTTTCCCCTCATTTTTCCCGTTTACGGAGCCCTCAGCCGACGTCCAGATCAGCTGCATCTTCTGCGGCGGAAAAGGCTGCCGCAAATGCAAACATTCCGGGTGGATCGAACTGCTCGGCTGCGGCATGGTCGATCCCGCCGTCTTTGCCTTCGCGCAGGAAAAGCAGCCCGGCTACGACCCAAAGAAGATCAGCGGATTCGCATTTGGCATGGGCGTCGAGCGCATCGCCATGATGAAGTTCGGCATCAGCGAAATCGGCCAGTTCTACGCAGGGGATATGAGATTTTTGGGGCAGTTTGTTTAAGCAGCAATAGCCCGCCGTGCGGGTTAGCAGCCGCCTTGCGGCTTGTTAGCGGAGTTAGCAATGGCTAGATCTAGAAGTTATCGCGATTTGATTGCCTGGCAGAAGGCGATGAAGCTGGCGAAAGCCGCGTATCGCATCAGCAACGAATTACCTCGAAAAGAAGCATACGGATTGATTTCTCAAATTCAACGGGCCGCGGTTTCTGTGCCGTGCAATATCGCCGAAGGTCACGGGCGCCTGACCGATCTCCAGTTTCGACACTTCCTTGGAAATGCAAGGGGCTCGCTTTCCGAGCTGCAGACGCAGATTGAACTCGCATTCGACCTCGGATACATCAGTGCCGAAAAGCTGAAAGAATTCATGGACAAGAGCTCGGAAGTTGCTCGATTGATCAACGGCCTAATTACCGCGTTGCGCGAATCGCGTAGCGCGACGAAGAAACTCCTGACTCCGCCAACCGCGCGAAGCGCGGCTAACTACGCTAGCTCCGCCATCAAGGAGCCTTTTCTATGAAGATCCTTACCAAATGGCTTCGCAGCTATCTGCCCGAGCTTCCCGTTTCCGACACCCAATTAGCCGAAGACCTGACTCTTCGCGGCATCGCTGTCGAAGGCATCTTCGACCTCGGTTCCGGCAACGGTTCTCTCTACGAGATGGACATCACCACCAACCGCGTCGACGCCATGAATCACTACGGCATCGCGCGCGAGGCGGCGACCATCTACGGTGTGGAAATGAAGCCATTAGCCACCACGCTTCCGGCCTCGCAGCCCGCCGCCGGCCCTTTTCCCGTCAAGATCGAAGCCGAAGACGCATGCGGCCGCTTCACCGCCCGCGTTCTACGCGGCATCACCATTGGCTCGTCGCGCGACTGGTTCCCCGGCGCAGAAGTCGCAAGCTACTTCGGCCTCCTCGAGCAGAAGCAGATCTCCAACGCCGTCGATGCCACCAATTTCGCATGGCTCGCCATGGGCCAGCCAACGCATGCCTTTGACCTCGACAGACTTGAAGGAGGCATCATCGTTCGCCGCGCCCGCAAGGGCGAAAAGCTCAAGACCCTCGACGGCATGGACCGCATCCTCGATCCCGACGATCTCGTTGTCGCCGACCACGTCAAAGCCCTTGGCCTCGCTGGTGTCATGGGCGGCTGGGACACGATGATCACTTCGGAAACCAAGAACGTTCTTGTTGAAGCCGCGTGGTTCGAGCCCATGGCAGTTCGCCGCACCGCTCGTCGTCACGGCCTGCACACCGACGCCAGTCATCGCTTCGAGCGTGGTGCCGACTTCAACGCCGCTCCCGTCGCATCCGCAATTGTCAGCCGCATCCTGCTCGCTAACGGCGGCCACATCGAAGGCGATCTCGTCGATGTGCGCGTTCCCGCATGGGAAGCCCGCACCGCGAGTCGCCCCGCCGTCTCTCTCGCGCTGAGCGAAGTACACCGCCTCCTCGGCAAGACCGAGGACAAGGAAGGCATCACCGCTGCGACTGTCGAATCGATTCTTACCGGCCTGGGCTGCGGTCTCATCGGGAGATTCGAAGGAAGAGCGGGAACAGGCGATCGGGCTTCCGAGCACATAGCGTGGCCCATCACTCTTCCGAGTTGGCGTCTTGATCTCCAGCGCGAAATCGACCTCATCGAAGAAGTCGCCCGCGTTTACGGCTACAACCGTTTCGCAAACACACTTCCCGCATTCGGGGAAGGGATAAAGGCTTTCCCGTGGGCAGAAGCCGACGCTCTCGTCCGCCGCACCCTGCTCGCCGCGGGATTCCACGAAGCCATCTCCAGCACGTTCTGCTCCGCCGTCGAAGCTGCACTCACCGCGCCCATTCCCGGTCAAATCATTCCGCTCGGCAATCCGCTCAGCGAAGAAGCTGGAGTCATGCGTCCCTCGCTCGTCCCGGGCCTGCTCAACGCCGTTGCCGGCAACCTGAATCGCGATGTGAGCGATGTCCGTCTCTTTGAACTCGGCACCGTCTTCAGCGGCACGACAGAAAAAGTGGATGAACGCCCGGCGCTCGCATTCGCCGCTGCCGGCAATCTCCCCGATCAAAGTTCGCTCCATCCGGCCCGTCCCATCGAGTTCCACGATCTCAAGGGTGTTGTCGAACAGCTCTCCCGTTTCCAGATCCGCGACACCTACTTCGACTGTTTCCCCGCCGACTCGGGTCTCACGCCCGCGTGGCTCCATCCCTACCGCTCCGCCCGCGTCGCAGCCGATGGCCTTACCGTCGGCTGGTTGGGGCAGCTTCATCCCACCCAAGCCGCAGCTCGCAAAATCAAAGATGCCGTCCTCATCGGCGAAATCTACATCGACCGCCTCTATAAGCTGCCGCTGCGCAAGCCTGTAGCTCGCGAAATTTCGCGTTTCCAACCCGTGCGCCGCGACTTCTCGCTTATTCTTGACCAGAGCATCCCGTGGGAGCGTATCGACAAATCCCTCGCCGCGCTGCAAATTCCCGAACTCGTCGACTGGCGCGCAGCCGAAGTCTTCCGCGATGCGAAACTCGGCGCGCACGATTATTCGCTGCTCGTCAGCGCCACCTTCCAGGCGCCCGACCGCACCCTCCGCGAAGAGGAACTTCAATCATTCCAATCGCGGGTAGTCGAAGCGGTCAGCAAAGCGGGCGCGAAGCTGCGGACCTGAGTCGAAATTTGGTGCCCCGGGGTCTGGGTTCTGAGACCTGGGATAATATTTCCTCCTCAGTTTCCCTCAGGCTCCGCCGCACTCATTGAGAGCTATACTTCCCGAATACAGCGCATTTGCGCGGAGGTTATTATTCATGTCGCCATCATCTCTGGAATCCCAGATCGCGGAACACATCGAGCACTCTGAAATGGATCACAACGGCCAGGGCAATCTCGCTCTCAGCAGCGCCGATTTCTCGGCGCTCGAAGAACGCGTGTCCCGTGCCGTCAATCTGGTCAGGAGCGAGCGTCAGGCCCGCGCAGCAGCCGAACAGCGCATCACCGACCTCGATGGACAGCTCACCGAACAACGAGATCTGGTTCAAACACTCCAGGAAGAAATTCACTCCCTCAACGCCGAGCGCGATCAGGTTCGCCAGCGCGTCGAGAAGCTTCTCACTCAATTGGATTCTCTCGAACTCTGAGGTTCCGCATGGCAAAAGAAAATCCGCCCAGCGCTCCAGGCTATGTCAGCGTCAGCATCTATGACCAGGCTTATCATTTGCGCGGCCAGAACCCTGACCACATCCGCCGACTAGCAGATTTGGTCGACAGCAAGATGCGTGCCGTGGCCGCGCAGGGCCGCACCGTCGACTCGCTGCGCGTAGCTGTGCTCGCGGCGTTGAATCTTGCGGACGAGCTCTCGCAAACATCCGGCGTGGACGCAAAGGAGGGGCGCGCCCGCGCCGCGCAGCTTCGCGAGATGCTCGACGAAGTCCTCGAAGACGAACGCAAAGCGGCATCCTAGGCTCGCCCCGAGCTTCCTTTGGCTCGTGGTTCCGAAATGAACCCGTGCTCCCAGAAGTGACTTCGGTCTCTAACACAAATCGCGCAGCGCCCGCAAGACTTGCAATTCCTCTCCAACATCCATACATTCAGCAATAGAAACCGGCCTGCAAAGCAGGTGCAGTGGTCAATGCTGGATGAACCTACATTCATTGAACAGGAGTCTCGACTCGTCTATACGGTTCTGTGTGCCGTGTCCGCCAGTCCGGAATGCCTAAGGAACCGCGGCGAGACTCCACCGTCTTAGGACGGGTTCACCAGCACATCACTCACGGCCCCGTGGGTCGGGTTCTAACCATCCTTTCGTGCGGCGCATCCTGCTGCAACGCTTCCATGCCCTATCCTTGTTCCAGGTGCATCCAGTCCTCTTCCACGTCGGTGCGTTGGTTATCCCCTCATACGGCGCCATGGGCGCGCTTGGCCTTCTGCTTGCGTTGATGCTGGCCCTTCGCAATGCGCGGAAAATCGGCATTAATCCAAACCGCGTCTGGAATCTCTGCATACTCATGCTCTTTACCGGCCTCATCGGCTCGCGCCTTCTGCTGATCGCCGCAAATTGGAAAATTCTGCGTGCACATCCGCTGTGGGCATTGAGCGTGGCCATGATCCATCACCCTCTTCTAGCCGCCATCGGAGCACTCATCGCGCTCGCCATCGGCTCCGTCTACGTGGGTTTGCATCGGCTGCCCTGGCGCGCCACTGCAGATACTCTCGCCGCACCGCTCGCGCTCGGGCTCGCATTCGAACAGGTAGGCGCGCTTCTCGCGGGTTCCGGCTACGGAACAGGAACGCATCTTCCGTGGGCTATCGTCTACACCGATCCGCTCGCGGCCCGCTGGAGTGACGCCCCACTCGGCATTCCTGTTCATCCGGTACAGGCCTACGCTGCAATATGCTTCTTCACCGCGGCGATTGGCCTTGTCCTGTGGCTTCCGAAGCGACGTCAGAACGGCGATCTCGCTGGACTCTTTCTGATCAGCACGGGTGCCGTCATGTACATCACCGAGTTCTGGCGAGATCCCTTGGGACGCGGTGCGCTCTTTCACGGCTTCCTGAAAGGCCCACAAATGGCGGGCATCCTTTTCGTTCTCGGTGGAGCGGCTCTTCTCCTCGATCGCCCATCGCAGCGAGTTGCTCTCGCTTCATCCGCAGTTGCCGATTCCACTCCAACCGCCGCATCCGGACAGACCCATGGCTGAGCCACGCGAAATCGCCGTCCCGCTCGAGGCCGCCGGCCAGCGCCTCGATCACTTCATCGCCAGCCAACTCGATGGTGTAAGCCGTTCGCGCGTCCAGTTGTTATTGGACCAGGGCGACGTCCTCGTCAACGGCGCCGGAGCCAAGGCCTCGCTCAAGCTTCGTGGTGGCGAGCAAATCTTAATCACAGGCGAGCCACGCCCCGCTCCGCTCAGAGCTACGCCACAGGACATCCCGCTCGATGTCGTCTACGAAGACAAATACCTTGCAGTCATCAACAAGCCTGCCGGAATGATGGTTCACGCCGGAGCGGGCGAGACTGAAGCCGCGCGCAACAGAAACACCCTCGTCAACGCGCTCCTCTTTCGTTTCAACTCTCTCTCCTCAACCGGGGGTGAACTTCGCCCGGGCATCGTCCACCGCCTCGACAAAGAAACCAGTGGCCTGATCGTTGTCGCCAAAAGCGACGCCGCACATACAAAACTCGCTGAACTCTTCTCGTCTCGCCAAATTCGCAAGACCTACGTCGCTCTCGTCCATGGGCGAGTCGAACGCGACAAGGGAAGCATTACTGCAGCCGTGAGCCGCGATCCACTCCGTCGAACGCGTATGACCACGCGCCCAGCAGGGAACTCCCGTACCGCTATCTCCCATTACGAAGTCGTACAGCGTCTCGATACACGCTTCGGCAAGTTCACGCTTGTGCGCGTGCGCATTGAAACCGGCCGCACCCACCAGATTCGGGTCCACATGGCTTCGATCGGCCACCCCGTCGTAGGCGATACGGTGTACGGGGCATCTGGCCAGCTAACCGATCAGGCAGCTTCCCAGGCGGCCACCTCCCGAGCTGCTCGTCGCAATGCTGCACCTGAGCGCCTCAGGCTCAATCGCAATTTCCTCCATGCAGCTCGTCTCGAGTTCACGCACCCATTCACAGGTAAACCCCTTGGATTGGAGGCCCCGCTGCCCCTTGAGCTGACTGAATTTCTCGCCCGTATTAACGAATCCTGAACAGCCTTCGTCAATACTCTGTATTGGCACATCATGAATCAGGCTGGCCGATTGCTAAAATGAAGACTGATATGAGGACAAATCCCTTTTGTCTGGTCGCCCTTGCAGCGGCATTGAGCTTCGCCGTGTCCGGCCAGCCTACCCTCGCGCAGCAATCTGCCCAGGCGCAGCAGCCTGCTACTCAACCGGCACAGACGCCGGCGCCGCAGAAACCCGCTCAGATCCCGCAGACACAGGCTGGTCAACCGGCCTCCGGACAGCAGCCTCCCGCAGCCGGGCAACAGCCCGCAGCAGATCAACAAGGCCCTGAGGATACCGGCCAGGTCTTCCGCATCGGCGTCAATGAAGTCAACCTCATCTTCACCGTGACCGACAAGCACGGCCACTATGTCCCAAACCTCAAGCAGAACGACTTCGCCCTCCTCGATGATCAGAAGGCCCCCGAGAAGGTCACGTCCTTCCGCCAGCAGATCAACCTGCCCCTCCGTGTCGGCATTGTCATTGACGCCAGCACATCGATCCGCACCCGCTTCCAGTTCGAACAGCAGTCCGCCATCGAGTTTCTCCTTCAGATCCTCAAGGCTCGCAGCGACCGCGCCTTTGTAATGGGGTTCGACGTCACCCCCGACGTGAAAGCCGACTGGACCAACAACATCGACGCTCTCGAGACAGGAATCAATCGGCTCCGTCCGGGCGGCGGCACCGCCATGTACGACGCGGTATACACCGCCTGCCGCGATAAACTCCTCGACGCATCGCGCGGGCAGGAACCCGTGCGCAAAGCCATGATCCTCATATCCGACGGCGATGACAACCAGAGCCGCGTCCATCTCGACGAATCCATCAAGATGTGCCAGCGCGCTGAGACAATTGTCTACGCTATCAGCACCAACTGGACACCGAGCCGCGGCAAGGGCGATCAGGTGCTCACCCAACTCGCGCAGGATACCGGTGGCCAGGTCTTCTTCCCACCGTCAGTCGAGCAGATGTCCAACAGTTTCAAAAACATCGAAGAAGAGCTGCGCAGCCAGTACGCGCTCACCTACATTCCAGCAGACTTCAAAGCCAACGGCCAGTTCCGGCCGATCTATCTCTATTGCACGGATCGCCGCTATGTAGCCCGGGCCAGAAAAGGCTACTTCGCCCCCAAGGATTGACCCCAATTTCAATCCAAAACAAACGCGAGCCAATCCGGCTCGCGTTTCGTCTATTCACTACTTGCTACTCACTACTCACTTTTTACTGCCTCTAACAGCTTCATCAAGCCCGCCTCATCCAGCACGGGCACATTCAGCTCTCGCGCTTTATCCAGCTTCGAGCCAGCCTCTTCCCCCGCAATTACATAATTCGTCTTCTTGCTCACCGACCCCGAAACCTTTCCGCCAGCCGCTTCGATCTTCGCCTTTGCATCTTCCCGCGACAGATTTGACAGCGTTCCCGTCAGCACCAGCGTCAACCCCGCAAGCTGCGCCGTCTTCTGTTTCTTCTCCGCCGTCATCATCACTCCGGCAGCCTTTAGGTGCTCGATCAGCTCGCGATTTGCCGGCCGCGCAAAGAAATCCGTGACCGCCTGCGAAATGCGGTGCCCAATCTCCTCCACGCGCTCCAGTTCTTCCGCGCTCGCGTTCATAATCGCATCCATCGATCCGAACTCCTGCGCGATCGCATCAGCCGTTCGTTCGCCAACGAACCGGATTCCCAATCCCATCAGCACACGCGCCAGGCCCGCATGCTTAGAGCCCTCGATCTGCTTCAGCAGCTTCCTGATCTCCACTGGCCCAAACACGCGCTGCTGCTTCTTCACACCATTGCGTTCAACTTCCTGCGTAAGCGACGCCAGCTTCTCTTCAGTCAGCTTGTACAGATCCGCAACGCTTTTCACCGCCTTGGTCTCAATCAGTGCATATACCGACTGCTCACCCAATCCCTCGATGTTCATCACCCCGCGGCTTGCCCAGTGCTCGAGAGCGCCGTGCAGCAGGGCAGGGCAGTCGATATTCACGCAGCGGTAATCAGCCTCGCCCTCTTCCCGTACCGCAGTCTGGCCGCACACCAGGCAATGTGTCGGATACTCATATTTTTTCTTTCCACGCGGATGATCAGCGTCCTCCACGATTGCGGCCACCTTGGGAATGACATCCCCGCCACGCTCGATCTTCACCCAGTCGCCGATCCGCAATCCCATCCGCTCGATCCAGTCGGCATTGTGTAGAGTCGCTCTGCTGATCGTGGCCCCACCCACAAATACGGGATTCAGCATCGCCGTCGGTGTCAGCTTCCCCGTGCGACCTGTTGTGATCATGATGTCGTACATCTGCGTGATCGCCTGCTCCGCAGCAAACTTGTACGCCAGCGCCCATCGCGGCGCCCGCCCCGTGTAACCCAATCTCTGCTGCGTGGCCTGCGAATTCACCTTGAAGACCACGCCATCAATGTCGTACCCCAGTGTCGGCCTGCGCTTCTCGGTCTGCTCGATGAACTTCATCATCTCTTCGACCTTATGCATCTTTCCCCGGTGCGGGTTCACCCTGAACCCCAGCGCCGTCAGCGCATCCAGCGTGGCATCCTGGCCCAAGTCGACATATTCCCCATTCACCAGCAGAAAATACGCGTACACATCGAGCCGACGCTGAGCGACAATGCTTGGCTCTTTGGTCCGCAACGTCCCCGCCGCCGCATTCCGTGGATTCACCGCCGGCTCCAGCCCCTCGGTCTCCCGAGCCTTGTTCATCTGTTCGAACGCCTTCTGCGGCATCACTGTCTCGCCCCGCGCTTCGAAATCCGCCTGCATTCCAGCCGCTCGCAACTTCTCCGCCGAAATGACGAGCGGCACGCTCCGAATCGTCCTGACGCTCGTCGTCACGTCTTCGCCGACCTGTCCATCCCCACGCGTCAACCCCCGAACCAGCCGCGCACTCCCATCCTTGCCCGCTGCGTAGTGCAGCGCGATGCTCAGCCCATCCATTTTCTGTTCGGCCGTGTACTCCACCGGGAGATTTCCCGCCAGCTCATGGACTCGCCGATCCCAGTCCCGCAGTTCCTCTTCTGAATAAGCATTGTCCAGGCTCAGCATCGGCCGCGAGTGCCGCACCTTCTGGAATCCCTCCGCCGGCTTGCCACCAACACGCTGCGAAGGCGAATCCGCCGTCACCAGCTCCGGATGCTCTGCCTCCAGCGCCTTCAGCTCCTTCATCAGCTTGTCGAACTCCGCATCACTGATCGCCGGCGCATCCATCACGTAATAGAGGTGCTCGTGCCCCCTGATCCCCGCCCGCAACTCTTCGATCCGCTTCTCCGCCTGACCCGTTTTGTTCACATCACCCATGGGCAGGATTATAGGGGGCACGACACCCAACTTCGCCAACGTGCGCAGCACGCTAACCCCGCTAACCGCGCGAAGCGCCGCCAACTCCGCTACCATGATCCCAACGCCATGGAGCCCATCACGCACTTCCTTACCGGCGCATGCATCGGCCGCGCCGGACTCAACCGCAAAACTGCATACGCCACCCTGGCCGCCGTACTCGCCGCCGAAGCCGCCGACCTCGATGTCTTCTGGGGATTCGCCGGCCCCGTCGAGGGCCTCAAGCATCATCGCGGCATCACCCACACCTTCCTCGGCGCTCCATTCATCGCCGCCGCAGCGGTCGGCGCGACATGGCTCTACTCCCGCTGGCACCAGAGCCGTCGCGAACGCCGCCTTGCATCTCTGCCGCCACCCGAAGCCGGAGCACCGCAGCGTTCGCAACCTCAACCGATCCGCTGGTCGTGGGTCTACCTCTCCGCCTTCATCTCATCCCTTAGCCATATCGCGCTCGACTGGACCAACAACTACGGCGTGCGCCCCTTCTACCCCTTTAACCCACACTGGTACGCAGGCAGCTTTGTTTTCATTGCCGAACCCGTCATGTGGGCCCTCCTCTTCGCCGCGCTCATCATTCCCGGCATCCTCGGCCTTGCCGACCGCGAAATCAGCTCCCGCCGCAGCGCCACGCCCTTTCGCGGCCGGGGAATGGCGATTTTCGCGCTCAGCGGAATCTTTCTCCTCTGGTGTTTCCGTTACGTACAGCACGCGCAGGCTGAAGGACTCGTGCGCAACAACCCCGTCACCCTCGATCCAGTGGACCGCATCTCCGCCGAGCCCTATCCCTGGAATCCCTTCCGCTGGCACATCATCGTCGAAACCCCGAACTACTACCAGTTCGCCGAGGTCAACACCCGCACCGACGACATCGAGAGCGACACGCAAGCCGACCAGATGTTCAAGCCAAAAGACACAGCTGCCGTGGAAACAGCCAAGCAGACTCTGCTCGGGAAGGTCTATCTTGACTGGGGAACCTGGGCCGTCGTATCCGATATCGGGCAAGTTCAAGTCGTCGGTGTTGATCCGCCAAAGCTCCCACCTGGCCGCACCTGGACCACTGTGGAGTTTACGGATCTTCGCTTCGGCTACGACTTCCGCGGCACTGGAAACACGCGTCCTCCCGGAGGCCTGACCGGCGCTGTCTATATCGTCGATGGAAGGGAAGAAGCTGGCCAGGAGATGGGCGGCCGCGAACAAAAATAGCGCTTTCGATCTCGATTTAATTCTCGGAGAAAGCGGCTGCCCCACATCTTGATTCTGAGATGTGTGATCCCTTTAGCGGTTGCCCAGTCATGAGTGGCCGAGGTCTCGTCGTTGAGACCTGCAATGCGATCCACCGAGGACAAGAACGTCGAGGCGACCATCTAACCGTCGCATTGCGGGTTGGATGGGAAGCAATCAAACCCGTTTCCGGCTCTTCGCCCGCCCCGCACTATGCCGCGTCTTGCCTCTCTGTACGTGATGCCGCGTTGTCGCCGACACTTGCCGCACCGCAACCCCATGCCGTCCCCGACGGTGTACCACTGCGGGCCTCAGCACCGCACCCACCCGCTGCTCCGCCGCCGCGGGATCGTCCGTATATGCCGGATCCAACATCGCAATCACTGAGATCGCCCGCGTGCGGTATTTGTGCGCCCACTGGCTGCCCATCAACGACTTCTGCACGCCCAGCCAATACTCAGGCGATTGATCTATAACAGCCGGGATCGCCGTCGCCTCTTGAATCGCAGCGTCCACCATCGCCGAATCCGCACTGGCACTCGAGACCACCGGCGTGTCGGGATTGATTGCCGTCAGAAAATTGTCGAAGTGCTGAAGGTTCACGCCCATCTGGTAAACCAACTGCGCCATCGCCATCTGCTGCGGCCCGTTCAGCTGGTCGAAGTTCCTGCAATAGGCCTTTGCGTTATAAACCGCCTGGATGGCTCCTACGCGCACGAGTTGAACGGCATCATCGTCCGAGATCTGCGCCGACAGCTTGAACAGCTTCTTCCGCCACGTCCGTTTGCTCCAGGTGCGCCGCCGTTCGTAGAAGACCTTCAAAATGTCATCCAGCCGCGAAGGATCAAACCCCGCAGCCTGCCAGAGGTCAGCCGACGATGGCTCCAGGAACGGGTGTGGATTGTTGGAGTCCAGCTGCGGATGCTCACGCTCCGGCAGATCCAGGCTGAACCCAGCCCCGATCAGCGGTTGAGCAGTACGAGGATCGGGGTAAGCCGCGAGAACCCAGCCCTCATGGCGGCGATCTCGCAGAATATCCACCAGCTCGGTCATTTCAAACTTTACGTCAGTATCCTTGAACTCTTCCATCATCCGCAGCGCGGGGCTGGGCGCAACAGCGGCTGATGGTTCCGCGGTTGCCGGCTGACCAGGGATTGTTGCGGGGTTCGAGGCCTTCTGCGCAAAGGCAGGGCTCCCCAGGGCTATGGCAACCAGGGCAAACGCGAAGGTTTCAAGAGTTCTCACTGAGCTGATCCTGCTTCCAGATTGACGGTTTTTCACCTCCAGCGCAATCACCACCGCGCACCGAAAGCGAAAAAAGTAATTGCTTTGTTCAACACCATGGGCTGCCCGCGGTTGCTCCCGCAGTATGAAAACTTTTATTCATCCGGCGGTTCGCCATGGTTGACCGCCCGGGTCTGACGCTTGACAATGGTATTTCCATACCGGTGCAGCTCTTGCCGGGAAGCCGTGTTTTCAATCAGAGGTGCTTATGCCCGCTTATCTGCTGCTGGTTCTCGCCATTCTCACCCGTGTGCTGCCCCACCATGCCATGCTCAACTTCACGGCAGTTGGCGGCGCGTTGCTCTACTTTGGTGCGCGGCGCTCATGGCGCGAGATGCTGGCGCCTCTTGCAGCTTTGATTGCTGCCGACTACTTCCTCACGGTTTACAGCTATCATTACGAGTTCGTATGGACTTCTTATGTCACCACTTGGGCATGGGCTGTGGCCGCGATGATCCTCGGGGCGATCCTGCTCAAGTCGCGGACCTCCTGGCTTCGGCTCGGTGCTGCGGTGGTCCTGGGACCCACTTCTTTCTGGCTTATCTCCAATTACGCTGTCTGGGCTGCGTCGAGCCATACTGAACGGCTCGCCAGTGACATGTATCCGAATACCCTCTCCGGCCTGATCGCCTGCTATGCCGCCGGCGTGCCGTTTTATCGCAATGACCTGGTTTCGACCGCAATTGTCGCCGGACTGGCATTTGGAATCCCCGTCCTTATACGCAGAGCCCGGATGAGTAACGCGAGCGCAGTTCAAGTTCGCTAAAAACAATTCCCAGCAAGAACACTGCCGCACCTGCTGTATTTGTCGGAAACCAGAGCGCAGATTCCATCCCACTCGTTCGAGCGCTTATGCCGGAACAAGGGCCCCAGACCGACGTCTACGAGTACATTCTTGAGAAGATCGACAGTGTGCCTCACCTCGAGGCCATCATTCTTCTTTGGAATAGCCGTCCTGTCGGCTGGTCGTCGGACGAACTCGCTTCTCGCCTGTATGTCCCGGCAGAGCGCACCTCTGAGATTCTTCAGGATCTGATTCGTCAGCAGCTCGTTCAGCAAACGGCCGGGTCGCCGCCGAGGTTCTCTTATCTGCCCCGCAATGACGAGCAGAACGAATGGATGATCCGTGTCGACACTGCCTATCGCCGAGAGATCGTGCGAATTTCGACCATGCTACATTCGAAGGCATCACCCTCCGTTCGTGAATTCGCCCGCGCATTCCGTTTCAAAAAGGATCGGGATTGATGACCATAGCACTCGATGCGCTCACATTCTTGACTACCATTTTGTGTGCGGCCCTCCTCCTGCGCGCCTATCAACGTGTCCGAAAAAGCCTTCTGTTGTGGAGTGGTCTGTGCTTCGTTGGCTTGGCGGTATCCAATGCGATCCGTATTGCGGACTTGCGCATCTTCCTTGCTCTCGATCTCTATACCTATCGACTTGGCGCAACGGCAATCGCCATGAGCCTCCTTCTGTGGGGCCTTGTATGGGAGAGCCAATGAGCTCCATTGCGTATCCAAATCTGGACTACTTTCTGCTTGGCTTCATTGCCGCTTCTTCTCTTGTCGCCGGGCTCTTCTTCCTTCGCTTCTATCGGTCCACTCGCGACCCCCTCTTCCTCGCCTTCCTCATCTTCTTTGTCGTTCAGGGATGTACCAACGCCGTCGTCCTTGAACTCTCGCAGCCCAACATCGGTACCCCGATGATCTTTTTCATCCGACTGGCATCGGTGCTGATTGTCCTCGTCGCAATCCTCTGGAAGAACCTGGCAAAAGACTAGAGACCTTGCGAACTGTTTACTGTGTGGCGCTTCTGGCGCCGGGTCGCGGCTCTCGGCTATCAATGGGTTACCCGTCCAGGAGGCAGCGTGTGCGGTCGCCAGCTGGAAAAGTCTCCGCCGCTTTGCACTCAATTCTGCTGATATGGTTCACAATAGCCGGGACAGTGGTAAAGCTGCTCTATCCAACCCGGACGTTTAAGTCATTTGAATGTAACAATTTACGACTATCTTCAATGTCTTGAGTAACTTACGTTTCAGGTGTTTCGTTTAAGTTGATTGTTTTCAGGAGATTGCTCGAAACCCGCCGGGGGGGGGAGGGGTGTCCCTTCAATCACTGAGTGGGTGCTCGGGTATCTCTCCCGTCTTTAGCTTCCGTCGCCACCAGATCGCAAATCCGATCAGAGCGATCCCGCCAACCACAAGCAGAGCTGTCAGGGCGTGGTGCTCCACAACCTGCACCGCTCCGGGCCCAAGCTTGATCACGAGCAGGGAAAGAACAAACCACCGCACCAACCGCCCCGTAAACACCGCCAGCATGAATGGAGCCACACGCATCTCAAACACGCCTGCCGCAAAAACGAAAAGCTTCCAGGGAGTGGGTGGCGGTAGTGCCGACGGGATCGCCATTGCCAGGAACTCTTGCTTCTCAAACCGTAGCTTCATGCGCTCATAACGATCGCGGTTCACCCGCTTCAGGATGAACAACTCACCGCCCGCTCTCCCCAGCGCATACGGCAGCAATCCGCCAATTGACGATCCCAGCGCCGCCATCATGCAATACGCCCAGAAGTGACTCTGGTCTTTCCACACCCATACGGCAATAAGCGCGTCCATGGGCACCGGAATCGTGGAGGAATCCATCACCGCCACCGCCCCGGCCCCCGGAATG
>DATNFD010000214.1:0-15387 GCA_035606555.1 Occallatibacter sp.
CGCGCTGCAATCACTGCTATCTGCCTATATCACCCAACTGCGGCTCTATGCACGTCTTCTCGATACCCCCAGCCTGCTCACCTGAAATCCTCCCACCAAATAACAAACCCCACCAAATGATGGGGTTCGTCAGCAGTCTGGGCGCACATCCTAAGATGTGCGCCGCTGTTTTTTGAGGTCGGCGAGATCAGCTAAAGGCTGCCGCAATTCCAGCTCCGCCCAAGACAATGAGCGCCCACCAGCCGAAGGATGCGATATATCCCGAAGTGCGTTTGGTACCGGCGACGATCGAGACGCCGATGCCTACCAGAGCAAGAGTCCAGATGGTAATGACGTCAATCGAAGTGGCGAGGCTATAGAGACCCGGATTGATATCTGTTGGCAGAAATGCGCCCACATTCGTTGGGGCGAAATTTTTGATGTTGAATGATTCTGGTGCGGTGTTTGCAAAGAGCACCACGATTCCGAGAATGGTCTTGATACATGAGGGCATCATCGCGTACATCCAGACAGCGAATATGCTTCCGAACTTAGCTTTGCCGCCAAATACAAAGTTGATGGTTCCGAGAAGAACGAGCGAGATAACTGCTCCCATGAGCAGCAGGAAAATTGGCGACCCTAGAAAGAATCCCTGCGTGATCGCGGTAGAGATTTTCATCCGCTGCTCGCGCTGCTCGGGAGTAAGCTGCGCCATCTGTTCTTCTGCCTTAGGGCTGAGTCTGACCTGGTTTTCGCTGACCTGGCGCATGCCGACTTTGGAATTCACAACACCGTAGAACGCAAAACCGAGAGCGACATAGATGATGAATGGCAGCCACCAACTCTTGTGGCCGAGCTTGATATCCTGGAAAGTTTTAGAGGGCGCCGTGAACATGTTGATGAGGCGCTGGCCCTGAGAGAGAGCGGCTGTTGCTTCGGCTGGCTGAACCGCTGGATCGGTCATGTCTGTCCTCGCAGAATCTCTTACTTGAAACGCGAACGCGGACGAATGGCGTTCGCCCGCGATTGTAGCGCGTTCAGTGCCGATAGGGAATGAAATTGAGTGACGCGAGCTGCCGAGCTTATTTGTTTTTGCCGCCAGCGTCGTCAGAAACCGTGGCGGTGGATGAATCGGGCGGCACGGTCTGGGGCACCGCTTCATGATGAGGTTGAGGAGAGGAGGCCGGCGAATAGTTCTTGTAGACGGTGATGTGGAAGCAGCGCTGGCGGAACTCTTCCTCTACGTCGATGACGCCCGCGGTCTGATAGGCGAAGAGGTGATCGCGCATCCACTGCAGTTCTCGCCGCGACAGGCCGGACTTTGCGATGTCGATGGTAGCTCCGGTCAGGTGGGGGCTGACGATATCGCCTTCGGCATCCGCAGCGTTACGGTTCACGCGCATGAGGTGCTTCTGGTACTCCACGGTACGCACAGCGGAGCTGACGACCAGCGGTTTATGGAACTGCGCTTCGTGTGCGCGGGAGAGATCAGAGAGGAAATCGGCTGTCCACTCACGGCAGTAACGGCGTTCTTCAGGGAGTGAGGGATTGACGCGCAGCCCGCTAGTTTCGGGCACGCGGACCAGGGCGCCACTGGCGATACGATTCTGAAGATCGGCGTTGTCTTCGATGCGCTCGAGGGATTCGAGTTCAACGCGCTCGTTCTGACGTACCAGAGAATCGTGAGTACCGCGCAACGCATAACGGCCGTAGACCCGCGGAACATTCAACGAAGCGATCTGGCCGACGGCGGGAGCCGCAGTTCCTGTAACAGGAGGCGCCGCAAGTGGGTTGCCACCACTGTCGATTGCGGGGTCAGCAGCAGGAGCGGAACCGGATCCAGCAGCATGCGCACTTGCAAAGCCGTCGTCGGAGACTGGAGCGGTCTGTTCCATATCGGACGTCGGCGGCGGCAATCTGCGCTCGATGGGCACGGTAGCCAATGGGACGAAGCGGGCCCCGCTATGCGAGTGGCGATAACGAGCTCTGCGTACATGAGTGGAGGATGTTCTCTTCGCAACGGTACGGTGGCTAGCTGCGTGTCTGGCATGAGTTGAGCGGCTCGAGACCGTGCTGGCGTGTCTGGATTTTTTGGCGTGCGTGGAGCGCGCTCTGCTGTGCGCCGAATGCGAGGCGGCCTTGGCAGCATGATGGGGGTGATGGCCAGCGCTGTGGGCGCTGGCGTGTGCAGAATGGCGCACTGTGCCGACTCGCGCAGCACCAGCGAATGTTGCGAACCAAAGGATCGTAAGACCAGCTATGAAAGCGGTGCGCACCATGAGGGGTCCGCGAAGAAACCAGAGCATCACCAGTGTAGAACCTGCCTGGGTAAATTTGGAGTGCCGAGGGTGGTTCGGCCTTGTCTGATAACTTTCGAGACCCTGCAAAGGACTGCGGAACGATACTTTCCGGAGTAGCACTGTCGCCGAATGGAGAATGTGGCTCACTCGATTACTTCAAACCTCCATCGCGACAGAGCGGCGAAACGGAGTACCTCGCACGCTTACGAGACAATTCAGCCTAGATTGTGGGATGCG
Organism: Occallatibacter sp.; assembly: GCA_035606555.1. Classification (GTDB taxonomy): domain Bacteria; phylum Acidobacteriota; class Terriglobia; order Terriglobales; family Acidobacteriaceae; genus Telmatobacter. The sequence goes on from DATNFD010000214.1 coordinate 2,517, forward strand.
GAGCGGAGCAGTTGGTTTGCCCGGAACCTACATCCCTTGCTTTTTGCAGGATACCGAATAGCTAAGTTGAACACTAGCCGGGTCGGAAAGAATTCTGCAATCACTGAATCAATGTTCCCTGTTCGTCTTCCTTGCCATTCAGTTCATCCGGCGGAATGATTACCGCTGCGGCGACCTTGTCGTCGGCTTCGAGGTTCAGCAGGCGGACGCCCTGAGTGTTGCGCCCTGCGGAACGGACGGTGTTGGTGTCAATGCGAATGATCTTGCCCCACTGGCTGATCACCATCAGTTCTGAGGTTTCATTCACGAGCAGAATCGATGTCGTCTTGCCGACCTTGGGGGTCGCCTTCAGATTTGTAACTCCCTGTGCACCGCGGGCAGTGAGGCGATATTCGTCAACGTCGGTGCGCTTGCCGAATCCGTTCTCAGTAACGGTGAGGATGCGAGACTGGGTGACGCAGAGCTTTTCGTCGAGGTTCTTCAACGCGGACCAGGCATCTTCGACGGCCTTCTCGGCTTTCTTCTCCCTGGCTTTCAGTTTTTCATCTTCGGGGTCGCCATTGCGGCGGTCTTCACGGGCTTTCTGAAGCGCGTCCTTCGCGTCGGTGTAGGCCTTGCGTGCTGATTTCAGCTTATCGGTGAGGCCGCGCGCCTTGGCGCACTCGTCGCGTTCCTGGTCGCGAGCCTCGTCGGAGTCGGTGATGGCCGCGCCGATGACGTAGTCGCCCTTCTTGAGTGAAATGCCCTTATTGCCGGCTGCATTGCGGCCCATGGGACGCAGGCCGATTCCGTTGCGGTCGGGATCGTACTCTTCCTGGAAGCGGATGGCCATGCCTTCACGGGTCGCGATGAAGATGGTCTGCTTGCCGTTGGTAAGTCCGGCGGTGACGAGGTCATCGTCCTTGTCGATGGCGATGGCGATGATGCCGCGAGACATGACGTTAGAGAAGTCTTTGAGGGGCGTCTTCTTAACGGTGCCATTGCGGGTGGCGAAGAAAATGAACTTCCCTTCCTCTTCGAGATCGCGAACGGGAAGGATGGTGCGGACGTTTTCGCCGGGCTGCAGGCTCAGCAGGCTGGCGATCGATTTGCCCTTGCCTGCGGCTCCTACGTCAGGAATCTCGTAGACCTTGAGCCAGTAGACGCGGCCTGTGTTCGTGAAGCAGAGCAGGTAGGCGTGCGTCGAGTCGATGATGAGCTGCGAGACAAAATCTTCTTCGCGCGTCTTCATGCCAGTGCGACCCGTTCCGCCGCGGCGCTGCTGCCGGTAGATGGAGATTGGGGTCCGCTTCAGATAGCCTTGATGCGAGACGGTGACCGCGACCTGCTCGTCGGCGATGAGGTCTTCGAGCTGAATCTCAGCGGACTCGTCGATAATCTGGGTGCGGCGCTCGTCGCCGTACTTGTCGCGGACCGCTTCGAGCTCCTTGATGATTACGTTGCGCAGCTTTTTGTCGCTGGCGAGGATGGACTCATATTCGGCGATCTTCTCGCGGATCTCCTTCATCTCGTTCAGGATTTCGTCGACTGAGAGCTGGGTAAGGCGATAGAGCTGCAGTTCAAGGATGGCATCGACCTGCCGGAGGGAAAGGCCGCGCTCTTCGTTCGGCAGGCGCTCCCGGTCGAGATTGATGACGATGTCAGTTCCCTTGCCCCAGGCGTACAGGTTTTCGCGGGCCTCGGCGCGAGAACCGGAAGCGCGAATAATCCTGATGACCGTGTCGAGGTTATCGAGGGCGATCTTGTAGCCTTCGAGGATGTGTTCGCGCTCGCGAGCCTTGCGCAGCAGGTAGACGGTGCGGCGCTGTACGACGTCGATACGGTGGTCGATGAAGGCGCGGATAGCGGCGTCAAGACCGAGTTCCTTCGGCTGCCCGTTCAGCACCGCCAGCAGGATCATGGAGAAGCTTTCCTGCATCTGGGTGTTCTTGTGGAGCTGATTGAGGATGATCTCGGGTTGGGCGCCGCGCTTGAGCTCAATGACGATACGCATGCCGTCGCGATCGGACTCGTCGCGCACGTCGCTGATATCGTCGATGATTTTTTCGGTGACAAGGTCCGCAATGCGCTCGATGAGCTTGGATTTGTTGACCTGATACGGGATCTCGGTGACGATGATCGCCTGTCTATCTTTCGTGATGTTCTCGATGGCGGCCTTGGCGCGCATCATAAAACGGCCACGACCAGTTTTGTAGGCCTGGGCTATGCCTGCGCGGCCATAGAGGAATCCGCCGGTCGGAAAATCGGGGCCTTGAACATGTTGCAGAATTTCGGCGAGGCCCGCTTTTGGGTTCTTCACCACCTCGATGGTGGCGTTGACGATTTCAGTGAGGTTGTGAGGCGGGATGTTGGTCGCCATGCCGACGGCGATACCGCTGGAGCCGTTGACGAGCAGATTGGGGATGCGCGTGGGGAGGACTGATGGTTCCTGCGTGGACTCGTCGTAGTTGGGAACAAAGTCGACGGTTTCCATGTCGATGTCGGCGAGCAACTCGCCGGTCACGCGCATCAGTCGGCACTCGGTGTAACGCATGGCTGCGGGCGGATCGCCGTCGACGGAACCGAAGTTACCCTGGCCATCGACGAGCGGGTAACGCAGCGAGAAGGGCTGCGCCATGCGGACCAGCGTGTCGTAAATAGCGGAGTCGCCGTGGGGGTGATAGACGCCCATGGCCTGACCGACGACTTTGGCGCATTTTGTGTACTTCTTGTTGTACTCGAGGCCCATCTCGCTCATGGCGTAGAGCACGCGGCGATGCACGGGCTTGAGGCCGTCACGGGCGTCGGGAAGCGCGCGCCCAATGATGACTGACATCGAGTAATCGAGATACGAGCGCCGCATCTCCTCTTCGATATTGATCGGAATGAGATTCGTATTATCGCGTGGTGGCGTACCGCCATCGAGAGGGAGCTGGGGGTTCTTATCGTCTGCCATAGATGTCTTTTAGGCCCGCGGAAGAGGCGGTAAAAAAGGAACCGGAAACGCAGGACCGGATTTCTGCGGGCTACACATCTATTTTAACCTTTTGAAGGCGCAATCAGCAACACTGGATATATGCTCTAAGTTATTTTCTTTCAATTTGTTATGAGACGTCCCTAAAGAGCTAACATCCCCTCTCGGAGGGCGAATGTAAACGTTCGATTCTCGCTTCGGAAATCCAACGGCGAGGCGATCTATCGAGCCACGCGCCAGGGTGAGGTTGTGGTCCATTTTGCGAGTTCCTGACGGGCCCATTCGTTCGATTTGTCTTTGTGGCAAGACGTGCATGGGTTCGGTATTCCGGACTGCGCTGTGTCATCGGGCGTGATGAAGCGGAAGGTGTGCGCGGCCACATAGTTGTCTTTGATGGTTTGTTCGATGCGCGGCATGTGACACGCGGTGCATTTGCTTCCGGCGCTGTTCGCGGCGTGGTGAGTGTGTTGACTCACCGATCCGCGCAGGCCGGCTGGATTCTGTTTGGTGTGGCAGCCGAGACAGAGTGCGTTGCCGCTGACGGGGAGATTGGAAACAGTGCTGGTGTGGACCTGATGGCAATCGAAGCAGCGGATCTCGCGGTGATACATGTTGCTCTGCACGAAATCATTTCCCTGCATGCGGTTTTTGTGGGAGGTGAGATCGGCGTATTGGAAGAAGTTCGTAATTCCCGGCTTGGTTTCTTCAAGCTTCCAATAATCGGCGAGGCGCTCTCCGGCAGTGAAGCCGACGGGCCAATCGAAGTATTTTCCCTCGATGGGGTTTTGCAGTGGACGGCCCTGGCTATGGCACTGGATGCAGACGTCGTTGGCTCGCACGAAGTCGAGCTTGCCGGGATTAACAATGTTTGTTCGCTTGGCATGCGCGATATGTGCGCTGCCAGGGCCATGACATTTTTCACAGCCGACATTCCACTCTGTTACCTGCTTGGTGTGGACGTCATAGTTCACGGAATGGCAGCCGTCGCACGTAGGGCCGGTGGGACGATCGAAGTTTGACGGTCCGTAGAACGGAACCCACCAGTCGGTGCCAGCTTCGACGTGATAGGGGAGCCACTTCTTCTTGGCGACATCCCATTGGGCTGGGAGAGGATAGTAGTCGTCGCCGCGTTTTGTGAAATAGCGCTGTTTGAAGCGGCCTCCGTAGGTGAACGCCACATCATCGAGGGTGAAGGTGCGGACGGGATCAGGATGAGTGAAGTCGCCGACAACGGCTTCAGGATGCTGGCGCGGATCGAGCAAGATGTTTGCCATGCGGCTCTTCTTCCAGCCGTTGTACTCACTGAGATGGCACTTTTTGCATGCCTCCGAACCGACGTAATGAGGTTTAGGCGCAGAGGCGGAGGTTTTGGGCGAGGTCGGAACACCTTGCTGCGCCGCTGCGATCATCGACACGCTAAGAAACAAGCCGGCCAGAGCGAGGCGGATCGCCAGAGACTGGCGTGAGAACGTCATCGGGACCTCGGGATTACTTCAACTACGATGACCTGTTTCAGATGAGCCGGGGAAGGCTCATAAGGCAAATGGCTACCTGAAGAATAACCAGAGAAGCTGCAGCGGCGATGAACAATTTTCTTCGCTCGGACTCGAATGCGTCGGCGAACACTCCGCCAATAAAAGTGAGCAGGAACGGGAATGCCCACAGCCAGGGAGTTGCAGCGATTCCCTTGGTCATCAGGAGAAGGAGCACGACGAAGCAGATCAAGGGCGCCGAATTGCCGAAGTAGCGGGAACGGTTGACGCCGAGATAAAGCAGGGCCGCAGCCCCCGCGGCGACGATGATTCCCGTGATCGCCGGCATGGTGAAGAAGCGCTGCACCGGGTCCAGCGAAACTGACACAAATCCAGCCGCCGAGCGAAAGACATAGCTGAACGCATCGGGGGAGAAGCCGTAGGCCGCGAAGAGCAGGAAGAGCGCGCCTGCTGACGCGAGGAGTACGACGGGGAGGATCTGGCTGCGACGCCCTTCTGCGATCCATAACATCAGCACCAGGCCGAGCAGGGCTGTGATGGGGAGGGCGACAATGTGCGCTGTGGCTGCGATGCCGAGAACCACGGTCAGCAGCATGATGCGCGGCCGCCACTTTCGACGGGGTCCCTGCATAGCGTGTGCTACGCCTATGCAGGTATAGATTCCGCCATAGATGCCCAGGGCTGCGAGGATCTCGGGGCTTGGCGAGAGACATGCTTTCAGCACCGGAGGCGAGAAGCAGTAGAGGGCGAGGGCGACGTATCCACCCATGTTGCCGTAGAGACGGCGCGTTACCCACCAGAGTCCGCCGCCGAGTACGCATCCTGCGGCTAAAAAGGGCAGACGCAGCAGGAGGAGCACATGGGTCATCTGGTGGCGTAGTTCCCATGTGCTCAGTCCCGTGCTTCCCTGCCCTGTTGACGTCTGAAAGACGCGATCTTCGGGCTTGCGGAAGAGGTCGAAACCGCGCTCCGCGAGCAGGTTCAGCGTGAGCGGAAGGCCGGCGATTCGATAGGCAAGGATGCCGTCGCGTATATTGCCGCAACTGGTGTAGTAGCCTGCGAGAGGGGAAGGCTTTTCCCAGGTCTCGCGGCCGCAGCGGGCGTACTGATAATCACGGTCGGAGAGGGTCTGATGTGCTGCGACCCACAAACCCTGGAGGAGAAAAAGCCCAAGCATCACCGCGGCGATGCGCTGTGGCAGGTTGAAATGGAATCGGCGGATGCGGGCGAATCGGTGGGTCATCAAGCAGGCGAATGGACTACTTCAGTCTAAATGGCGGATGCGGAGGGGCTAACCCTCGCTGAGTAGCGCGCAGGCCGGCGGCCGGGGTTCATCACGGGGCGAAACGATCAGAAGCCGCCCTGTTCCGGGCGGCTTCTGACAAGGTGCAATGAAATTGGTAGAACAGCAGGTCGAAGACTTACTGGACGGTTACGGTTGCAGTTCCCGAGATTGCCGCGATCCCATCTGCGTTCGTGTAGGCACCGGTGATCGTGCTTGTGCCCGCCGTAACTGCAGTAACGCGGCCACCCTGGTCGATAGTGGCAACGCCGGTATTGCTTGAGCTCCAAACGACTGGGTTTACCAGTTGGGCAATGCTTCCAGCGGAGTTCAAGCCAAAGGCCGAGAATTGAAGCAAAGCGCCTGCTGAAAGAGGAGCCGGGAAAGCGGGTGATATCACAACCTGCGCTACATCGGTGCTGGCTGCAGCAGCCTGGGTCACATTCACGGTCATGCTGCCGATAATGATTCCGTGGAATCCCTGCATGCTGGCCGATATCGGAATACCGGAACATATATTGCGGCCGGAAGTGATGAGGCCGGTGTTGCTGACCGTAACACAGTCCGGGGTTGCGCTTTTCCAAGTGACCAGATTTGTGATGTCTTTTGTGACGTCAGCGTGATTCGGACGGGAATAGTGGCCGATTGCAGTCAGCTGAGTTGTAAGTCCCGGGCCGCCGAAGTTCATTACACCGGGGGTAACGATGATTGAGGTCAGTGACGGATCGGAAACACAACCGTTGAGCAGCACGAGAGAGGCAATCAGCAACAAGGCACCCAACGAACGATTACGCATAAACATCTCCTGGCGTCTCCGCCTAGCTGACCTATTCACTCGCAGTCAGCCCAATCAACCTCGGGGGAATTGTCCCGAATGGCTGCAATGAGTTAGCAGGCGCCCGCAGCATCAGCGCATGCATCGCAAAAACGTGCAGTTAGAACGGCGGCAGATGCAGAAGCTGGATGCATCGGACCGGTCAACACACCTATTCCTCATGAGAGGTGGCCCAAGAATACGGCAGGTCAAAGACGTGAATCAATAGCAATCTTGAGTCAAAGAGCCTTGTTTGTTACGCGCGTAACTAGCGAACATAAGCGGAGTTGTGAGCAATTTGAGTTATATGGCGGCAGTCTTGCTGAAGGCGTCGGGAGTTAGTATCCGCAGAGGTGGATGAGGGAAACCGAGGCTATTTTACCCGGGTTGCCCGGAGCCGCTACACTGCTGGCATCATGGTCATCGCGCGCGACAACTCTCCAGACCGTCTTGTGAGCGCTTCGCGCGCCGAAGAGGAGCAGAGTTTTGAGCTGAAGCTTCGGCCGCGATGGCTGAAGGAGTTCATTGGCCAGAGCAAAGCAAAGGAGTTGCTGGCGATTGCGCTGGAGGCCGCGAAGTCCCGGGGCGAAGCTCTCGATCATGTCCTGCTGTTTGGGCCTCCGGGACTGGGAAAGACCACGCTGGCAACGATCATCGCCAATGAGCTGAACGTTGGATTTCAGCAGACGTCGGGACCGGCGCTACAGATCCAGGGAGACTTGACGGCGATTCTTACGAATCTGCGCGACCGGCAGGTGCTGTTTCTGGATGAGATTCACCGCATGCAGCCGGTGCTGGAAGAGAAACTCTACACTGCTCTCGAGGACTACAAGCTGGATATCATCATTGGACAGGGGCCGGCAGCGCGCACGCATGTAATGGAGCTGAAGCCGTTCACCTTTGTTGGGGCGACCACGCGGCCGGGGTTGCTGAGTTCGCCGTTGCGCTCGCGATTCGGGATTCTGCTGCGGCTGGAGTTCTACACCGAAGACGATCTGCGTATCATCGTGCTGCGTTCGGCCGAAGTGCTGGGTGTGCCGATTGATGCGGACGGGGCAGCGGAGATTGCGTTGCGTTCGCGCGGAACACCACGTATTGCGAACCGGCTGCTGCGGCGCGTGCGTGATTTTGCGCAGGTACGCGGTACAGGAACAATCGATAGGCCCACTGCGAATGCGGCGCTCACGATGCTGGAAGTAGATGCACATGGATTCGATGAGATCGACCGACGCCTGATGCTGACGATCATGCAGAAGTACGATGGGGGGCCGGTGGGACTGGGCACGCTGGCGGCAACACTGGCCGAAGAGGAAGACGCGCTCGAGGAAGTGTATGAACCTTTTCTGATTCAGATTGGTTTTCTGGATCGTACGCCGCGGGGGCGTGTGGCGACGCGGCTAGCATACGAGCATTTTGGTGTGCCAGTACCGGGGCGGCAGGGCGGATTGTTCTGAGAGGCGGCCCCGCGAGCGGAGTTAGCAGCCGCTATGCGGCTTGCTAGCGGAGTTAGTGCGAAACCGGTACCAGCGATAAAGCAACTTTTATTCAATCGCAACCGTCAGGAGTGATTTATGGCTTTGACTGAATCAACGATGCTGGAGCTTGAGACGACGGCGCCAAACTTTGCGCTCAAGGATGTCGTGACGGGAAAGACTGTTCGACGGGATGATTTCCACGGGCAGAGGGGTTTGCTGGTGATGTTCATCTGTACGCATTGCCCATATGTGAAGCACATCGAGAAGGGTCTGGCGCAACTTGGGTCAGACTATGCGGGGGAGCTCGACATCGTGGCGATCAGCAGCAATGACGCGCAGAACTATCCCGATGACAGCCCTGAGGGATTGAAGAAGCAGGCGCAGAGGCTGGGGTTCATGTTTCCGTATCTCTACGATGAAACGCAGGCTGTGGCGCGCGCGTACCAGGCTGCATGCACGCCGGACATTTATCTGTTCGACAAGGATCTGAAGCTTGCGTATCGCGGGCAGTTCGATGGGGCTCGGCCGAGAAATAATGTTCCGGTAACGGGGCAGGATTTGCGGACTGCGCTGGATGCGGTGCTGCGGGGCGAGAAGCCGAGTGGGGAGCAGAAGGCTTCGATCGGGTGCAATATCAAGTGGAAGGCTTGAATCGCTTCCAAGATGCCCAACCGCCTAGCAAGCCCGAAATCACGTAAGTGAACATAAGCAAGAACCGATCTGGCTCATCGATTGAATCAGTTCGAGTGTGCCGCAGCGTCGCCAGAACATTCGCGAGGATGTAGCCTGCGAGCGAGCATGCGCCAAAGGCGAGGACAGCAACAAAGAGACGCTTGCCAAGTCTGTCGTGCCCAGCAACGACCGAGAAGCAGACATACACGCCGCCTGCGACAACCAGATAGATCACAACGTAATAACCAACGAGGAAGTAGATCGGCCACATTTCGGTTCGATCATGCTAACCCACTTGCCAGTGCTCAACCAACCCAGTCTATTAGCAGATTCCCAAGCCCTTGAGATACTCGCGGAAGCGATCGCCGAATTCGGGGCGCTTGAGGGCGAATTCGACGGTGGCCTGGAGCATTCCGAATTTGTCTCCGGCGTCGAAGCGTTTGCCTTCAAACGTGTAGCCGAAGACTTTCTCTTCCTTGAGCAAAGCTTTGATGCCGTCAGTGAGTTGGATCTCGCCGCCCGCGCCGGGGGTGGTCTGCTCGAGGAGCTCGAAAATGCGGGGAGTGAGGATGTAGCGGCCGATGATGGCCTGCTTGGAAGGCGCATCTTCCAGCTTAGGCTTCTCGATCATTCCGGTGCAGTTATATATGCGCGGGTCCTGCGGGTCGGGTGATCCGGCGAGGACGCCATAAGCCGAGATCGCATTTCCTTCGACGGTTTGCGTGGCAAGGACGGAGCCGCCCCGCTCATTGAATACGTCAATCATCTGCTTGAGGCAGGGCACTTCGGCATCGATTACGTCGTCGGGAAGAACTACAGCAAATGGTTCATCGCCGACGAGTTCTTTTGCGCAGAGCACGGCGTGCCCCAGGCCGAGCGGCTCGCGCTGCCGAACGTAGCTAACGCGGGCAAGCGCGGCGACGCTGCGGGAGACATGGAGCAATTCTTTCTTGCCGCGGCGTTCGAGGGTGTGGTCGAGTTCGAAGCTGTGGTCGAAGTGATCTTCCATGGCCCCTTTGCCGCGCCCGGTGATGATGATGATGTGCTCGATCCCGGAGTCCACCGCTTCTTCGACGCCGTATTGGATGATGGGCTTGTCGACCAGTGCCAGCATCTCTTTGGGGATGACCTTAGTGGCGGGCAAAAAACGAGTACCGAGGCCGCCGGCGGGGAAAACAACTTTGCGAACTTCCTGTTTCATTACGGCTCCGTGGACAATTCTCCGCTTCCATTCTCGATCGTATATCGCGCGGAGGATCTCAATTCGAACTCAAAGAAGCTTACTTTGGTCCTAGCCAGTTGGTGTTAGCAGCGGGCTAAAGAGTTGGCGAATCGTTGCCGAGCATCTTTTCCCGAATGATCTTGATGGGCGGGAAGCCCTGGCTGAGGAATTCATCGTGGAACTTCTGGAGCGAGAAGGCCTTTCCTTGCTTCTTCATCAGGTCAGCACGCAACTTCATGATCTCCAGTTTGCCGAGCGTGTAGTAGAGGTAGGTGGGATCGCCAGCCCCGCGCTTGGCTTCGACAATGGAGGTTTCTTTGGGCTGGTAGCCTTCCTTCTGGAAGAAGTCAACGGCCTGATCGTAGGTCATGTTCCCAGTGTGCATTTGGATGCCGACGATATAGCGCGCGTTGCGCAGCAGGGCGTCCTGCAACTGACCGAGGCGGAGGAATTTGGCTTCGCGTGCGTCTTTGGCCCCTGTGCCGGGCTGGCCGTAGCCGTTGTCGAGCATCATCTGCTCGGTGTAGTGTGCCCAGCCTTCGATGTTGGTATTGGCCTGAAGGATCTTGCGTACCCGGCTGGGCGCTCTCAGCGAGTAGAGGTATTGCACGTAATGGCCGGGATAGGCCTCGTGGACAGAGGTCGAGATGACGGTGCCGATGTTGTAAGAGTGCATGTAGCCCTCGACCTGCGCGGCCGTCATGCCGGGATCGGGCAAGGTGACGTTGAAGTAGGAGGTGGTTGCTCGGGTCTCGAAGGGACCTGGGGAGTCCATGGAGGCTTGCGTCGTGGCGCGCATGAAAGGTGGTGTTTCTTCGAGCACCGGCCGCACATCGGTGGGAATCGTGACGATGTGGTGAGAGCGGATAAAGTCGAGCAGGCTGGTGAAGGTAGCGCGGAACGCATCGAGAAGATGGTCGGGTGCGGGATGCTGATGGCCGAGTTCTTCGAGGACTTCGCGGGGGGTTTTGTTCGGCTCGAGTTCCTTCGCGACTTCTGCGAAGTGCTGCTGGTTGCGATGCAGGTCGGCGTAGCCGATTTCAAGGAGCCGGGGAAGCGGAATGTCGACCATCTCGTCGTATTCGAGTTTCTTTGAGAAGGTGTCGGCTCCGATACGGAAGTCGCCATTGGAGCGCAGCAGGAGATCGGACTTGAGCCATGCCAGGTAGCTGTTAAGTTCGGAGATAACGGCGGCGTTGGTCTTGGCGAACTCGGACTTGAGCGTCTCGTCGTGGGCGTCGGCGAAGGCGAGAGGCACGTCGTGCTGGAAGAAAGCGATGATGCCGGGAAGTTGTTCGATGGCGATTTCGGTGAATATGCGTGGCGGGTTCTGAAGATTGGTGCGTGCTTCGCGAAGCAGGCCGGGCATCTTCTTTTCGCGGGCGATGAGCGAACGGAGCCGATCGTCGGCCGAAGCGAACTTGCGTTCCATGAGAGTGAAGGCAGCATTGGCGCAGGTGCTGGAGTAGTTGTCCGCGTTCTTTGACCACGGTCGAATTGTATGGAGAGTCAGGCGGCGGGTGCGGATCTGGTTGAGCACCAGTTGCCGGTCGGCACGCGTGGTCTGATCGAGAGAGGACTCGGGAATCGCGGAGATGCGCTTCTCAAAGGTATCGAGCGCGGCGAGTTCTGCATCGATGCTGCTGGATGCGAGGTCTTCGAGCTTGGTGTCGTACTGGTGATAGCCGGCAACGGTTCCCGCAGTCGGCTGGTGTGGGTAATAGACCTGGTTGAAGTACTCGTCCGACACGCGCTGGAATTGTTGTTGAGCGTTTTGAGTTTCGGAGAATGCGGCAGTGGAAAGAGTCATGCAGGCTCCAAAGGCGAGCAGAGTCACGAGTTTCGTCACGATTCCTCTTGTAAAAACTTATGCGGTTACAGCATCGGGAGCAAGCTTCTCGAGGAGATCCCGAATCTCCAGCAAAACTTCGTCAGGCCTTGTGGCAGCGAGCGGGAATTTCAAAACGCCCTGCGGGGTGAACTGCGCGCCACGCTTGGCGTTCTTTGCGACAAGGCGCATGAGGTGCTGCGGATCGATGCCTGCATTCGCGGTGAAGCGGATTTGCAGTTCGGTGCGCTTGCGATCAATCTGGGCAATGCTCATACGTTCGCACTCGAGGCGCAGCGTGGCGGCTTCGAGAAGGTAGACGGTTGAGTCCGGCAGCGCGCCATAGCGGTCTTCCATCTCGGCGCGGAGGTCGGCGATGGCTTTCTCGCTTTCGGCGCCGGCAATCTTTTTGTAGAGGCGCAGGCGTTGGTTTTCCTCCGCCACATAGCTCTCGTCGATGCGCAGTGCAATGCCAAGGTTAAGCTGGGTGCTCGGGCGCTCTTCGCCTCCTTCGCCCTTCATTTCTTTTACAGCGGCTTCGAGCATCGACGTATAGAGTTCAAAGCCGACGGCTTCGATATGGCCGCTCTGTTCGCCGCCAAGCATGTTCCCTGCCCCGCGGAGTTCGAGGTCAAGGGCGGCGATTTTGAAGCCGGCGCCGAGATCGCTGAACTCCTTGAGGGCAGCGAGACGACGGCGAGCGATGTCAGTCAACTCGCGTTCAGGCGGAATGAGCAGGTATGCGTACGCGCGGCGATTGGAACGGCCGACGCGCCCGCGCAGCTGGTAGAGTTCGCTAAGGCCATGGCGATCAGCGCGGTTGATGATGATGGTGTTGGCGAGCGGGATGTCGAGGCCATTTTCGATAATGGTTGTCGCGACGAGCACGTCGAATTCATGGTGCATGAAGGCCAGCATGACCTGCTCGAGGTCCTTTTCGCCCATCTGGCCGTGGCCGACGACGACACGCGCGCCGGGAACCAGCTCCTGGATGCGGGAGGCGATTTCGTAAATCGATTCGACGCGGTTGTGGACGAAGTAGACCTGGCCTCCGCGTTCGAGCTCGACTTCGATGGCGGAGCGGATAATCTTTTCGTCGAATTTGGCTACGACGGTCTGGATGGCCATGCGG
>DATNFD010000215.1:0-3774 GCA_035606555.1 Occallatibacter sp.
CGTCTCGGCCTACCTGACTGACAAATGTCACTTTGTGATCAAGCTTTGACATCCCCACCGCAAAGATCGCAGAGGCGCTTCCGAGAGTCAGCTCACAATCCTGCGCCAGGATCTCGGCTCCCATTTCCGGGGAACCGCGCAGACCTGTTGCCACGATGTCAACGTTCAACTCGCCGATAACGAGAACTGCAGGTCTCTTCATCTTGATCCGGCAAGCGGCTTTCAAATACTATCGATACAACTTTTGATTGCTTTCGAATGGTTTTGGATTCTAATATAACGGCAAAGCGAATTGCAAAAGGAATATTCAGACGCACGCCAGTTTAAGAGTCCGGAATCGATGACCGCTTCTTCCAAACTTCTCGATCTCTCTACCGCCGAACGTGAATCGCTTGGCCTGGTTCACACGTTACGCGAGATTCTGCAGCAACCACAAACCTGGCGCCGGACTTATCAGAAGGTACAGTCTTTCTCCGGCCCGATCACGGAGTTTTTGGGCAGCGCCGGCGTAGGAATGAATCGTCCGCCTAACGTGTTTTTTGTAGGCGCCGGCACTTCGGACTACATCGGAAAGTCTGTGTGCGCCTTGTTGCAGAAAAACTGGCTCTGCAATGTCGAGGCTGTTCCGAGCACAGATCTCCTGACGAACATGGAGGATCATGTCATTCCGGATCGCGACTATTTATGGATCTCGTTTTCCAGATCCGGTGACAGCTCGGAAGGCGTGGCGGTCCTGGAACAATCCCTGACTCGCTTTCCACGAGTCAAACACCTCATCGTTACCTGCAATCAAAATGGCAGAATGGCACGGTCATTTGGAAATGAAAAGAACGTTTTGAGTTTTGTACTTGATGATGAGGTGAATGATCGTGGTCTCGCGATGACCAGTTCCTTTTCAAACATGGTAATCGCGGCGCAGGCTTTAGCTCACCTGCAAACGCTTGCGGCTTATGAGGCAATTGTAGAGAGCCTGTCGATGTCGGCGTCACTCGTGCTTCCGGCGGCAATGAGTGTTTGTGAACGAATAGTGGAGCAGGGATTTTCCAAAGTATGTTTCCTGGGAGCCGGGCCACTCAAAGGAGCTGCGATCGAGTCGGCTCTGAAGGTGTTGGAGCTCACGGGCGGTCGGGTGATTGGGTTTGCCGAGTCGTTTCTGGGTCTAAGACATGGACCATTGTCAGCGGTCGATAGTGAGACTCTTGTAGTTGCGTTTCTGTCTGGTGACTCTCGCCGCCGCGCATTCGAAATTGATCTGGTCAGAGAGATCGATGACAAGAAACTCACTGGAAAGTTCTTGATTGTCGCACCAACAGACGTGGAACCTAACATGCTCAGTCTGCAACTCTCCGAGCCGATCTCAGACCTGTACCTTCCGCCGTTATTCGTATTAGTGGGTCAGTTGTTAGGCTTGTCTGCTTCGCTTCGGGAGGGTTTGCGCCCTGATGAGCCAAGCCCTCGAGGCGCCATCAGCCGCGTCGTCTCACACGTCACGATTTATTGATTGTGGCTTTATCTCAAAAACAGGATCTGCTCTTGGATCGGGTCAGTACCGTAACGCGGTAGCGTCGGGTGAGTCCCGCAACTGCAATAATTCTCGGTTATTGATCGACAACGGCGACCCGACGCTACCGCGTTACGGTACTGACCCGATCCAACAGTGACCCCTTGAGCAAGGCCATTGGATTAACTAGACCAGCACGAGTTTGAGTTCACGTGCTCGCAGGTCGGTTTGAATGTCTGGCGGCAGCCCTCGGTCGGTGACAATTACGTCGATATCCGATAGGGGAATGATCCGCGAAAGACTCCTTTTACCAAATTTACTTGAGTCTGCGACCAGAATCTTTTCCCGTGCGATACGCGCCATCACTTGATTGACTTGTGACTCTTCAACATTTGGTGTGCTCAAGCCAAAATCCAGATCGCACGCGTCGACTGCCAGAAAGACTTTATCCGCCGACAACTGGGCCAGTATGTCTTCTGCAAAATGTCCAACTGCCGATAACGAATTCTGGCGAATGACGCCTCCAAGAAAGATCAGTTGAATGTCCTTAGCGCCGAAGAGTTCCATGGCGATGTTCAGGCCGTTCGTTATGACTTTCAGATCTTTCCTGTGCTTGATCTGCCGGGCAATCTGCTGAGTGGTTGTGCCGGAGTCGAGAATGATTGAGTCGCCATCATTGATCATCTCGGCAGCAGCGGCGCCGATTCTCCGCTTCTCGTCGGCATGAAGTTCCGCCTTAATCTTGAGCGAAGGATCCATGCTGACGGTTGCGACTTTAACTGCGCCACCGTGAGCTCGCCGAATCAGACCACGCTCGTGCAACTCCTTCAGGTCGTTGCGGATCGTCACCTCCGAGGTCTTAAATCGCCGGCTTAGATCCGGAACTGCGACCTGTCCGTGCTTCTCCAGGAGCTCAAGAATTTTTGTTCTGCGTTCGAGATTGAGCATTCCGAGGTCACATCGTAGCAGGTTCCGAACGAAAGTAAACGAAAGTGGTATGAAGAATCCTGTAAATTCTGTGACATCTTGTTCATCCTGTCACTATTTAGACAGGATTTGCAGGATGTAACAGGATTTACGGGATGTGATTGAGCGCGTGATATGCCGCGCCGATTGCGCCGGCCTTTTCGCCCAGTGCTGCAGCGATGATCGGAACCTCGTGGCCCATCGGTCGCCATTCAAATCGATCGAGACATTGCCGTACCGGCTCAAACAGAGCAGAACCGGCCTGTGCTATGCCGCCGCCGATGATAACGACCTCCGGATCAAAAGCATTGATGAAGGAGGTGAGCGCCGCGGCCAGGTGATGAATCGATCGCAGCCAAGTTGTTGTTGCCTCGCTATCTCCGGCAAGATGTGCTTCGACGAGCTTGCGCGTTGAAGTGAATCTCCCACCCGATCGCTCAGAGAGGTTGTAGTTACCAATCATCTGCTCGAGGCTGCCGGGCGTGTTCACAATATCCAGAGCGCCGTCGGAGTTGATCGATGTATGTCCTAAATGTCCGGCGCGTCCGATTTGCCCTTTAATCAGTCGACCATCAATGAGCACCGCTCCGCCGACACCGGTTCCGAGTGTCAGCAGAATAACGTTGCGATAACCTTTTGCTGCACCTTGCCAAACTTCACCTAGCAACGCTGCATGAGCGTCGTTGAGCACGACAACAGACGACTGTAAGAACTCTTCCCACATAAATCCCTGGAGCCCAGCCAGACGCCCCTGCATGTACGCGATCGATCTACCATCTCTTGCCGCAAGACCCGGTGCTGCGAGACCGATGTGACAGGGTGCGTGGCCGCGACGGCTTTGAATTTGGTGCAAGTTCGTCTTTATGGTCTGGGCCCATGAGCCTTCGGAGTCGGCGGTATCGCAAGTTAGAAAATCGAGCACGGTGCCGTCCTCCGACACCACCACGATCTTGATGTTAGTTCCGCCAAGATCTACGCCGATTGAATAGCTCATGTGATTGGATCAAACACCCTTCCGCCATTTGGGATCGTTGTGACGCAGTAACTGAAAGCTTATCGAACCATCCGGATTTGTTGGTTGTGCTGCGGCCCAATTAACTACTCGTCGCACACCTTTGGTTTCGATTTCTGCACGAATCTTGAGCTTTAGTCCGTCGCTGTTCTTTGGTAAGAGAAACGATGCTTGCCTGATCTTTCCGGCGTGTGGGTGACCGGCATCCAGCGATCCGGACAGATGAATTTTGCCGTCCTCACTTTCCAGGTGTAAGCGCAACGCTCCCGGAACACCCGCTACGCCATCATTCGAA
>DATNFD010000216.1:0-31109 GCA_035606555.1 Occallatibacter sp.
ATCGCTCATGATGAGCGCGGTTTCGAGTTCTTCCAGAGACGACTCGTCGACTTCACGCGTGAGGGCGACGATGTCGTTGATGCGACTGGAGAAGTTCTCGCGAGAGCGCGTCACTGCTTCGCGCATGCGGGAGAAAAAGCCGCGCCCTGAGGGTGTGGAGCTGTCGTCGGAGGCTCCAGCTTGCTTTGCGCGCTCTGCCGCTTCTTCCGCGGCCAGAGATTCCTGGGCCTTCTTTTTGTCTTCTTCGTCGTACCCGGTAAAAAGCGTGATCATTGCGAGATAGGTCCACTCTCAGTCTAAGGGTTGGAGATGAAGGGGTGGAATAGCGGGGTTAGCGTCGCTGTGCGACGTTAGCGCGGTTAGCGGAGCTAGGGTTAGCGGGTTTCTGGCCGGGTAGGCGGGGCCCTCAGCCGGTTCGTCACTTTTGCACAGACTTTGGGTTGATGCGGCGGGAGGAAATCGGGAAGAATCTCCAGGTACCCGCGAGATCCCTATGCACTTACCCAAGCGGGCGGAGGTCTGGAGAGAATGAGCAAGGTTCGAGTGCTGGTGGGAACGCGCAAGGGTGCGTTCGTTTTGTCGTCGGACGGTAAGCGGGATAAATGGGATGTGAGCGGGCCCTTCTTCGCGGGGTGGGAGATCTACCACATGAAGGGATCGCCGGTGAATCCCGAACGGGTCTACGTTTCGCAGACGAGCGGGTGGTTCGGCCAGTTGTTCCAGGCTTCTGACGATGGCGGAAAGACCTGGTACCAGCCGGGCGTGAATCCGGAGCAGGCCGGTGCTCCGCAGTGGCCGCCGGTGAAGAGCAACCGCTTCGTTTATGACGCGTCGGATGAGACAGGAAAGCCGCTGACAACACACCAGTGGTACGACGGCACTCAGCATCCGTGGGAATTCAAGCGTGTTTGGCACGTCGAGCCTTCTCTGACCGATCCAAACACTGTGTATGCAGGCGTGGAGGATGCGGCGATTTTCCGTTCGACAGATGGCGGCGCGAACTGGAGTGAGATGCCGGGTCTACGGGGACACGGGACTGGACCGAAGTGGCAGCCGGGCGCAGGCGGGATGTGTTTGCATACGATCATTCTTGATCCGAGCAATCCTGACCGGATTTTCATTGCGATTTCGGCGGCGGGGGCGTTCCGCACCGACGATGGCGGTAAGAGCTGGAAGCCGATCAACAAGGGATTGATCTCGCAATTTATTCCCGATCCGAATGCGGAGGTGGGCCACTGCGTCCATCACGTTGCCATGAATCCAAAGCGGCCCAATACTCTTTTCATGCAGAAGCACTGGGACGTGATGCGATCGGACGATGCAGGCGATAGCTGGAGAGAAATCAGCGGGAATCTGCCGACGGATTTCGGTTTTGTCATTGATGTGAATTCGAACGAGCCGGAAACGGTATACGTGGTGCCAATTAAGAGCGACTCGGAACATTTTCCCCTGGATGGCAAACTGCGCGTGTACCGCAGTAAGAGCGGCGGCAACGAGTGGGAAGAACTCGCCAGGGGTCTGCCGGAGAAAGACTGCTACGTCAACGTGCTGCGCGACGCCATGGCCGTGGACACGCTGGACAAGTGCGGCGTGTACTTCGGAACTACGGGCGGGCAGGTTTACGTCTCGCCAGACGGCGGCGACAGCTGGCAGGCGATTGTGCACGATCTGCCGGCCGTGCTTTCGGTTGAAGTGCAAACAATCCCTTGAGTGATGCGCTCTGCCCCAGGTTTCAACACCGGGACCTGGAGCACCTGGCCCGTTGTCTTGAAGGCAGGTTGAGGTTTATGTCGGATTCAGTTCATCAGATTCGCGTGCAGATTCCTTATCACTTGCGCAACCTCGCGCGAGTGGATGGGGAGGTCGGGCTCGATGTTGCCGGACCGGTCACGATCCGGTCAGTTTTGGATGCTCTCGAAGCCCGCTACCCTATGCTGAGCGGGACCATTCGTGAGCACGACACGCTGAAAAGGCGTGCATTTCTGCGCTTCTTCGCATGTGAAGAGGACTTGTCCCACCAGTCGCCTGATATGGAATTGCCTGAAGCAATTGCATCTGGGAAGGAACCCTTCCTTATCATCGGGGCGATCGCCGGAGGCTGAACCCTTACTCAAAAGACGTGTTTGTGGCTCAGTTCACGTTCCGCCGGACGCGTCGTGCGAGTGCGCTTCATTTCGTACATGGAACGATCGGCCGCTTCGAGCAGCGCGTCGACATCGGCGCCGTCATCGGGGTAGTGAGCATGGCCGATGCTGGCTGTGAGATCGAGCGTTCGACCTTCAAAACGGAATGGCTGATCCGTCTCTTGCGAGATGCGTTCAACGATCGCAATGAGGTCTGAGCGTGTTGAAATTTCGCTGAGGATCACGCCAAATTCATCCCCGCCAAGGCGGGCTACGATGTCAGAACGCCGGGGAATGCGGCTGATTCGAAGGGCGGTTTCGCGAATGGCAGCATCCCCGGCGCGGTGGCCGAAGCTGTCATTGATGCGCTTGAGGCCATCAAGATCGATCACGAGTATGCCGAGCGGCTCCGGTTGCCGACGACCCGGGTAGGTCCGATGGCGAAGGCGATCGAAGAATAACGAGCGGTTAGCCAGCCCCGTCAGCGCGTCGTGGGTGGCCTGCTGATAAAGTGCGTTCGTCTCGTTGCGCGCCGCATGGTACATAGCCGCGGCAATGAGTTCGCTCATGAGCTCGAGTACGCGAACGTCGCGTACTGTAAAAGCATAGGTGCTGCTGGAGACGATCTTCAGGACTCCGACGATCGAGCTCTCGTGCTTGAGAGGGGCAACGATCATCGAGCGAACGCCAACATCTTGAAAAGGACCGATATCCACGCGAGGATCGATGAGAATGTCGTCGGAGCGAAGGATCTGTCCCAGTCGGACACAAAGACCTGAAAGGCTGGATTCGCGCTTTGCGCGGGTACCGAGGAGCGGGCAGGTGAAGCCGCTGGCTCCCCGATAAACCATCTCGTCGCCTTCAATGTACTCAACGAGCGCTCCCTCAGCATTGGTGAAGGTGGGGATTCGTTCGACGACCGCTTCGACTACGCCGGAGAGATCGAGACCGTGTTTGGCGATCTCTGTCTGGAGTCGGATAATCTCCATCAGGATGTATGGATCGGTGCTGACACTCTGCACGTCAGTCATTGGCCCTCAGCGCTATGCGGTGACGAATTGAACTCCGGAATCACGCGGTCCTCGCCCGGCCCTCGGTCATGGTTCCAGGCAGAGCAAAGGCCCGGCCGATTGCCAGGAAAGTGCTTCTCATTTGGATGCGACTTGTGCGCAGACGTGGAGGGCTAGGTACGCGCTTTGGTAACAAATACGCGATTATCGACAAAGAACATTGCCGAACGAGGCAATGGTGAGCCCGGTGCGGCTCGAACGCACGACCCACGCCTTAAAAGGGCGTTGCTCTACCAACTGAGCTACGGGCTCACATCAGCAACCAGGTGACTGCGGTGAGAATTGCAGACCTCGCATACGTGTGCGGGTCGAGGCCTGTTGGACCCGGCCTCAATTTCAACTTTACCAGACTGCTCCATCGCCGTTGCGTCCCGACCGCGAAGGAGCATCAGGAGCGCTCCAATGCGTTTTGCAAGCTGGTCAATTTTGCAGGCCACTCGAAGATGAGGATCTTCTCTGCTGCATCGACAGTCGCCCGACAACCGCGTAATCTCCATCATTTTGGTCATAAATATAAACAAATTTAATTATAAATATTGAAATTATTCATAAACTGTATTAGATTCGTGCTTGAGTTAATAAAAACCAATGCCAGACACACCTGAAAACCGACCAGATTGGCAGGAACTGCTTCGAATGGCACAGGGGGCTCCGCTGGTCATCGAGCGGGTGCGCATCCCCGACAGAGGCATAGCAATCGAGGGAGCTTTCACTCTACCCGAGCTGGCGCGCCTCAGCCCGGAAGACCAGGTTTTTGTCATCGCATTCCTGCGTTCACACGGATCGATCAAAGAAATGGAACAGATCTTCGGGGTAAGTTATCCGACCATCAAGGCCCGGCTGAATCGGATTTCGGGGCAGCTGCAGTTCGTTGAAATGAATCCCGCGCCGGGAAGGGCCGACGTG
Organism: Occallatibacter sp.; assembly: GCA_035606555.1. Lineage (GTDB taxonomy): Bacteria > Acidobacteriota > Terriglobia > Terriglobales > Acidobacteriaceae > Telmatobacter. Next base: position 4,100 of record DATNFD010000216.1, read on the forward strand.
ATCGAGAGGTTGAAAAACGGGGAGCTTACGGCCGAACAGGCGATCAAGGAACTGGAGGCCCTGAAATGACTCCTAACTTCGCGATTGTTCATGTGAAGTATGTGCACGGACCCAATTTCCGGCTTTGGCTGCCGTTGTTCTTATTGTGGATTCCGGCGATTGTGCTGGCTCCTTTCGTCCTGCTTGCACTGCTGATCGCCTGTCTTACATCGGGCGTGCGGTTTTGGCGGTGTGTCGCAGCGGTATGGGGACTGGTTTGCAGCCTTCCGGGAACCGACGTGCGGGTGGGGACCGAGGGAAACAGAGTTCTGGTTCGTATTGTTTAGGAGCGGCTATGGATGTCGATCGACGGGCGATTCTGACACTGATTGCGATGGGGCGGATTACCCCAGCCGAAGCGGAGAGGCTGCTGGCGGCTTGGAATGAGAGCCGCGAAACCGCGTGGATCCTTATCGCGAGTTTCGGTTTTGCCCTGCTGGCTCAGATTCACTTGCATGGGCTCGTGCCTATGCTGATGCACTTCATCAATACACAGGTTCCGGTAGTGGCCGAATGGCTGTCGCCGTTAACGGGAGGGATAGGAGGACTACTATGAACGAGAACAGACGACAGATTCTGGAGATGCTGGCGGCCGGAAAGGTCACGGCCGATGAGGCGGAGAGATTGCTGGCAGCACTCGATCCGGAGCCGGTTACGGTGGGGGTTGGGAAATCAGGAACAGCCGCTGCCGGCGCCAGAAACACCGCAACGAGATCGGTTCCCAAATACTTGCGAGTGCTGGTGGAAGCCGATGAGTCAATGACGGGCAACAAGGGGCTCACCACGGTGAATGTCCGAGTGCCGATGCAACTGCTGCGCGCCGGAGTCCGTCTTGCCGCGCTTATCCCGCAGCAGGCGCACAATCAGCTCGACCAGGCGCTTTCGAGCCATGGCATTCCCTTGACCCTTTCCCAAATCAAGCCGGAGAACCTGGAAGAACTAATCGATCATCTCGAAGATCTCACCGTGGATGTCGATGGGAAACAAGGGAATGCGACCAAGGTGAGGGTGTTCTGCGAATAAGCGAAAAGCACATGAGCCGCAGGTTCTACCAAGCCAGAGGCCATAACCCCGACTTCACCGGCGAAGCGGTTTCTGCATAGGGACGACTTGAACGGTAGCATCGCGGACTTCCGCCAGAAAGCGGTTGAGCACAGAGCCGCGTAGAAGGATATCGAGCCGCGATCGAACCGGCTGACCGAAAATTACATGGGAGATGCTTTCCTGCTGGGCGAACCGGATAAGCGCGTCGGCAACATTCTTATCATTGAGCGTAACCACTTGCGCTCCCAGGTCCTTCGCCATCCGCCGATACTCTTCGATGCGCTGGAATGCCTCCGGATCCCCGTGGCCCTTATCCTCATCGGGTCGATTGACGTAGACGGCATACCAGTTGGTTGCGAGGCGACCCGCCACACGCGCGCCGACTCGGATCAGGCGCTCGGTACCGGGACGGGTACTCAGGCAAACCATAACCTTATCGGGGATGGGTGCCTGTTCGAGGCCCTGAGTCCGGCGATAGTCCGCGGCGTGATGGCTCACCTGTTCGGCGGTGGCGCGCAGGGCGAGTTCGCGCAGCAGGTTCAGATTGCCTTTGCGGAAGAAGTTGGCAAGTGATTGTTCAACTTTTTCAGGAGGATAGATTTTCCCCTCGCGAAGGCGTGAGCGTAATTCTTCGATGGTAAGGTCTACGTTAATTACTTCGTCCGCACGTTTGAAGAAGCTGTCGGGCACGGTCTCGCGGATGACTGTATTCGCTGATCGATTGACGGCATCGTTCAATGTTTCGAGGTGCTGGATGTTCACTGCCGTCCATACGTCGATACCCGCATCGAGCAGCTCGAGAACATCTTCGTAGCGCTTGCGGTTCTTGCTTCCGGGAACATTGGTATGGGCAAGCTCGTCGACAATCGCGATTTGCGGATGGCGTGCGAGAAGAGCGTCGACATCCATTTCCTTGAGTTCAACGCCACGGTAGGGAATCACTCGCAGAGGGACGATTTCAAGATCGCGGATCTGGTCGGCGGTTTCCTGTCGTCCATGAGGCTCGATCAGACCGATAACGATGTCGACACCTTGCTTGCGCCTGAGGTGGGCGTCGCTGAGCATGTGGAGGGTTTTGCCCACCCCGGGCGCAGCTCCGATATAAATCCGGAGGCGGGCTGGCTCTTGCTCGCGTTCGAGGTGAAGTTCGGCCATCGTTTACCCCACCTCGACGGGATGCGGAACCGCCGCGGCAACTGCTACCGGCAGGGTGAAACGAAACGTAGTTCCGTGGCCCAGGCGGCTTTCGACTGCGATCTGGCCGCCAAGAGATTCGACCAGGCGGCGAACCAGCGCCAGTCCCATGCCCGTGCCCCGCTCTGAGAAAGGATTGAAGCGATCGAAGATATTGGCCAGGCGCTCGGCTTCGATACCGCGTCCAGTGTCGCGAACGGTGAACTGCACGTAATCCTTCATCTCTTCGGCGGCGAGAAGGATTTCGCCCTCTTCGGGCGTGTAACGCAAGGCGTTGCCGATCAGATTGTCGAGGATAGTGCGAACAGCGCGACGGTCGGCCATGACGAACGAGAGGTCGGCGAACGCAGTAACCTCGATGCGAACGCCTTTTGAGCCGGCTTCGTCAATGTGACGATTACGCGCTTCGTCGAGTAAGAGAGCGGGACGAAGGCGTTCAAGCTTGAGCTCGCGTTTGCCGCTATCGAGTTCGGAAACCTCGATAAGGTCGGACATGAGGTCGTTCAGCTTCTCGGATTCATTACCGGCTTCCACCACAAGCTCTGTCTGCAGCGGAAGAAGTTCCCCGGCAAAACCGTGTTGAAGGGCATAGAGCCCACGACGAAGCTGGAGGAGAGGTTCACGCAACTTTTTGCTCGCGACGGAAATGAACTGGGTCTTGAAGCGATCGGTATCCTGGAGGGTGGTCACATCTTCAAGAGTTGTCACGGTGCCAAGAAGACGGCCTTCTGAGTCGCGCATGGGTGTGGTGCGGAGCCGGTAGCTGCGGGACTGGCTGCCGATCCTCATCGGAAGCATGGCGGCATCGCCCTCGGCGGCCACTGGCTTTTGCATGGATATGGCGTCGCGAATCGCGCTCAGGATCTTATCGCCCCCGGGTGTGTTGGTGAGGCCCATGCGGTCTTTCGCAGCTTCTCCCAGGATCTCCGCGGCCGCCTGGTTGAGTTTCAGAATGTGTCCCTTTGCATCGGTGACAATGATGGGCTCGAAGATCGATTGAAGAACCGCGTCGGAAAGCTGGTACTCCATCTGGCGGCGCCCCGCTTCGGTGTCGCGCAGATCGCGAAGGCGCACGGCGATGCGGTTGAGCTCCGCGGCGATAACGCCGAAATCGTCGCGGCTGCCCCATTCGACCCGATGCTCGAGATTTCCGCCCGCGATTTTCTTGAAATCGTCGGCAAGAACCCGAATCGGATGAAGCACGAGTATCACCATTGCCACTTCGACAACGATCATCGAGACCACGAGGGCAATGGCGAAATGCCACTGGCCGGCTGCGGCAAGCGCACGATGGCTGGTGGCCACAAGGCCAACGCCGAGAGCGGCAACGAGAACACAGCCGAGAATCAGTCGCTGCGATAAGTTCACCATCTGCCGGGCTTCGCGGTAAAGAGACCCACACTGTCATTTTGAGGTATTGACCCTCAAGGTGCAAAACCCGCCTCGCAGGCCAGGAATTGAGAGACGCGGATTCCGCTCTCGCTTCAAAAAGGGGCGAGCAGCCGTTTCAAAGCAGTCGTCACATGAGAGAGCGACTGGTCAGATAAACGAATGGGATGGCGCAGAAGGTTTGAGAGAATTAGTCTTCCCTTGGAGATACCGGATGATATTGCAAGAGCTGCTGGATGAACTGGGCGGGAACCTGGTGCAGGGTGACCCTGAGTGGATTGTGGATGCAGTCAGCGAAGTTGAAAAGGCGAGTGCGTTTGACCTTGCCTTTGCCGAATCTGAGGCTGTCGCGCAAGCAGCGCTGAAGAGCAATGCCGGAACAGTGGTCATAAAGCCTGGAACTCTGAAGGAATATCCGCACGGGAAATGCATCGTCGAAACCAATCAGCCCAAGCTGTGGTTTGCGAAAGCGGCGAAACTGGTAAGGAAGCCCTCCTTGAGCATCGGGATCGCACAGGGAGCAGTGGTTGCTCCTGATTCAAAGGTGGATCCCGCGGTCTTTGTGGGCGCCAATGCCGTCGTGGGCTCGCACGCATGGATTGGATCGGGAACCCGCATTGGAGCGGGAGCCATCATTGGCGAGTTTGTGAAGATTGGGGTGGAGTGTCAGATCTATCCCCGCGTGGTAATTTATCCGGGCGTAACGATCGGCGATCACGTGATCGTGCACGCCGGAGCGGTGCTTGGCGGGGACGGCTTCGGGTACGTGCGCGATGCAGAAACCGGGGCGTACACACATTTTCCGCAGCAGGGGACCCTCGTCGTCGAGAACGACGTCGAGATCGGAGCGAATACGACCATCGATCGTGGAGCATTGAAGGAGACGCGGATCAGGCGCGGAACGAAGATCGACAATCTTGTCCACGTAGGCCACAACTGCGATATAGGCGAGGACGTGATCCTGGTGGCTCTCACAGGGATTTCTGGGTCGAGCACGGTTGGTAAAGGCGCGGTGTTGGCGGGACAAGTGGGCATTGGGGATCATGTCCATGTTGGAGATGGCGTGATTTTGGGCGGGCAGTCGGGAGTATTTAATGGTAAAACCATCACGAATGAAGGTCTTCGTCCCGGAACCGTCATGTTCGGAACACCGGCCCGGCCCTTGAAGCAGGTGCTTCGTGAGCAGGCCACATTGAGCCGGTTGGCAAAGGTAAAAAGGCCGGCGCCGGAAACTGCGGAGTAGAAGATGCGCCGGCAGAGATGCGAGGGAGGGCTCCATGATCCAACGCGCGATTCCGGTTTTACATGTCACCAACACTGCCCGGGCGCTGAGATTCTATTGCCACAGCCTGGGCTTTCGCCTGGAATTTGAGCACAGACCTGAGGGTGTCACCGGAGATCCATGCTATGCGGGGATCTCGCGTGATGGGGTCTGGCTGCACATTTCTTCATTCTCTGGAGACGGCGTTCCGGGTGCGGTGGCGAACCTGATGGTAGACAACGTGGATCGGTTCTACGCAGAGTTCAAGGCCAGGCATGTACACATCGATGTTTCTCCCGTAGACCAGAGTTGGGGAAACCGCGAGATGTACGTGAAGGATGCTGACGGCAATTGTCTGCGGTTTATCGCCTAGCCCTGGCAATTGCCTGCGGTTCATTCACCGGCCACAAGTGGTGAAAACCTGCGTGGCGTGCGTTCTGCGGGAAGATCGAGGAGCTGTGTGGCAATTGTTGTGGTCGGTGGCAGCGCAAAGGATGTGGGCAAAACGGGGCTGGTGTGCGCGATCATTTCGGCGTTACGGGATTTCCAATGGACGGCGGTGAAGATCACGGGGCATGACTATGCGGCCTCGCTCAGTCCGGATAACAAAGTCCACACTCCGGCTGAGATTATTCAGGAGGAGACCCGAGCAGGGCAGGGAACGGACACAGCACGGTATCTGGCTGCCGGCGCCAGGCGAGCGCTCCTCGTCTCACGAAGGGGTGACAAGATTCCAATCGAAGAGATCCGGGCCGCTATTGGTGCGGATCGGAATCTAATCTTCGAATCGAACCGGATTGTAGAAGAGCTGAAGCCGGATGTGTGTCTGGCGCTGGTTGGGGGAGATGAGAAGAAGGCAAGTTTCGAACAGCTCTTTCGCATCACGGATGCCGTGGTAAGCGTGGGTAACAAGGACGGGCATTTTGTTGGCGAAGTGCCTCATGGGTTCCAACTGGCTTCAATCGATCGCCTGCCGATAGACATGGTGCAGTGGATGCGAGAGCAGTTGAGTCGAGATCGAGGCAGCCTCTATCGCTCCAAAAAATGAAATGCGGTGAGTCGCGGCAGAGAACTGCTCGTTAGACCCAGGTGCGGAGGCCAATCACTCCCCAGTAGGCTAGGTAAATAGTGGCAATCACGAGGGCGGCCGAAACAATCATGGAGTAGATGCGAACACTGCGTCGAACGCCTTCGAAGCGCGTTTGCCATGCCGCCCAGGCGGAGATGAGCGAAGCAGCAGCGAAGGCCAGTGTCGTCACGAAAATTCCGAGTGACCAAAGCGTGACGTTCCCGAGACGCCCGATGATCTCTCCCGAACAAAGAATAAAGATGGCAGCGAAGGCGATGAGCGAGAGCATGGCAAGAAGCGGCCAGATACGCATGGGCCGCTCATCCGGACGTCGGCGCTTTTTGAAGAAACCGCCGACAATCCAGAGCGGCGCATAGAGCAGAATCGAGATCATGCAAACAACGACGAAACCTGTCAGCGCAATTTCGAAAAGAACAAACCACGTTGGAATTCGCTTCATGGTTACGCCCGCGTAGATAAAGCGTCCGTCGATATTGGGCGTGAGGAGCGCTGCGGAGGCGGCCGGCTCCGGCGGGTCCTCTTTGCCTGTGTAGCGGAAAAGATGCCCGGAAACAGGAATGAAGGTGCTCGTACCGTTGAGGCTGGAGAGCAGCATTTTGCCGTGGTCAAAATGCAGACGCGAGAGGCCCGCAAGCCGGTCGAGGAAGCGGATCATCTCCTGGCGCGGGGAGTCAGGTTGATAGAACCCGGTATAGTCGGCTGCATCTGGCGGAAGAGCGGCAGCGGCGGGAACGGGCGGCTTTTGCAGGTGGAGTGTGATGTACGCGCGAATAGCCTTGCCGATTTTTGAAAAGGCATCGCCGTTACCGGAGTTAATCGAATAGAAATAACCTACGCCGAATTCAGGCAAGTAGGCCATTTCGGTGAGTCCGCCTTCGACTCCCCCGTTGTGACCGTGGTAAACGAAACCGTCGTTGAATGACCAGTAGTTACTCAGGCCGTAGCCCGCTCTGAGTCCCTCGTGCGCTGCCCAGGTGCTTGCCGGGCTTTCCATGCGATCGATCTCTGATGCGGGAACCAGTTGCGTGCCGTTGACGGAGCCGCGATTTAAGTAGAACTGCACGTAGGCCGCCATATCCTGCGCGGAAGCATTGATGGCGCCGGCCGGGCGATAGCTGATGTTCCAGTACGGATAGGCTGTTTTGCCATCGTCGTGATAGAGAGTGACGGCCTGGCTCGCGTCGGGCTTGAAGTAGGTCGCCGTCCTCATGCCGATGGGCAGGAAGAAGTTCTGTTCGACGTAATCTTCGAAACGCTGGCCTGTGAGCTTCTCAACAATGTAGGCGGCGACGGCCGGCCCTGTGTTGCAGTAGGCCATGCGCGTTCCCGGACGCCAGCGGGAGAACCGCGATGAGCGTCCGAAGTCAAGAGCTTCGCGAAGACCCATATTGGGCGCGTTCTTGGCATACTCGCGAAGGTGCATGTCATCCCACCCTGTCGTGTGTTCGAGGAGATGAACCACACGGACGGGATCAGTGGATTCCCATTGATTCTCGTAGCCGATCTCAGGGATCAATTTGTGAATTGGATCGCTGAGGGAGAGCTTGCCTTCGCGGACGAGTTTCAGAATAGAGAGCGACGCGAACGCCTTCGAAGTGGAGCCAATGCGGAAGAGCGTCCATGCAGTGGCGTCTCGGCCAGTGTTCACGTCGGCCTTGCCCAGGGCGGTCACCCACTCCGGCCCGTCGCGGTGAACGATAGCGATTGAAACCGCGGGCGTGTGGGAGTCGGCAAGGATCTTTGTGAGCTGCTGCTGCAACTCCGGGATGGACTGCGCGGGCCTGGGCTTTTCGGTCGGCTTGTCCGCCGCAAAGGCCAGGGTTGTCAGGAGGGAAAACACGAAGGCAATAGAGGACCGCTTGCACATGGCCGCCTCGATCATCTGGAACGTCCCAGAGGCATTTAGCTTTGGAACGAATCATCGTACATCCAGGCGAGGGCCGTGCCAAGCGAGCGCGTTCTGCAGAGCGTGTTCCTATATATAATCTCTTTGGTCCCGTATACGAAAAGGCGAATAGCTAAATAAAACATCGTTGTGGTCGCGAGAAAGCCCGCGATCGCTCATCGGACCGGATTCTTTGAAGCCTCTGGCTGACTTTTTGCTCTCCTGAACGTCGTCCCACACGCGTACGAATCTCATGATCGCAAAGGTGCGCTTGAAACGGGACGGCACGTCGAAGCCTCGCCTGAACGGTTCATGGCCGAGAGAACGAGCCGAAGCAAGTGCAGCCGATTTCTACGGCCAAAGGTGGACGCATTCGGCGTGACAGGATTGGACTAATGGAAACGTCTGCAGAGACCGGAACAAGAGTGAGGGGTGCAGAAGCAGCCGATCGCATCCAGGTTAGGGTGCGTATCAACTGCCTCCGCGTTCTGATGTTTGCTTTGAGCGTTTGTCTGGGAACTTCCGCCGCGACTGCGCAGGACGCCACACCCGTTCGGGTCGCCGATGCAAAATGCGCTCGATGTCATGTTGCCATTTTCAATAAATATCTTGAAACACCGATGGCGAACGCCAGCGGTTCGGCAAAAGATAGGCTTCGCCCAGGCAGACTCGAGCACACATCATCCTCCATCGAGTACACGGTCGCGGAGGACCAGGGACAGCCGACACTCTCTTATCGTTCGCTGAAGGACCCGGACTTGGCCGGGCATCTGAAGCTGGATTACTTCCTCGGCTCAGGCCATCTCGGGACAACCTATCTCTATTCCATCGACAATTTCCTGTTTGAATCTCCGGTTGCGTGGTATGGACCGACGCAAAACTACGACATGAAACCGGGACTCTCCGGTATGCGGAGCATGCCGCCACCTCTGCCGATGCAGAGCGAGTGCCTGCGATGCCACATGAGCTCTGTGCAGCTAAGCATGCCCGGCACCATCAATCGCTACGCAGCGCTGCCATTCCTCCACACCGGGATCACCTGCGAAGAATGCCATGGAGACTCGGCCACACATGTTCGGAGCGGAGGAAAAGCCGCGATGGTGAACCCCAAACTCCTCAGTCCCGATCAGCGCGACTCCGTCTGTATTTACTGCCATCTCGAAGGGGACGTGCACGTCGAACGCGCCGGGCAATCTGCATTGAATTACCGGCCTGGAGATTCCGTATCGAAGTTCCTGGCGTTCTACGTGAGGCCTAAGGCAAACATCACGGATCGCGGCGTCAGCGAAGTCGAACAGCTCAGCCAAAGCACCTGCAAGCGCATGAGCGGTGACCGTATGTCGTGCACCAGCTGCCATGATCCGCACTACACGCCTGCGAAATCTGACAAGGCTGCGTTCTTCCGGAGCAAGTGTCTTGCCTGCCACAGCCAGCCGAAGTTTGCGCAAACCCATCATCCGGAGAACAAGGATTGCACGAGCTGTCATATGCCACGTACAGGCGCCGAAAACATTCCGCACGTGGCCTGGACAGATCACAGGATTCTGAAGCTTCCCGATGTCTCCCGCCCCGGATCAGTCCCCGAAAACAGTCGCGGCGACCTCACGCCGATCTTCTCTCCGGCAGCGAACGGGCGCGATCTCGCCATGGCAAACTACCGAGCCTTGCTGGAGGGTGACACGTCGCGAGAGTCGGCGGCATGGACCCAACTCAATACCGAACGCGAAGCTGATCCCAATGACATTGCGGTTCTGGATGCACTCGGAAACATGAGTGCCGAACGTGGACAAACACAACAAGCTGAGGCGTGTTTCCGCCGGGTTCTTGCTGTAGCTCCCGATGATCTGACCGCGTTGTCCAACCTTGGCGTCCTTCTCGCGAAGCAGGGCAAAGTGACTGAATCCTTGACGCTGCTCGAGCGGGCATTTTCCCGGAACCAGGATCTCCCCGGATTGGCGATGAACTTCGCCCGCGTGCAATGCATCGCAGGTGATGCTACTGGCGCAAAAGCTACATTGCGGGCCACGCTGAAATATGGCAGCAATCTCGAGTCCGTAAAACGCCTGCTGACCGGATTGAATGACTGCAAAGTCGAGACGAAGTAGCCGACCGTGATCGAGGGAGGATCGCGCGTGAGGTGCTTCACAGCCCATCGCGAAAGCGGCAGACAGGCCGGCAAAAAGAGCTCTGCGCGAGTCCTTAACCCTTTTTTTCAGCAGAAAATGATTCGGTCTTGAAGGAGCCGTCGCGCTGCTTGATAAGCAGCTGAACCTTGCCTTCGGCCTCGTCGAGTTCTTTTTTGCAGGCAGCGGAAAGGACAGTTCCTTCCTCGAAGAGCTTGATCGAGTCTTCGAGCGATAGATCACCCTTCTCCAGCGTTTCGACGATTGATTCGAGTTTTTTCAGCGATTCTTCGAAGGAGGACATGGCTATTCCTCAATCCTATACGCGTTGAGCGGACAAGAGACGATTCCTGACACTATCTCCTCTTCGGCGTTCCATGATCCTTGAAGTTGATGGCGAAGTAGGAATACGAGTACACGCGAGCGGTCGCCAGCTGCGAAATGAATGCGCCCGCAGAGAATCGTCCGTATCCGCCCCCGATGTTGAAATGCCTGTTCAATTCGTACCAGGAATAACCATCGAACTCTTCGCCCAGGTGATTGCCGATCTCGGCGGGCACTGTTCCATGTAGAATCGCCCCGCCTGACGTGTTGTAAACGGCATCAGCCTTTGAAGCTACCCAGAAGTCAAGGTACTGTCCCGTCACGGTCCATCGACGGTGCGGGATGATCGTTGCTCCGCCGCGCACCACGCGAATGTTCTGCCAACCGAACAAATCCACGATGCCGAAGCGGTCGTGAGCCGTGGGATACATCGTGTCGAAGGTTCGGTGAACTCCGTCGCGGGGCGCACGATTCCCCGACGCGTAGTCATACTGGGCAAAGATGCGCGGATCAGCCCGCACACGGGAAAATTCGTAGGCAGCGCCACCGGTCAGACCCCAGGCCCCAATCTCTTCTGCGCCGACCTTCCCCAGTTGCCTGGCAGCTTCGATCGAATAGTTAAGCTGCGAGTGAGGCCGCCCCTTCAGTCGCAGTCCATAGGTCTTCATGTCCTGTTTGCCGGTCTTGTCTGACAATCCCGCTTCAACCACAAGCTTCGGCTGCACTCTCCACAGGATGAACGGCTCAACCGAAGCGTTAGGGATCAGGTTCTCGATGCGACCATAAAGGCCGTAGAGGTTATTGCCATCCTGGTGATGACTCAGTCCGGAAGACTCCGGCACAACTGCTGACGCGGCGAAGATCCCAAGGTGATAGCGCCCTTCCTGCAGGTTTACGATCGCTGCATCGTATGAGCGCCCCTGGTTGCGCCATTCCGAACTCGCGATCAGCGTGTTGTTGTAGTTGATCAGCTGGCGACCGACCCGCAGGCTGAACCAGTGTTTTTCCGGATCGCCGAATTCAAGATATGCGAGCTTCAGATCCCATCGGTTTTCATTCGATGGATTGATCGGCGACCTCTCAAGAAACGGCCGCGCATCCTGCACCTGAAACACAGACTTGATCCAGGGTCCAGCCCGAACATCGGCCTGGAACCGAAACCTGTTCAGCAGGTAGGAATCGTCGTTGCGCTCTTTAAAGCTTCCATTCTCGTACCCTTCAGAACGCAGCCGTTCTTCCGCTTCGAAATTGATCCACTTCGGCAGATGCCGATCAAGGCTCGATGCTGGATTAAAGTCGCCGAAGTCATAGCCCTGGTTTGAACCGAAGCTGCGGTTTACAGGTCCGTTCAACAAACTGAGCGGATTCGATGCAGGCCCCGTGATCCAGCCTCCATCAAATGCGCTGGAGGCATGCTGTGTGGTCACGTCATCCTGCGCTTCCGAATGCCGTATGCAACAAAGAGCACAAAGTAAGATCGCCGCAATCATGCTCACTGAGTTTCGTGGCGACACAGAGGGCATGGAAAACTCGGTGATCGTCATGCGGCTCCAGGCATTTGGAAAATTCTGCTGAACGCCTCTGTCATCAGGGAGAGAGCCACACCGGGTGTTCAGCTTCGAGTGCGTCTACGGGGTTAAATTGCGGAAAACATCAAAGACTGGCAGTGACATCCATTGGCGGTCTTTCGACAGGCACTAACCCCCAACAGACGTGCGGGCCGCAAACCATCGTAGCAAAGGCCTCTGACCGCGCAAAACGGCAGGGAACGCCCGCTTGCGCTTTGCGAGACTTGAACGAAGCTGCGGTCGGAACAATCTGCCGGCTTGAATTACTGCTGTTGCCCCTGCGGAGCGACAAGCTGGTGCGCGATCGCAAACAGCGCCAGCTCCAGCCGCGTAGAAACGCCGGTCTTGTCGAAGATATTCGACAGATGCCGTTTGACTGTTTCCTCGCTCAACGTGAACTGCTTGGCAATGTCGCGATTGCTGCAGCCTTCCACGATGCAGCCCACCACATCCAGTTCGCGAGGCGTGAGCCCATACGTCTTCCGCTGCGGAGGTTGTGCCTGCCGCATCAGGTCGTGCAGAGCCGAAACCAGGTTTACCACCCGCTTGCCGCCGATCCAGTAGTCGCCGGCATACACCGTCTTGATAGCGGTGTGCAGCGCACCGGCCAGCGCATCCTTCAGCACAATCCCGCGCGCGCCGATATGCAGCGCCTCGATGATCTGCTGGGTTGTGATCGTGGAAGTAAGAAGGATGATCTTGACTGTGGGCGAGCCGTTCATGATAGCGCGCATTGCCTCAAGGCCGGGCAGGCGCGGCATCTGAACATCAAGCAGAAGGATATCGGGCGTTTGTTCCAGCGTTTGGGTGATGGCTTCGTCGCCGTCATCGGCTTCGCCCACCACTTCAAAACCGTCGCGCTCGGTCAGCATGTTGCGCACGCCGATGCGGACTACCGGATGATCGTCGGCCAATACAATGCGGATGGGTTGTTCCACGAGAGCCTAAACCTCCGAAAAGCCCAAACTAACGGGCAGGCAACCGAAGTAGCCCGCACTCATATATCTCATGTCCCTGCCGAAAAGCCAAACACCGCTCGTAACCTATACAGGGAATTCCTTTTCCAGCATACGCTCGAGTCTTTGCGTCGCTGTATATAACTCTTGCAGTGCGGCAGCACAGTTATCCAGTTGATCACTCTCGCTTTCGAACACTGCCCCAAGCCGGGAGGCCTGCATCGCTCCCGCCATCCCGCACCCCCCTTTGATAGCGTGTCCGATCCGCTTCACTTCGTCTGAATGGCGATCGGCAATCGCCTTCTCAAGCGCCTCCTGGCGATTGTGCAGGTCGGTAACGACCGCCGAATAGATCTCCCGGACGGTGGACTCGGTCATTAATTGCCGGAACTGCGCCAGCGTCTCCGGATTCACCACAGGGTCGGTCTCCTCGATCACCTGCTTCCGATGCGGCTTGTGCTGTCCCAGCTCTTTGGCCAGATCCCCCGGCCCGAAGGGCTTCATCAGGAAACCATCCGCCGCTCCAACCAGTTCATCGGAGGGCTGGCTTCCACTGATCAGAATGATTTCTGCCTTGCTGGCCGCGCGGAGTTCTCCGATCAGTTCCGTCCCGCTCAGCCCCGGAAGTTGCGCATCCATCAGCACCACTCCCGGAATCACGGTCCCGGCTGCCAGCATCTTCAGGGCGTCGTCTCCGGTTTCCGCCGTGTGCACCATGTGCCCATGCAGCGTAAGGACGGTGGCAATCACCTCGCGGCTGATCAGGTCATCATCGATCAGAAGAACGGTAGGTAATTCGTGCTTTTCGCCAATCCCGAGCATACTTCCTGCCCTGCTTACTGCCTGCGTGTGTCTCACCCATAAGGCAACGGTTCCTGGGTGCCTTGTGCCCTATTCATCGCGCGGTTTTTGCGCGATGATCAGGATCTAACCCCTATTCCTCAGCCACCGAAATCTCGTGAAGCCATCCCGGCGACTTCAGCAGTTCCCGCGGCCTTGATCCATCCGCCGGTCCAACCAGCCCATCGCGCTCCATCAGGTCGATCAGATGAGCGGCGCGACCATACCCTATCCGCAGCCGGCGCTGCAGCAGCGACGTCGACGCTTTTCCAAACTCAAAGACCAGCCGGACAGCGTCATCGAACATCGGATCGTTCTCGTCCTCATCTCCGCTGCCCGCCTCGAAATTGTTCTGCCGCTCTTCCTTTGGCGACTCCAGGAAGCCCTCAACATACTCCGCCTGGCCCTGGTCTTTCCAGAAGGCTACTACCGCTGCCGTCTCCTTCTCGCTTACGAAAGGAGCATGCAACCGCATCAAGCGGCTGGTACCCGGCGGCAGGAACAACATATCGCCGCGTCCCAGCAGCGCCTCCGCCCCGTTGGTATCCAGAATCGTCCGCGAGTCCACCTTTGTCGCCAGCCTGAAGCTGATACGCGTCGGGACATTTGCTTTAATCAGACCGGTAATCACATCCACTGACGGCCTCTGCGTCGCCAGCACCAGGTGAATGCCCACCGCGCGCGCCATCTGCGCCAGTCTCGTAATCGACTCTTCCACGTTGGCCCGGTCCAACATCATTAGATCGGCCAGCTCGTCGATGATGATCACGATGTAGGGAAGCGGCTGCTCTTCTGTCCCATCATCGAACAGTGACGGCATGGCGCCATCAAACAGCTTGTTGTACTGGTCGATGTTGCGCACGCTGCGGCTGGCCAGAAGCTTCAGCCGGCGTTCCATCTCCCGTACTGCATTGCGCAGCGCATTCGCCGCCAGCTTCGGCTCTGTGATGATCGGCGTAAACAGGTGCGGAATCCCCTCGTACATGCCGAGTTCCACCCGCTTCGGGTCAACAAGAATGAGCCTCACCTGCGCCGGAGTCGTCCGGTACAACAGGCTCATGATCATCGCGTTGATCGCGACCGATTTGCCCGATCCCGTCGAACCCGCGATCAGCACGTGCGGCATCGACGCCAGATCGGCCGTCACAATCCGCCCATTGATGTCCTTGCCCATCGACAGCGTCAGCCGCGATTTCGCCTTCGCAAACGTCTCCGACTCGAGCACATCCCGCAGGTGAATCGTCTCCCGCTCGTGATTCGGCACCTGGATGCCGACCGTGCTCTTTCCCGCCATGCGCTCGATCAGGATGCTCTCCGCCCGCATCGCCAGGCACAGATCCTCGGCCAGCCCCGTCACGCGCGAGTACTTGACGCCGGCCTCGGGTTTGAACTCGTACGTTGTAACCATCGGCCCCGGGTTAATCTGCACCACCTGGCCCATCACGTCGAACTCGGCGCATTTCTCAACCAGCACCTTGGCCTCGTCGCGCAAATCATCTTCGCGCACAACCTGCGGCCCGTTTCCTGAATTCAGCAGCGTACTTGGCGGCAGTTTGAATCCGCTCACATGCTTCGGCGCAACTGTGACCTGCTTCTCATCCACATCCGCCCGCTCGTGGATGGCAATGCTGCCCGGCCCTCCCATCCCCACAGCATGCGCCGGGGGAACAGGCGGAGGGGCAACCGGCGCTGGAACTGGAACCGCAGCCTGCTGTTGCGCAGCCGGCGTCGGCCTCATCTCGACCACGCTTCTCCCACCCGCAACCGCGTCTCTACTGCTCGCCGTCGGCTTGGCCGCAACTACCGGAGTTGCTGGCTCTGACCGCTCCCAGATGCTCGACCGCCTGGCAGCAATCGGCTCCTCTGCCGCCTTCGCCGCCCGCTGAAACGCCGGAATCTCCTCTACCGGATCGGGCTCTGCCGTCTGCCTTCTCTTCGTCGCGAACAAGCCTGCCAACTTGCTCGCCAGCGTCTGTGGGGGTGCCACATCTTCGGCAATTGGTTCCTGCGAGTCTCCAATTGCCCCCGAAAACAACCGCTGCGCCGGACCAGGCTGCGTCTCCATGTACCGCTCTTCCAGTTCGCGCTTTCTCTCCGCTCGATCTTCTTTCCAGTTGCGATACCGGTCGTGCCATGCCACCAGGTTCAGCCAGCGATCCTCAATCTGCGTCTTGACTGCCTTGAAGCTGATATCCGAGGCAAAGTAGATTCCTGATCCCGCCAGTACCAGCGCCACCAGCCACGCGCCCTGAATATTGAGGTACGCCACCAGCAGTCCGGAAATGACTCGCCCCATCACGCCTTCCACCGGGAGAGCGTGCATCCACCGCCAGTGCCACGGCAGCAGCCCGAAAAGCGCCGGAGTAAAAATTACCGCCAGCCCGACTCCCATCCAGCGCAGAATCGCCGTCCCTGCGTCCCGCGAACGCATCCAGTTCCATCCCAGCCCGCCCATCCACACCGGCGCCAGAAATACCGTAAGCCCGAAGGCCTGCAGCAGCACGTCGCTCAGGTACGACCCCAGCAGCCCAACCCAGTTGTGGACAGCATTCCCCGGCTCAGCCACGGTCGCCGTGTTCATCGAAGGATCGGAAGGACGATAGGTCGCCAGCGCGAGAAACAGAAGAATGGACGCCAACATCAGCACCGCGCCCAGAAACACATTCAGCGCGCGGCTGCGTGTCGGCGACAAACTGATCGGAATCGGCTTCATCGAGTGGGATGCCTCCGCGCCCTGGCCGCCCGCCATTCGAGCCCCCAGCAAAATCCTCCTTGCTGGAGCAGGATGAACACGATCAACGCGACCGGGCCGCCCGGCGGAAACAATTCCCAGAGCAGCCTCCATTATCCCCGCTGACAACTACAATTACCCGGCCAAATCCCCCGGGAGGAACCACCGAATCCACCCCCAATCAGGCCGGACGCAGCTGCCAAACGCCATCTACGCCCATATTTGCCAACAGGTTTGAGTCGGCGCCCGTTCGTCTGCAGATAAGGCCAGAGATGAAGACCAGACGCGGGTGATTGCGGGTATTCCCGGCGAACCTGCGCCAATAATCGCGTGAATTGGATACTTGTCCTGAACGTTTCACTTCAATCATCTTGCCTGATTCATGGCGACCACTATTGCTCTGCGTAGTAAACGGTCCGGGCGCGAACATTGAGGCTGGCATTATCGAGCGTCACCGAGAGCATGTGAAACTGGCCGAAGCTGGGAGATGGCGGATATTCGAAGCTGAGGAGGTAGTAGGCCTGTGCGTCTTTGGCGCAGCGGGCTATTTGAGCGGAGATGTCTTTGCTGGCATTCAGAACAGTGCCTCCGCTCTGCCAGGCCAGTGCCTGTAGTGAGAGACTCGATGCGTTGGCATCTTTGGGATCTGAAATACCCCTGAAGAAATAGCTCTTCGAGAGGTTCTTCCGGCTGATGGGAAGAATCTCAGATGAAGCCACGGTACTCAGCGACACCTCCGCCTCGGTGAGCGCAGAGGAAATATTGACCAGGTCGCGATAGAAACTTGCTTTGGTTTCAGGCGTGTCAGGTGTGTAGCCAGGTTGGTTCAATAGCGGCCAACCGCGGCCCATCCAGATAACGATGGTCCTGACTGGTCGGTGCGACTTACTGCGGCTCAGGGCGAGCGACTCTCCGAGGCTGTTGAGAGCAGTGATGGAAGAGTTGAACAGGCGGTCGAGACAATCAAGCCGAGGGTTTGGATCGTGCTGGTCGCTCTCCTGCACCCTCTCAGGCGTGGTGTCGCGGCAACTCATCGAGTGAACTTTGCCAGTGAGTCTGTCCAACTGGCCTAATACGATGACGCGATCAGTGGAGAAAGAACCCAAATCCATGCCGTGCTCAGATAGCAGCGCGATGGCAGTGGGATTCGGCAGAGGAACGGTTGTTCCACTCTGCAAATACCTGGTGATCTCCTTGCGGTACACAGCCACTTTGCCTGCGGAATTATTGAGCGCGTCAACGACCAGGACAATGCGGGCCGGATTTTCTGCGGAATTTAAGTTGATCGATTGAAAAGACGCGATCCTGTGGGGTTGATGGTCGACCAACAAGGTGAAATCGGACTGCTGAAGGCTTTCGGCTGGTTGGCCCGAGGGACTCGACACTTGCACGCTCAGAACGATGCGGTGAAGTTCTTGATACTTTCGCTCGCGTTCTTCGTGAGTGCGTGGAATGAGTCGCGGATTTTGTGGACCCGGTGATGGAAGCAGTTGCACATGAGCCTGCGTCGGAAACGCCAGCAAGAAGCCGGCAGCGAAGGCGGTGGGCCAATCCCTCCAGTCGCTCCTCTTTTGCGTCACTTCCGGACATCCCTTTCCAGCCGTAGACAGTGGCATTGTCGGTTTCCGGCTTCTCTTTCATGTGTCCCGCCGTTCAATGGGTCATAATACCCATCGTTAATCTGTCGGTCACAATCTCCCGGGCTCTTGAGAAACCCTTCGCGTTTCGGCGTACGTTTCGCGCTCCCCATCCGTCAAACCGCCTGTCATTCTTCCCCCGGAAACCGCACTCCCAACTCCCGCCGCGCCTCCTCCAGCAATCTCGCCATGCCCACCGACATGGCATGCGAAATCACGGGGCTCTCCCGCCGGCCCTCGCGTACCAAATCGCAGAAGTGCTCCGTTTCGTAATTGAACCCGCCCGCCGTGTACGGCTCGTGCAACTTAATCACGCGATGATCCACGTAATGGACGGTAGCCCGCTCCGGATTCCACCAGTTCGCATGAATGATCACAAACCCGCGCGGAGCTGACAGTACCGCATCCCCATGGCTGAGCAGATCGATGCCGGTATGTAGCTGCGCCATCCCGAACTCGTGTTCCGACTGGAACAACGCGAAGCTGTCCACCCCCGCCGCGTTCACCCGTCCCATCGTCTGCACGCGCGTCAGGGGACCCAGCCAATCCAGAGCAAGGAACGCTTCGTATGGTCCGATCCCCAGAATGCCTCCGCCGCCCAGTTCGCGAAAGTGCAATGGATAATCGGGCCCGATTGACGAATCACAGTGTCCCGCCCTCACAAAGCCTATCGGCCCGAGCGGATCGGCTTCCAGATGCCGGCGCAATCGTCGGTACAAGGGAAAGAATGGCGGCTTCATTGCTTCCATGAAGAGCCGATCGTGCTTTCGTGCAACTGCAAGCACCGTTTCCACCTGGCTGACATTCAGCGCCGCGGGCTTCTCGCACAACACATGCTTCCCAGCTTCCATGGCGGCGATGGATAGCCATGCATGGGTATCGGGATGAGTCGCCACATAGATGGCATCTATATCGCTTGCAAGTAGTGTCTCGAGGCTCGGCGCAACCGTCTCCACTGAGAACCGTTCCGCGTAAGCAGCTGTTCGCTCCGCATCGCGTCCCCACACTGCCGCGACCTCCGCGCTACCGACTGCCGCAACCCCCTCAGCGAATCGCTTAGCTGCCCGGCCCGGCCCGACAACGCCGAACCGAATTACCTTCGTTTCATACGCGGCCATGGCTTATCGCAGCAGGTCTTCCAGCGTTGTACTGAGGTCGGTCTTTTCGTCGCGGTACTTGACGATGATCGGGGCATACAGCGACAAGCCCCACCCGGCTGCGTTCGCATGACCTTTGCCCTTGCCCACTGCGCGCGATCCCGGCACAACCACCGCCTTCTCCGGGACAATCAGCGGCAGTTCCCCCGTAGCCCGTATCGTGGTCCCGTTCACAAGATCAAAAATCGGCGTTCCACGCGTTAGAATCGTGCCCGGCGCCAGCACCGCGCCCGCGCGCACAATCGTTCCCTCATACACGCCGCAGTTGCCGCCCACCATGGCATCATCCTCGATGATCACCGGGCTGGCGTTGATCGGCTCCAGCACCCCGCCGATTTGCGCGGCGGCGCTGAGGTGAACCCGCTTGCCAATCTGCGCGCACGATCCGACCAGCGCATGCGAGTCGACCATCGTTCCCTCGTCCACCCACGCACCGGCATTGATGTACATCGGCGGCATGCAAACCACCCCCCGCGCCACGTACGCTCCAGCGCGAATCGAAGAACCGCCCGGCACCACGCGCACCCCGTCTCCCGCCGTAAACATCCTCACCGGATAGGTGTGCTTATCCACAAACGAGAACCCTGAACCAGCCAGGTCGTGCAGAGCGCCCAGGCGGAACCCCAGCAGGATCCCCTTCTTCACCCATGCATTCACCCGCCATCCGATCGCAGACTGCCGATCGGGCGATGCCGAACGCACTAATCCCTTTTCAAGAGCATCGCGAAGTTCGAGGAAGGCCGCCATCGCAGCAGGATCGGAATTTGCCGATGCACCTGCCGCGAAAAAGGCGTCGATAGCCAGTTCCAGCTGATTGATATCCATGTCTTGATTGAGTCTATCGAACGTCGGCACGGGAACGCGCCCGGCATCCGTCGAGCTGCAACAAGAACGGCGCCAAAGCGAATCGTAGCTGGCGCCGTTTGCGAGGAGATATGAGAGAGAACCTGCTATGCCGCCGAAGCGGGAGGCACCTTGTTCCGCGTGCGTGGCACGACGGAGACAGGCTGGAGTTGGAATGAGTTGTCGCCTGCGGGAATCATCGACAGCGGCACGGTGCGCTTCGCCGTACCATGCAGGTTCTTTGACTCAAGCCACGCACATAGCCTCGGATCGTAAATCTCGGGTTGACCTTGCCAGAAATCGGGCTTCAGTCCGCATTGAATGCGAAGATGCCCCAATTGCAGTTCAATGTTCTTCGTCCCTTGCGGGAAATACCTGCGCACGTTATCCGTTCCCACGTGCAATCCAGTCACGCCATGACCTTTGCTCTGCGTTTTAACCACCATAAAGGCACCTGCTCTTCATATCGGTTGAGAGTTGGATCGACAACAGCAAATCGAGAACGCCTGACGAAAACCGAACCGCTCATCCCTCAACGGGAAATACCGCCCCGAGGAGGTTCAGATTGGGCAGCGAGGTGAACTGCCCGACTACTGAGGACTCCCATCCGTTCATCAACTGTGAAGTGACTTTTGCTCGCTTGATTGCGGGGCCGCAACGAGGATGCTGCCTACCCACACACAGACCATTGATGCATGGCCTTCGTGAGGTGGTTGTTTATAGATCAAATAATTGTGAAGAATTCCGCCGAAGGACCGTTCTCCACACAGTCCTCCCCCAGTAATAGATAAGTCGTCTATTATGAATAATATATATATATACGGATTTAGTCCAGGGGAGCAGGTTCCTTCACGAGCAGATGTTCGAGCCTCACCCTGGACAGGACCTGCGCAATCGTTTTCGCCGCACTCCCTTCGCCGTAGGGATTTGTCATCCCCAGAAGCCTCTGTCGGAATCCGGGCTTTAGCACCCGTTCCAGACCGCCAACGATCGCATCCGTCTCCGCAGGCACGTCCATGACATTTCGCGCCCTCTCCCGGCCCTGCTGCCGGATCCCTACGTTCACCACCGGGAGAGCGAACGAAGCCGCCTCCATAATCCCGCTTGACGAATTCCCGACCATAGCGTCCACCAGCCTGAGCAGGCTCCAGTACGTCACGGCATCCAGGTTCACAAACAGATGCGTATCGTGCCGCTTCGCCGCCAGCGCCCGTGTTCGCTCGATCAGTGCATGGCTCCCGGCATCGCTATTCGGATACACGAAGATCAGTTGCCCTGTCGTCTTCTCCAGTGCTCTGAATAGCGCGTCTGCCTCCCCGTTCGTGTCGCGCAGAATCGTCACCGGATGCCACGCCGCCAGAATGCTCGGCTTCTTAATCATGAGTCCGAGCGCCGCCTCTACCTCTTCGCGGCTCAGCAATTTCGATCGCTTCAGGTGATCGAGCGACGGAGCACCCGCACGATGAACGCGCCATTCTTCCTCTCCCATGGCAATTACCCGCCGCCGCGCGGTTTCCGTCGATGTGAAGTGAATGTGCGCCAGTTTCGTTATCGCGTTGCGCACCTGGTCGTCGATCGCTCCCTGGCTGATCTCTCCGCCCTCGATATGCGCGATCGGAATCCGCAGAGCCACTGCCACACTCGCCGGGGCAAGCATCTCGTACCGATCCGCAATCAGCAGCAGGATGTCGGGCCGCCACGCCGTCAGGGCATCCGCGAGCGACTGAATCGCTATCCCGATCGTCTTCGCCATCCCCGTATCGCTATCCGAGTTCAGCAAACACTCGATCCGCGCTTTGATTGGAAATCTATCTTTCTCAATTTCCGAAATCGTCCCGCCGAACTGCGGCGACAGATGCGGCCCCAGTGCAAAAACGCCAAGCTCAATCCCAGCATCCGCGGCAAGTTCCCGCAGCGGCCAGTACAGATGGCTGTAATCGGCACGCGACGTAGTCACCGCCGCAATTCGTCTTCTTGATTTCGAAGCTTTACCCATAATGAATGATCGCCGCTTGCTGAAGGATTGCGCCGCTGGGCTGGTAGCACGGAACCAGTTCGCACAGGCAACGGATCGCTCCGCCCAAATCACGCTGTTCCACTTGCATGCGCAATTCGTTCAGGCGCTCAATTAGCCTGTTCCACGGCTGCAACAAGAGTTCTACGCGAACCAGCCCATCCGGTGAAGCCTCGCCTGGAGTCTCATCCGCTGACCACAACCGTTCCCGCTTCTTCTCCCCGGGTCGCAGGTGTGTAAACTCGATCGGAATTTCACGACCCGGCGCTACAGCCTTGCTCAGAAACCGCGCGAGATCTGCGATGGAGTGTGCCTTCGTAAGCTGCGGAACGAAAAGCCCACCCGCATCCCGATGAACCGACGCCGCAAGCAAAAGCTCAACTGCTTCCGAGATCGTAATGAAGTACCGCCGCGCTTCGCGGTCCGTCACCGTCAGCGGAGTTCCAGAAACAATCTGCGCAGCAAATATCTCGCTCACGCTGCCGCGCGACCCAAGCACGTTTGCCAGCCGAACGGCAGTTCCGCCGTTGGAAAGGACAATCTGTTCTGCCACATATTTGGTCGCACCCATCACTGATCCCGGCGCAACTGCCTTATCTGTCGAGAGCAGAACCATGCGCACGCCGTGCCGCGATGCTGCCGCGGCGAGCGTCTCCGTCGCAAAGATGTTGTTTGCGATTGCCGCGAGTGGCTGCTCTTCCAGCAACGGTAGGTATTTGAACGCCGCGGTATGAAACACAAGCTGCGGACGATGCACGGCAAAAATCTCGTCCACCAGGGCTGGATCGCTTGCGTTCCCCAGGTAAAACGTTCCTGTGCGCGAAAGCCGGTCACCGCTCAATGTTCTCTGCACCTCGTGCAGATTCGATTCAGCAGATTCGAGAAGGATAACTTCGCATCCCAGCGCGACCACTCGCCGCACCAGCGCCGAGCCAATCGATCCACCCGCGCCCGTGATCAAAACACGGTGCCTGCTTAACAAAGCCAGCGAATCAGCTCCTGCTGCGGGTAGCGGAGCACGCCCAAGAAAGCTGTACCAATCAATATTCTCGACGACTGCGTTCACTGGCTGAAGTATAACGGTGCAGCCAGATGACTCGATCATCGCTGTAAGGTTTGATCTGCGCCGTAGCAGGGCACCTGTGTATACCATGGCGCGCTCAGTCGGCCCTGCCGGAGTTCCAGGCACACGCTATCGCCCGGGTGGGCTTTGTCGTAAAGCTTCTGCGACACTCCCAGGCTATTGGCTCGCGTCAAAGGCCCCCACGGCTCCAGCACCAGATAATATGATCGCGATCGCCCCGTCGTGTAGTGCTTGTTGATCACTCGAGGCGAGAAGCGCGCCGCAGGCGACCCATCTCCAACCGCATCGGCCACGGCCATCGCTCCGTATCCGTATAAGGTCG
This sequence comes from Occallatibacter sp., assembly GCA_035606555.1. Classification (GTDB taxonomy): domain Bacteria; phylum Acidobacteriota; class Terriglobia; order Terriglobales; family Acidobacteriaceae; genus Telmatobacter. The sequence goes on from DATNFD010000216.1 coordinate 27,601, forward strand.
CGAAAAGCAGCAAAGCAAAAAACGTCCGCACCGGCGACGTGCTCTCGAACAGCGAGTGATAGAACGCCGCCAGGTACGCGACCGCGATAATAGCGACGGCCATCCCCACAAACTCGAGAGAAACGAACTTGATGCCGCGCGCACGGAGCAGAAGTCCAAAGCTGGCCACCATAAGTGCGTAGAGTAGTTCCGCTCGCGGGTCGGCCTTTCGTTTGAAAACCGCGTATAGAAGGGGCCCGCGGTGCAGCATGATCGCCAGCGCGATCGGAACCAACACCAGCACGAATGAGAACGGCACATAAAGGGCCGGAATTCCCCAGTTCGCCGCAATCGCCGCGGCAACTGCGACCACTATCGCCAAGATGCTGTTCGTCTTGGCCCGAGATAACGCGTCGAGCCGATCCTGCGGTGTGGCGCCCAACTCCTCCTCATGGGAAATCTTTTCCAGCAGCGCATCCCGATCGCGTTTATCAAGATTGGGGACCTTGCGAAACCACGCATCGAACCTGCTGTCCCGTTCAAACAAATTCGAGAACGACATCGGCCGGCGGCCGTTGATCAGATAAATTTGCGTGTACTTGCCGTTGCGCGAAGAAATCGTCCGGTATCCCTCTATCTCACTCGCATCGGCGGAGCGATCGGTGAAAGCTCCCCGAATCTCAATACGCGAACCATCCAGAATGATCCGTGATCGCGAGCCCAGGGCGATCAGGTAGATCCCGAATCCCAGAAACAAGGCAGTCACGAGCAGGGGGAATGCAATGCTCGCGGACTTCAGCGCCAGAGCACACATCACGATTCCGCCGGATACTGCCGGCGCGCCCATGATCAGAAGAAAGGCGCGATACCACGCCTTCATTCGATACTCGCGTTCCCTCCCAACCGCTTGTTCGGCGGTGTTCATCCTCGCCCCTTTCAAACCGATTCAAGCGAACTGCAAAACGCCACTTCAGCCCTTTCCGCCCTCGAACCAGTCACACGGGCTCGGTTCAAGAGCGGCACTGTCTCGCATACACTGAAGTGTTCCTCTTGGCTATTGCTCTGGAGATTAGCTTGAAGATGAAGTTTATGCGAGTAGCGGGTCCGTTAACCATTGTTCTCTTAGCTTTGGCGGTTACGGCCGGTGCCGAGCCCCGGTACGACTCGGAAGCCGTCCGGCTGAACAATCGTGGCGTGGCCCTCATGGGGCAGCAGTTTACTGAGAAGGCTCAGCAGGCTTTCGCCGAAGCCTTCCAGAAGGACCCTAAACTCGCGCAGGCCGCCGTCAATGAAGGCATCGCCTTGATGACACTTCAGAAGATTGACGAGGCAAAGATCGCGCTGAAGAGGGGAATCGCTCTCGACCCCAACAATCCCCAGGCGTGGTACAACCTCGGTCTTGCGCAGCATGCCAATAACGAGCTCGACGATGCCCTCAAAAGCTTCCAGGAAGCTGTGAAGCTCGACCCTCGCGACGTGGATTCTTACTACTTCGAGGGGGTTTGCTATCGCGAGCTCAAGCAGTTCGACAAAGCCATCCAGGTTCTGAAGAAAGCTCTCGCTATCCAGCCGCTCCATGCGTCGTCTGAGTTCGCGCTCGCCCGCGCCCTGCAGGCTACCGGTGACAAGGAGGCCGCCAAAGAACACTTCAAGCTTTTTCAGCACATGACCAGCACCAAAATCTCCGCGGCTATCGGCCTCGCCTACGGAGAGCAGGGCCACTATTCAACCGTCACCCCTGTCGAAGAACCGCAGGCGCGCCAGCAGGCCATGATTCCCGTCAAGCTGGTCGCGCAAAACATGCTCGTGGACAAGCCGAAGATGGAGCACACAAGCGGTGGCGCTTGCATGCTCGACGCGACCGGCTCAGGGCAGATGGATCTCATCTTGATGTCGAGTCCTCAGGCGATCAGGGTGCTGCATCGCGCGAGCGACGGCAAGTTCGAAGATCTCGATACTGCGGCTTCTGGGCTGAGCTTGAAGGGAACTGGTGTAGCCTGCGCCGTCGGCGACTACGATTCCGACAACCTCAACGACCTCGCCGTAGCCACCGACGATGGTGTCCATCTCTTCCGCAATCTGGGCAAAGGCAAATTTGAGGATGTAACCGGCGAAGCGGGCCTCACCTCACGCAATCATCCCACCGGCATCACCTTCATCGACTTCGATCATGATGGTGACCTGGACCTATTTGTAACGGGTTCGCCACTCAAATCCGGAAACCAGTCCAACGTGCTCTGGCGCAACAACGGCAACAAGACCTTCACCGAGTGGACTGAGCAGACCGGCCTTGGCGGAACCGGCAAAACAGCGGCAGCAATTCTCACCGACTTCAATAACGATCGCGCCGTCGACATTGCCGTCACCGGAGATAGCCCCTCGCCCGTCCTCTTCGTTAATCCCAGGGAAGGGAAGTATCCCCAGCAGCCTCTCTATGACGCAAAGCTCCCCGCCACTGAAGGAATCGCTGTCTTCGACTTCAACAAAGACGGCTGGATAGACATCGCCGTCACCCACGCCGGGGCGCCCGGCCTCACACTCTGGCGCAATGTTGCCGGCCCGCAGAACGCCAGCCGCCGATTCGAGCGCGTGCAACTGCCCCTCAGCGGAGCCACGCGGGCCTGGGGAATCACTGCGATCGACATCGACAACGATGGCTGGGTAGATCTTGCTGCGATCGTTGAGACCGCTGAAGGTCCCCGCGTAAAAGTTTTCCGCAACAAGGGCGACGGCACGTTCGAAGACGTGAGCGGAGCCTTGGGGATTGAGAAGACACCTCTGCTGGTGGCGCCCCGCGGTCTGATTGCTGCCGATGTAGACGGCGATGGTGCGCCTGACCTCATCGTGACCCAGCAAAACGCAGCGCCGATCCTCCTTCATAATCAGGGCGCAAACAAGAATCACTTCGTCCGCATCGATCTTGCCGGTTACGCCGACAATAAGACCGCCCTCGGTTCAAAAGTCGAAATCTTTGCCAACGGTCAGTGGCAGAAATGGGAGCTGGCCGGCTCCTCCGGCCTCGCCACGCAGGCTCCTCCGCAGCTGCTCGTCGGCCTCGGACAGGCAGATCACATCGATCTTCTTCGCATTCTCTGGCCCACAGGCATTCTCCAGGACGAGATCGATCTTCCGCACACTCCCGTAATCGCCATGAAGGAAGCAGATCGTCGCGGAAGTTCATGCCCAGTTCTCTTCGCGTGGGACGGACACAAATACAGGCTTGTCACAGACGTCATCGGCGCCGCCGTCGTAGGTCACTGGTTCACCCCAACGCGCCGCAACATTCCTAACCCTGGCGAATGGATCAAGGTCGATGGCGACCGCCTCGCGCCCATCGATGGCAAACTCAGCCTCCGCTTCATCGAGCCCATGGAAGAGGTGAACTATATCGATCAGCTTCGCCTCGTCGCCGTCGATCACCCGGCCAACGTCGAAGTCAATCCCGATGAGCGCTTCCTGGACGATCCTCCGTTTGCATCCGGCCGTGTAGTCGCCTCTCGCTCCGCCCGCTTGCCCCTCGCCGCATGGGA
>DATNFD010000217.1:0-19438 GCA_035606555.1 Occallatibacter sp.
CTTCCAGCGTCGGGAATCAGGATAGAAGCGGGTCGCCATCTGCACGTCGCCGAGCCTACTGTCGTGCGCGCCGGTACAAGTCGAAGCCGACACGGGAAGGGCAAGAAGGGGCGTGCGCATGAGACCGCCACCGATCGGTCCCAACGCGGGCCCGGTTCTCATAGTTCTCGCGCGAAGACGTCGTCCCGGAGCTCTCACGCGACCAGCACCGCGAAGGTCCCTTCATCGAAGAGTTCGCATAAGTCGTCGTCAACCAAGCGTTCCAAACACGCAAAGACGTCGACTCGCGCGCAGAAATAATGTCCTGGTGAAACTCTCTTCGCGTCTTTTGATAGTATTTCGTGCAATGTGTTGTTAGAATTGCTCCGCATGCGGAGTTGATTCACCGCAACGCAGAGATGCAAACCCTTACGTGGGCAGCGGCAGACCGCTGGAGGCAATCGGATGGACGAAGTGATCAAAATGTATGCAATGAATGACGGTAATTCCGATCTGGAGCCGGCAGAATTGAACGCCGATCACGATGAAATGGAAGAAGACGACGACCTTGAGACCTCAGGCGTAATCACCTCCTCTGACGATGACGAGGGAGTGATCGAAGAGGGCGTGATCATCGCCGAAGTAATTCCAGAAACCGCACCGGCCCCAAAGAAAAAGGCACCCGCCAAGAAAGCAGCCAAAGCTCCGGCGAAGAAGGCTGCTGCTGTAAAGAAAGCTCCGGCAAAGAAGGCAGCGAAAAAGGCTCCTGCGAAAAGGGCAGCCAAGAAGACTCCTGCCAAGAAGGCCGCAAAGAAGTCCGCCAAGAAGACCGCCGGCGCCAAGGGCGGAAAGGCCGCGAAGAAATCCGCGGCGAAGCGCGCTGGTAAAACTACAACACGAGGTAAAAAGTTGGCCGTTAAGAAAGCAGCAAAGAAGGCAGCCAAGAAGGCTCCTGCAAAGAAGGCAGCCAAGAAGACAGCAGCGAAAAAGGCAACCAAGAAGACCGCAAAGAAGAAGTAGTTTTCTTGTAGCAGTACCAAAGGCAAGCAAAAAAGCCCGGCTTTCCGCCGGGCTTTTTTGCGCCTGTACTACAACCTGAGGACTTGTGAAATGCGGGATCAGTGTGACGCATGGGTTGAATCGCTACTGGCTAGTAGTTGACAGCCACAAGCTGCTTCATATGCCACCTCTGGTGCTCCACGTAGTCCTCGATGAGGAAGCGCAGGGTCACGGGCGCATTATCCCCGACCACGCACTGCGTTTCCAGCTGATCCTGCGGGATGCGGTCGACGACAGAAATCAGGATCTCGTGCTCCGTCTCCCACCATGCCAGCAGCGTAGCCCAGTTCTGCTCGGCGTAGGCGTGCGCCTCAACCCAGGCATCCTGAGCGTACTTCGGTCCTGCATACGTCCCTTCTGTCGATGCACGCACAAACCGCTGGCGATTGTTCGCTGCTGAATCAAGCAGGTGTCCCACAATCTCTTTCCGTGTCCACCCGCCCTCGCGCCATGGCACATTCGCGAGGCTTTCCGGCAAGGACACCAGCGTGCGACGCACCGCATCCAGATCCTCCCGGAACTTCCGCGCAATTTCAGTCATGGCGTTACATCGTTCGATAACAGGATCGGGAAAATCGAGGCAGGAGACTGCAAACCGAAATTCTCTTTAGCCCTTCTTCGACTGCTGAATGGCTGCCAGAACCTCTTCCGAGTGTACCCGCGGGTCGACCTTGGTCCAGACCTTCACGATTTTCCCGCTCGGGTCGATCAGGAACGTGTTCCGGTTCGCAATCGTCATCTCGCCGAAATGCCCCAGCGATCCGTATTCATCCACGACCTTGTGATCCGGGTCCGCCAGCAAATGGAAAGTGAGGCCGTCCTTTGTGCAGAACTGCTTATGGCTATCAACCGTGTCGACGCTCACACCGAGGATCACGGCGTTTTCGGCTTCGAACTTCGACAAATCGCGCTGGAAGTTGTGCGCCTCGATGGTGCAACCCGGCGTCATATCCTTGGGGTAGAAATACAGTACCACCCACTTGCCGTGATAGCTGTCCAGCGAAACCGGTTTGCCCTCCTGCGAAGGCAGAGTGAACGTGGGAGCCTTCTTCCCGGCCGTGGGCATCGACGCGTCATCGGCCGCATGCACCGTCAACTGCGGCACCGAAAGAGCAAGGGCCGCCACCGCAACACACAGAATTGATTTCTTCACCTGTAACCTCCTGTTTGAGAAACGGGGATCATTGCTTCGACTCCGGGCCTACTCACCGGCATCTATAAAGACGCGGCTCAATGATGGGGAGACGCCATCCTGCCCGCCAGTATAGTTCCAGACCCCAGAAGTAATTGTCACGGGAGTGTTGCGATGCTTGCAATCGCCGGCTTGCTACCGTCTGTACGGTCTGGTTCCTAGCCCGTTTCGGGGCATGCCCACGACGGCAATCCCCGCGGCCACCGCGCGCTTCAGCAACATTTCACGATCAAATAAGAGCGTCCGGCCTGCCTCGACTGACAAGCAACTGGCTCCCGCGGCCATCATGCTCTCAATCGTCCGGATCCCGATCACAGGCACATCGAATCGCATATCCTGGTTCGGCTTTGCAACCTTGACGACGGTCAGTCGGCGCTCTAGCGTCGAAGCAGGTGAGCCATCCTCCTCTTGCAGCGACTTCATCAGCTGCCCAGCCCGCTCGATTGTGGCATCCGTTCCCTCCATCGCCTCGACGGCGACACACGCCTGCGCGGCAACTACGACCGTCTGCCCGATATCAAACCCCGCCAGAGCGCGCGCAACTCCAAGGCCGTACTCGATGTTCTTTCTCTCGTCGTCGGTCGGAGCTCGACCACCTGCAGCCTCGGTCAGCGTACCCTCTTCCGCCAGAAGGGGTTCAAGAAACTGCGTCGAACTCATCAGTTCGATGCCCTCGTCCGCCAGCACCTTGGCCACCGCGCCGAGCAGCATGTCCGTGTTGCGTGTCCGGAGATTCAGGAGCAGCTTCGCGAGACGCCAGTCGGGGCGGATGCTCGAGAAAATCTGCTTATGTTTTACCTGCCCGGCCATCACAGCGGACTTCACATCTTCTTTATGGAAGATGTCGATCAGGCGGGAGAGTTCCCCGAGGGAGAGCCAGTGGACGGTGATCTTATCGTCGATAGCGGCGCGATGATTGATTTCGGGATCGGTTTCCTCGCGGATTGCTGCGACAGTGACTGCAAGGCCTTGCGCGCGCGCGGCGTCTAGCAGAAGGAACGGGAAGCGGCCGTTGCCGGCGATGAGACCGAGCTTCATAGAGAACGGCCTGTTTTCGAAGGGCACGGCTTCACGGATTCGCGGCTTCGGCGGATCAAGGCTCTATTCATACTTCTTTGCCTCGTCCAGCTTTTCTTGCGCTTCCTTCGGCCGGTTCATTCCCTGCAGTACTTGTGCGTGGAACTGAAAATCCCTTGCCAGAGTCTGCTTGTAAGAATCCTCATGTTCAAACTTCACCTGCTCTGCCCAGGCGATGGCTTTGCGCCCATAGTCTTCGGCTATCGCAAGATCTGAATCCGCAGCGGCCAAGTCGCCGATCATGCCTTCGATCATTCCTTTGGTTGAATAGGCCGCGTTACTCCCGGAATTATCGTCGTGACCTAACTTGACCACGTCAACGGCTTTGGACGCCCAGGTCAATGCCTTTGTAAGGTCTCGATTATTTGCGCAGGCCGTCGCAGCGTATATAAAGCCACCCCGCCTCTCAATGAATCGCACATCAGAACCAAACTGTTCAGCAGTCTCAGCGGCTTGATTGCAGACCTCCTCCGCGCTTGAAGGGTTCTCTTTATTCCGTACAGCCTGCCGGCACTGATCAGCAAGAGGAAAGTACCGCTGGGCTATCTGTTCATCGTTTGCTGGCGGATGATAGTCGCTCAATGCGAAAACGATTGGCATTTGGCCTGTGGCGATCACCGGCAGCCCGTCCTTTTCGAACGGATGAAAGGTCCATTGCTTCAGGCAATCGATAGCGGCTTGCTGCAGCATGGGATGGCCGCTCACCACCTTCATGGACTCGATCTTCCCCGAGACTCCCAAGCGGACGTCGAAGAAGACAGTGCCCTGAACATGCGCCGCTTTGGCGATCGGCGGGTAGACCGGAGAGACACGATGATCAGCGTGCTGACTGAGAGCAGACTGGTCAACCGCAACGACCTCTTGGGCCCTCGCCGCGGATGTCGCAGCACTGAAAATCGACAAGGCAAGAACAATCATCCAACGACTTACCACCGTTGCCACCCCACCCAAATCATTTTTAGTTACTTGATTATTCCCCGTTGGCTCTTCTCGATAAAATTGGCCAGAAGCTTGGCGTCGTCACCTTCCAGCTCGCGAATCTTCTCGAGCGCCTGCGTCGTATTCATCTTCGATGAGACCAAATACCGGAATGCCTTCTGGAGGGTCTTGAGGCGGTCTTCGGAAAACCCGCGTCGCGCGAGCCCGATTTTGTTGATGCCGAAGGCCCGGTTCTCCCGCTTCGCCGAAGTCAGCGAGAACGGCAGTACATCCTGGGTCACGATGGTGCCGCCGCCGATAAACGCGTACTTCCCTACCGTGCAGAACTGGTGAACCGGGCTGAAGGCGCCGACCGTGGCGTAATCCTCGATGACAACGTGCCCCGCGAGCGTAGCGGCATTGGCAAGAATGCATCCGCTGCCTACGCGGCAATCGTGGCCAATGTGCACATACGCCATGAGCAAGTTCTTGGATCCCACGCGCGTGATGCCGCCGCCCTTCACCGTACCGCGGCTGATGGTTACGCACTCACGAATCGTGTTTTCATCACCAATTTCCGTCTGGGTCGGTTCACCGCCGTACTTCAAATCCTGGGGTGCAATTCCGACCGAGCAGAATGGGTAAAACACATTTCGATTGCCGATCCTTGTATGCCCATCGAGGACAACATGGGAGATGAGCCGGCAATCCTCGCCCAGCACTACGTCAGGCCCAATCGTCGAAAACGGCCCAACCTCGCAGGAGTCGGGAACCACCGCGCCTTCGGCGATTACCGCACTGGGGTGTATGCTCACTCGACCACCGTCGCGCTTACCGGTGCTGCCTCCGTCGCTTCCCCGTGCGCTTTCCTCTCTCGCTCTCGCGTCACTACCGCGCAGGTCAGAGTCGCCTCGCAGGCCAGTTTGCCTTCCACTGTGGCGCGACCTTGGATTTTTCCGGCTCGCGATCGAAACGACAGCACATCCACCTCGATCCGCAACTGGTCGCCGGGCGTTACGGGGCGGCGGAATTTTGCGCGTTCAATTCCCGTGAATACCACGAGCTTCGAGTTGCGATCTTCCAGCTCATGCATCATGATGATGCCGCCCGCCTGCGCCATCGCCTCCACGACCAGCACTCCCGGCATGATTGGGTATCCAGGAAAATGTCCCTGGAAAAACGGCTCGTTGATGGTCACATTTTTGATGGCGACCAGACGCTTCTGAGGCTCGAATTCGGTGATTCTGTCGATCAGGAGAAAGGGGTAGCGGTGAGGCAGGAATTCCAGGATCTCCTGGATGTCAAACGTCATGCATTGGCTCCAGAAAGCGCGCAAACACGAGCTCCGCGCTCCCTGAGGATTATAACGAAGCAGGGCTGTGCCCTTGAGGCACTAGCCAAGAGCTAACGAGTCAGAGCTACTTCTTCACCCTCTTCGCGATTGAATTGATGTCCCAGTAATCAGCCGGCAGATCCACGTTGTAGTGCACCTTGTCGATATACACCTGCCGCGCCGTCTCGTCATTGTGCAGGCGGGTGATTGAATAGGCAGTCGGTAAACCTTCGACGTCGTGATAGTCCGCGTACTCCTCAACCTCGGTGTTCTTGTCCTTGTATAACGGGTCACGCCACTGAAAGCTGCGGCTCAGCGGAAGATGCGTCTGTACGTCCGTCTGAATGGTGATCGACTCATTCTGCGGCGAGATGAGCGTCACCTGGTCTGCCATGTGGCGCTCCGCCATGCGCTGTCCCTCATACACGAAGATGGTCTTGGGATCCTTCATCCAGACCTTTACGGCCATCTCGATCGAGTGATCGCGGCGGCGCAGGAAATCGTCCACCTGCTCCTTCGGCAGCGCCTTCGCTCCGCGGTAGGTCACTTCGATTCCCTTGCGTCCCTGGTAAAACTGATAGACGTCTTTGTGCTTACCGTATTCGAAGCGGTCCCGGTCGGGCCACTCGTGGCAGTCATAGAAGAGCATCGTCCCGGGATCGGGATCGCCGTGGTGAAAAGCAGCGAGGTGTCCCTCGCGAACGGTGTTCTTCAAGTTCAGCCACGCATCGCCGCCAAGCGCCTTCACCATGGCATCCAGCAGTTCATGAGCCTTCGCCGCGTTCTTATCCGCCGCAGGATCGATCGCCTGTTGTGGCGCATTGGCTGCCGATGGAGCGTCGCTCACCTGTGCCCTTGCTCCCAGTGGTACAGTCAGCAGGACCGCAGCTAACGCCATCCCCATCGCCTTTCGGATTCGTCTGTCCAAGTTCCTATGACTCCCTCTGCCCTCTGTTATCCAGCCAAGACGGCGCCGCCATTCACGTTCAGCACCTCACCAGAGATAAAGCCCGCCATCGATGTACAAAGGAACAGCACCGGGCCGGCAATCTCTGTGGTAGATGCGACGCGCCCGACAGGAATTCCGGACCGGATCTTCGCACCCAGCATTGGGTCAGCAAGGGTTCCGGCGGACATGTCGGTTGCAACCCATCCGGGAGCCACACAATTCACAAGGATTCCGCGCGGCGCCAGCTCACTGGACAGGCTCTTGGTGAGACTGATGAGAGCGCCTTTGGTCACGGCATAGTCTGCATGCAGAGCCTCGCCGCGCTGCCCTGCTGTGGAGCTGATGAGAACAATGTGGCCTTTCGGACCGTCCTCAGCAGTTGGCGATGGGCCTTGAAGTTCCATCTGCACAACGGCCGCCTGCACGAGTCCGAAGACGGAGTCGAGGTTGACGGCGATGGTGCTACGCCACTGTTCTTCCGTCATCAGTTCAATGGGAGCATCCTCGGATGGCCATACTCCGTGATTGACGACAAGGGCATCGAGACGCCCGAAAGCCTTAATCGCAGCCCCGACCAGAGCGCGCCCATCCGCGGGCGAGCTCAATTGCTGCTCGATAGGAACGCAGCGGCTCGGGCCACCGCACTCGTCCATCAGCGTGAGGGCCAGTTCCTTGGCCTGCTTATAGCTAAATACCACCCGCGCACCCGCAGCAGAAAACAGCCGTACAGTCTCCGCGCCGATTCCGCGCGATCCGCCTGTGACCAGCGCCACCTTCCCGTCCATTACTAGAGAAACACCAGCCATAAATCCAACCTAAAACCTCGCCTTGTAGTCTGTCTATATTCACCTGGTAGCTTCGCATGAGCTTGTCCATTCCAGCGGAGTAACCCGGTTTCTGACGACAAGCGAAGATGAACAAAGCCTTCAAACGCCTGGAATTGCTTGACTCGATCTTTCTTCTGATTTTGGTCTTCGTATCCGCTCTGCCCTGGGTCGGCGAACTCGGATTCTACAGCGATGACTGGTCCTACCTGGCGGCTCTCCGAGAATCAGCGCCAGCTGGCTTGTCAGCTATGTTCCGCAGCCTTGTTCACACCGACTCCGGTTTGCTTGTCCGGCCGGTACAACTCGCCTGCCTTGTTCTGGAGTTTAAAGCTTTCGGGCTGCACCCGCTGCCGTATCACCTGCTGATCGCCGCCCTGCTCGGGGCTACGGTCGTTCTCCTCTACGTCGTACTGCGCGCCAGCTCGATCGCTCGGTGCTACTCCGTCGCCATGGCGATTATCTTCGCCTTTCTCCCTCAATACTCAACTGACCGTTTCTGGCTCTCCTCACAGCAGACGCTCTTGTGTATGTTGTTCGCCCTTGCCGGGATCGCCGCGATGCTTCGGTATGCTTCGCCCTCGGGAAGCAGAAAGGCGCCATGGCTCGCCGCCGCGTCTACCTGTTTCGTCGCGAGCATTCTGTCTTATGAGGTCGCGCTTGGAATCATCGTGGCATCCATTGTTGTCGTTGCCTGGCGAACCTTTCGTCGGAGTTCCGGTGAGCACCGTGCCTTGAGTATTCTTCCGCCTCTAGGCGTCGCTCTTCCGATCGTCCTTTTCGGACTGCTTAAAATTCTCTTCCAGCACCGCTACGTACTTCACCACCGAATCCCGCTCTTCTGGCTGCGCGGCGAAATTTGGAAACTTGCAGCGTTCCATGCGTTTCAGTTCAACTTGGGCAACTACGTTTTCCGCCTTCCATCGGTGCTCGCCAGCCTCTATCGCCAGTCTGCCATTACCGCCGGATCTGCGGCTGCGGCTGCCGCCGTCACCATTCTGTTGACCTTGTACTTCTGGAGATTTCAAGATGAATCTCAAGTACTGACGCGACTGGCAGGCTTCAAGGCGATTGCCTTTGGATTGGTCCTGTTCGGCCTTGGCTATGCACTCTTCTCACCTGTGCCCGGCACAGCATTTGAGAGCGCCGGCCTCAACAACCGGATCACCATCGCATCAGCGCTGGGCGCCTCCTGCGTCATTGTTGGACTTATCACCCTGGTGTGCATGGTCGCCCAATCCTTTTTTCGACTTCGCATGTTCGCAGTTTTGGTCGCCTTGACATGCGCTTCGTATTCGATTGTCTGCAATGGGATCTCATTCTTCTGGATCGATGCGGCCTCAAAACAGGCTGCGGTGCTCCGCAACATCCGGACAAATGTGACAGCGCCACCTCAGCAGAGCACTTTCCTGCTCGACGGGTTCTGTCAATACAGCGGACCTGCCGTGGTGTTCGACACCGACTGGGATACGACAGGCGCCCTTCGAATCCTCTTCTCAGATCCGACACTGACGGCCGATGTTGTTTCGAAAGACATGCAGTTGAACCGCGACGCCGTCGACACCTTCATCGGCGGAGATCTCGAAGGGCACTATCTGTATGGAGAACGACTGTTCGTATACAACACGCGTGCCAAGATCCTCTCCCAGTTGTCGTCGCAAGAAGCGGCAGAGGCGTACCTGCATAGATTCAACCAAACCAACGGGAACGGCTGTCCGCCAGCGCAGGCTGAAGACGGCGTTTCCATATTCTGAGTCTCTCAGGCACCAGGTGTGATTCTGCATCACCCGCGTAGAAGCCATGTCCAATACTCGGCATCGGCTGAACCTCCGTTAAGATCCCCTTGGTCCGACAGCCCTCTCGTCTCAATTGCTAAGATCGATGTAGCTATGGCCTCATTGATTGACGCGATTGATGTGAAGCGAAAGATGTATTTCGAGTTTGAAAACACTCCGTACTACTGCCTGGATGCGGAGGTCTCGACCCCAACAGCGCGAGGCGGGCAGACGCTGGTCCGGCTGAAGATGCGGAACCTGCTGACACGCGCGGTCTTCGACAAGACTTTTAAGGCCGGCGAGAAGTTCAAGGAGCCCGATCTGGAGACCGTGGAGGCGTCGTATCTGTACTCGGATGGCGATGCGTCGCACTTCATGGATCAGGAGACGTTCGAGCAGATTGAGCTATCGCCGGAAAAGCTCGGAGATGCGCAGCAGTTTCTGACAGAGGGGTTGATCATCAAGATCGACAAGTTCAATGGGAACCCGATCGGAATTCAGCTGCCGGAGAAGGTAGAACTGAAGGTCGCCTACACAGAGCCCGGCGCACGCGGCAACACGGCGAGCGGAGCGGTAACAAAGCATGCGCGACTGGAAACCGGGCTCGAGATCAAGGTTCCGTTTTTTGTGGAAGAGGGCGAAACGGTTAAGGTATACACCGAGACGCGCGAGTTTGCCGGCCGGGCTTAGCCAGGAGCGGATTTTTATCTACTGGAATCCGCCTGTCGCTACACTGATTCGGCATCTGATTGCGAAACATGCCTGAGGCGCTTCGTTTCATCGTTTTGGGATTGGCCGCATTTGTCGCGGCACTGCTCGCTGCTGTGACGGGCTTTGGCGGCGCGGCGGTGTTGCTGCCGATGCTGGTGCTTGTCTTCGGTGTGCGCGAGGCCATTCCTATCCTCACTGTTGCGCAACTCATCGGCAATGGGAGCCGAGTGTGGTTGAACCGACGGCAGCTTGATTGGCGGGTTGTCGGCTGGTTTTCGCTGGGCGGTGTGCCGATGGCGCTGCTGGGAGGAGTGCTGTTCGCTCACGCTCCTCTGACGGCTTTGACCAAGGTGCTAGGCGGATTTCTGATCTTGATGGTCCTTCTACGACATCTGCCAAAGATGAGGGAGTTCAGGACTCCGCTCAGGAGCTTTGCATTGATCGGAGCGGGGGCGAGTTTCCTCTCGGCCCTTATGGGAAGTGTCGGTCCCCTCATGGCACCATTCTTTTTGGCATATGGGCTGGTGAAGGGGGCGTACATCGGCACCGAGGCACTATCGACCGTCGTAATGCATGTTACGAAGTTGATAGCTTACCGACAGTCGGCAGCCCTGCCGCCCCATGCTGTCTTAAGCGGCCTGGCATTGGGCCCCATCATGGTGGTCGGCTCCTTCGCTGGGAAACGGGTCGTGGACCGGCTGCCCGAACGGGTGTTCCTCCTGCTGATCGACACGACGCTGCTGGCGGCGGGAATGATGTTCCTGATGGGGAGGGGCAAGGGATAGGTTGGAGCGCGGCGTCAGAACGCGCGCAAATCCCAGGTGCGGCATCCGGCCTCCCTTCCCCATACTCTGCAAGGAAGCCTCGCGGAATGAGCAGTTTACAGTCCTCACAAACAGCTAACCGCATTGGATTTTGTGCTTTTCCGTGCAGAGGGTAGAGACAAAAAAACTTAGGAAAATGCGGGAGCGTTCAAGGAAGTTCCAACTCCACCGTATGGGTGCAAGGATGAACGCTGGTCCTGAAATCATTGTGCTGGACGAATTGCGCGAATACGCTGCAAACGGAACGAACAGATCCTCCCCGCTAAATCAACGACTTGGGAGTAAGGCAAGCACTCGGGCATTGACACCGGAGAATGAAGCACCTGCGGGTCATGACGTAAGAGGCTGACCTTGGTCAGTCAGTCAGAGCGGCCGCTGGCCATGTTGATTGTTGATGGAGTCAGACGTGTTCGCGGTTCATGCTTCCGAACCGGCATCGGTTGCAGCGGAAGTTGCAGATTTCCGCAATCGATAGAACTGGGGATGCGCGTCAGCAACGCTAGGTGTGAGGAGACGTTTCCCTAAGCCAACGCCCGGCTGCTCAATGAAGCGCTGAAGGAGCAGAGAAACCGGAAAGATCACGAGCATTACAGCGGATGAGAAGAGCAGGAAGCGCGGTTTGCCGGGCAGCGCGGTGGCCCAATGAACATGGAGAAGGAGAGCTACGATCGGCGGAATGATCAGTAGATGAACGAGATAAACCGCATAAGAGATCTGCCCCAACATCTGCATCGGACCTGTATTCAACATCGCTCTGAACGGGGTAAGAACTTTACGAACGTGACCGCTGGAGCAGGTCAAGAGAAAAAGGATGGTTGCCATTACCATATCGCCGATGAGCCATCCGAGCTTGAATCGTTGAATCTTCTCGATGAGTGGCAGGAATGGTATGAGAGCAACGCAGGAGCCACCTGCAAGGACTGTGATCCTCTTGTGAAAAGTTGCTGCAATGAGCATGCCAAGGAGGAACAGGTGCATCTTCATCGGCAGGAACGATGACATGGGAAAGCTGTTCACAAATGGGGAAAACATCAGATTTCCCAGGACAGCTAGCACTAATGTGAGCGCCGCAGTAGCTGCATATCCGAACCTCAAGATGAGAAGGATCAGGAAAGGGAAAACAAGATAGAACTGGATTTCCAATCCGACGGTCCAATCAGGAAGGCCCGAATGATACGAAAAGTGAGGCAAAAAACCGAAAGCGAAGCTCAGGTGCATTACCAGATTTGTCCATGAGACGTCGCGGAATATGTCCGTGAACACCCATGAGTGCCGGGTGATGTAGAGGTTGCATTTTTCAAGGAAAGGCTGCTCCACGAATGATGCGAGAAGCAATGCGTAATAAAGCGGCGCGATCCGGAAAAAGCGACGGACATAGAAGTGGGTGAAGTAGAAGCGTTTTGTTGCTCGAAGGTCGGACTCCGGTTGCAGTTCTCGACGCTTTTCATACTGATGAATCAAAACAAAGCCGGAGAGAAGAAAGAACAAATCCAGGGTTGGTCCGCCGGAGCGCAGAATTGCCGGCCGAATGCCAGTCAGATTCCCGACATGATAGAGGACCACGCATAAAGCCGCTGCCCCGCGGAGTCCTGCCAATTCTGTCAGATAAGTCTTAGCCTTCATCGACACTCTTTTCTTAGTGGCAGAACGATGGGGGCCCGGAGAGGATAGTGAGCTGGATAACAACGCGAAAGGTTACTTTACCTTTGGTCCAGACGCAGGTCTATGGCTGAGAGGTAATAGGGGTAAGTTACCCTTGTGATGACACGGGGATGAATTGGACTTTACAAGGGACTAAGGGATGTTTGAACGCGGTGAAACGTTCAAACAGGTCGATATCTTATCTTATAAAAACTACGGACAGCAGGACCGTAATGGTAATCGGCCGGCCAGCCTGACTCAAGAAATGAGCACAGCGATTAAGTCAATTCTCGTTGAGAAGTGGCCTTCGGACGCAGCAAGTCGGCGAGGTCATCGATTCTCTCATCGAGGAGATGCATTTTCCGCGCGAGACCCTGGATTTCCAGTTCGGCGCGGCGGTTGACTTCGAAGTCGAGTTCGCTGCGCACGCGGTCCTTAGTATCCTGGCGATTCTGGCTCATCATAATGACCGGTGCCTGAATGGCCGCAAGCATGGACAGAAAGAGGTTAAGGAGAATGAATGGGTAAGGGTCCCATGCCTTGTGGTGCAGGATCACATTGGTGGTTGTATAGACGATGAGAACGACAGAGAACGTGATGATGAAGGTCCAGGAACCGCCGAATCTCGCTACTGCATCTGCGATGCCCTCGCCAAACGTCTCCTCCTGCTCGATGATTTCGTTTGGATTGCGGGTGGCGCGTAAACGGACCAGTTGATGGGCAGCGTGGTATTGGTGAGCGAGGGTCGTGAGCAGATCCATACCCGCATCCGGCTTGCGGAGCATCAGGGTCTGGATGTCATCGCGGGAGATTTCGAGGCAAACGGATTCTTCGAGAGCAATGGCATTGGTCTGATGCGGAGTCTGCTCAAGCATGGAGGCGAATCCAAAGAATTCGCCGGACCCGGGCTCATCGACTACGACTTCCTGATGATCTTCATCGATGGTGGTGACGCGCACCTTGCCAGAGACGGTGACATACGCCAGACCAACATCTCCGGCTTTGTATATCCGCTGACGCGCCGTATAGGTCTTGATGTCGACCTGTCCGGCAAGGACGGCAATTTCCTCGTCGTCGAGGAGGGAGAAGAGGGGAACGGTCTTGAGGAGTTCGGGTTTGCAGCTCATGGGGTTCTCCGTTGGATTGGCGTGTTCGGGTCGGTGAATGCGGATTTTATGGGAGCGGGGTGGCGGAGAGGAAAATCTATTTCGTATCCGAACTGGCAGCCGATTTTAGGGCTGGCGACGTGAGCGCCGCCGAGCGCCGCGAACGTCAGGCTCATGCGATTGTTCAATGCCCAGGCGCCGCCCAGGAGGGCCTGCAACTGGTCTTTGCCGAGACCGTTGTTATCATCGACTGCTCCGTAGAGTTCGCCACCCAACGTGAGGCGTGGGTTGAAGTCATGCTGAAGCGAGAGGCCGCCGGTGTAAACATGTCCGTGCGCAATCTGGATTCCGAGAACGCCGGTGCTGGTGTTGCCGGCGAACAAAAATCCGAAGTTCGCGTTCACCCTTGTTTTTTCAGAGATCGATTCCTGCGCAACTGAGTTTAGCGCATAGTCAGTCTGGCCGGAACCGAGTGACTGGGTTTCGTCGCCCGTGGGGAATTCGATGTACAGGCTTGCGGAAAGGGACGGGACGCGAAGAGGGCGGGCGGCTTTGTGGAAGTTCCACTTAATACCCATATCTGCGTCGCCATTGCCGGAGGAATTTCGAGATCCGGGTACACGATAGATGGCGAGATACGGCACGTCGAAGTCAAGTTCGAGCCTGTGAGGCAGGCCGTAGTTAACCTTGAGGTTTGCCGTGTTCTGGCGGAGATCGGGGTTGAGCGCGGTCTGCAAGTCATCGAGCTCGTTGTACATTTCAATGTGAAGGGTCCCCTGGTCAGTGACGTCGGCGTTGTCGGTATAGAAGGGCATCTGGGCGGAGAGCGGGGCTGTTACGAACGCGAAGAAGGCCAGAAGCAGGAGCAGCAGGGGAAATTGCATGCAGGTTGAGAACTACTATACCGGGCAGCTCATTGCAGTGCACTGTCAACGCTGCGTGAAAAGGTATCCGGACTGAGATGGCCTAATGGAACGCTGGTGCGCGGTTACGATTCTCAGAGTTCCGTTGGGAATAGACCGTCCGCTTACAATGTTGGAGATTCGCGAGGAGAGTGCTGATTGAGTGCGGGCGTTGATCCGTGTGTTCTGGTTTATGACGTAGGCGGCAGTCACATTGCGGCCGCGGTTTGCCATCGCGATGGCTATCGGCTGGACACGGTTGGGCGGGCGAATCTGCCGGAGGAGCAGACGAGCGAGGCGTTTCTCGAAGTGCTGCGGTCACTAGGAATGAAAGCCATAGAAGGAGCAACTGTCGAAGGAGCAGAGTTTGCGATGCCGGGGCCTTTCGATTATGAGAAGGGCATCAGCTGGATGGAACACAAGATGCCCTATCTCTATGGTGTGAACGTGGGCGAGGCTCTGGCCGCGAAGTTCGGATGGAAACCGGAGCAGGTGCTGTTCCTGAATGACGCGGCGGCGTACCTGCTGGGCGAGGTTGGCGCGGGCGCTGCTCGAGGTGTGAAGAGGGTGGTGTGCTTCACGCTGGGTACCGGAGTTGGATCAGGGTTTGCGGTGGATGGGCACGTAATGACGGAAGGCGAGGGTGTTCCGCCGGGCGGAGAGATTTGGAATGTTCCATATGAAGGCGGAATTGTCGAAGACACGATATCGACGCGGGCGATTAAAGCTGCGTACACGAGACGCAAGGGGGAGGACCGCGAGGTGGCGTCGATTGCGCATTACGCGATAGGCGGAGACCCGGAGGCAGTCGCGGTTTTCCATGAGTTTGGCAAAACGCTAGGAATTGCTATCAAGCAGCTGCTCAAGGATTTCGCGCCTGATGTGGTGGTACTGGGCGGAGGAATCTCGCGCTCGGCGGCGCTGTTTCTAGATGACGTGAAGACGGAACTGGCAGACACGCGGATTGAGGTACGAATCGCGGAGTTGGGAGACAATGCCCCGTTGGCGGGGGCAGGAGTGGCGTGGTTCTCGAATCCGCTGCGTCTTAGCTCTTAGCTTTATCTGCCATCCCGACCGATATACTCCTACTGGCTTGAGGCCGGCTCCTGCTTGGGGTCAGGCGGCAGGCTGTATATGACTTCGCCGGGGCGGGCGTAGTGGAGTTTTTCGCGGGCCTCGTGCTCAATGGCGTCGGGATCGTTTTTGAGGCGCTCAACGTGCTGGCGGAGGCGGGTGTTTTCGTCCTGAAGTTGCTGGATCTCGTTCTTGAGCTGCTTCTCCTGCGTACGCTGGCCGTACCAGCTGGAGAGACCATGGCGGCCGTTGATGACGCTCCAGGCGAAGGCGAGGGCGAGGGCAACGGCAAAGACGGTACCCGCAGGACGCCAGCCCTGCTGAAGCCAGTGAACGGCTCTCTGACGCAGCGGAACCGGCTCGGTGGCCGGTTCCTTTTTTCGACTGAACAGATTGGGGTGCTGCATGTGGCCTCGGTTCAACTGTGCAAGGCTAGACCTTTTCCCGGTTATGTGGCACGGCGGAGGTCATGTCCTGTTTACCTGTACTGAAATCCGTTCAGGTCAGCCCTGAACGAACTTTTCGGCGGCGGAGCGAAGGGCATCCATATCTCTTTCGTCCCGTGCCTCGGTGTAGGCCCGCACCACCGGTTCCGTTCCGGAGAGTCGGAAACACACCCACGATCCGTCGTTGAGGATCAGCTTGAGCCCGTCGGTGCGCACAATCTGCGAAACCTTGCGGCCGCCGAGCTCGGTTGGATCCTTCTTCAATTCTTCAGTGAACGCGGCTTTGCGCTGTGGGGTCAAGTGGAAGTTCTCGCGAACCGGGTAGTAGGAACCAACCTTGGCAAACAGTTCTTTGAGCTGGCGGCCGATGCTCTTTCCGCGAGCGGCGACCATTTCGGTGACGAGGAGTCCGGCGATGATGCCGTCTTTCTCGGGGACGTGGCCGCGGATGGTGAGGCCGGCGGATTCTTCGCCGCCGATGGCGATCTTGTCGGCGATGATGAGCTCGCCGATGTACTTGAAACCGACGGGGGTCTCGAAGAGCGGAACCTTGTGGTAGTCGGCCAATGCATTGATGAGGTTGGTGGTGGCGACGCTCTTGGCTACGCCGTTCTTCCAGCCGCGGGTTTCGACGAGGTAGTCGAAGAGGAGGGCGATGATGTAGTTGGGCTGGATGAAGGTGCCATCTTCGTCGACGATGCCGAAGCGGTCGGCGTCGCCGTCTGTGGCGATGCCGATCTTGGCGCCGAATTCCTTCATTCTTGCTTTGCAGGCACCGAGGAGGTGGTCGTCGGGCTCGGGAGCATGGCCACCGAAGAGGACGTCGCGGTAATCGTGCACGGTGGCGACTTCGACTCCGGCTTCGCGGAGGATGTGGCAGCTGTAGCCGCGGCCTGCTCCCCAGAAGGGATCGAAGACGACCTTGATGTGGGATTTGGCGATGGTTTTGAGGTCGACGAGTTCACCGAGGCGATGAAGGAAGCCAGGTTTGACGTCGGCAGTCTCCCAACCATCCTTAGGAGGCTCGGCATTGGGAATTTTGCCTTCGGTGTTGGCGTTGATGGCGGCTTCGATCTGCTTGGTGACTTCCGGTAGAGCCGGGGCGCCATCGTGCGTGGAGAACTTGATGCCGTTGTACTCGGGCGGATTGTGGGAGGCGGTGAAGTTGATGGCGCCGGAGGTTTTCAGAGCGCGGACGGCCTGAGAAATGGCCGGGGTCGGAGCGGCTTTGGGGATGACAATAGGGGTGATACCGGCGCCGGCAAGAATCTTTGCGGTTTCGGCGACGAAGGACTCCCCGAGGAATCGAGGATCGCGGCCAACAAGAACGCGATGCGGCTGAGGCTGGGTTTTGACGTAAGCGGCGATACCTGTGATGGCGAGGCGAATGTTGGCCAACGTGAATTCGTCGGCAACGATGGCCCTCCAACCGGAGGTGCCGAACTTGATTACAGAACTCATCAATCGTTCTCCTGGGCGGCTCCAAGGCCAGTGAAGTTAAGGATAAGATGCGAGCCGCAAGGAACCATACTGCTACCGGGGGGACGAGGTCGGCAAGTTGGCCTACATCGTGGTCCAAACAAAGGCTGGGCGGTTACGTTGGGGCGGTGAGTTTGATTCGGGCCCGCGAAAAATCTGATGGGCGGGCAGGGCTTTATCCGTACACTGGCCGTACACGGACGGGAGAACGAAATGCAAGAGCACGGATCGGGCGCGCAGGCACGGATTGTTCTGACAACGGAGAGCACCCTGGAAGAGGCCAACAAGCTGGGACGCACACTGGTTGAGGAACGTCTGGTTGCGTGCGCGACGTTATTGCCTGTGGTGCAGTCCATTTATCACTGGAACGATCAGATCCAGTCGGCTCCGGAGACGATGGTCCTGTTGAAGACAAGCACAGAAAACCTGAAAGCTCTGGAAAGCAGGCTGAAGGAGTTGCACAGTTATCGGGTCCCGGAGTTTCTGGTACTGCCAGTGGAGAGCGGAAGCGCAGCTTATCTTCAGTGGCTGTTTGGCTCACTTGCAGGAGCAAAGTAGGGTGTGCTGATCTAGCCCGCCTGGGACGTGGTGGCGATCCGGTTCGAATGCCCTCTCTGGTATTCTGAGCATCGATCGTGATGCGCTGGTTACTCATTGCGCTTCTGGTTTCTTTGGGAGGACTGCTACTGGCGGCGGCGGGTGTTGTCCGTCATGTACGGCTGCACCGCAAGAAACTGAAAGCAGGCCCAACCCAGAGCGATGCGGCAGTGATAGGCGTTCCCGAAGAATCAGATTTAGAGTCAGAGGGATAAGGACGAAAACGTGGAGAACGGAATTTCGAAGCCGTTGCCTTCAGAAATCGCGAATTTTGCCGTCTCGAGCGGTCTGCGCGGGGCGGGATTGGTCCTTGCGGGAAGCGCTCTGGTTGCCGTTTGCTCGCACATTGCCCTGCCACTGTGGTTTACTCCGGTTCCGCTGACACTGCAGCCATTTGCAGTTCTGCTGCTGGGGCTGGTACTGGGTCCGCGCCTGGCTGCGGCAACACTGGGAGCGTATCTGCTGGAAGGAGCGACTGGATTGCCGGTGTTTACACCGGGATTTGCGCTGGGCGCAGGAGTGGCTCACCTTGTAGGGCCCACCGGCGGGTATTTGATGTCGTATCCGGCGGCAGCTGCACTCGTGAGCTGGCTGCGGACACGGTTGAATCGCGGGTTTGCAGGAGCGGCGCTGAGCGCGGCGGCAGGGGATGCACTGATTCTGCTGTGCGGCTTTGTGTGGCTGGCAATGTGGACACACGCAGCGATCGGATCGGCATTCGCTCTTGCAGTTCTACCCTTTTTGCCCGGTGAGGCACTGAAGGTAGTGGCAGCCGCAGGGATCGCGCGGGGGCTGGGTCGCGTTCGTCGGTACCGCTAACGTTATCCAGATAGACCAACTGTATGGTCTTGTTGAAAGGATTGTTGTCTCAAGTGAGCACCAAGAGTTCTGAAGCTGCTGTTTCCAATACCATCCGAGAAATCTCGATTGCGCACAGCCCGGATTCGGATGATGCATTCATGTTTTATGGCCTCGCGACGAACAAGGTTCGAGTGCCTGGATACAAGTTCACGCATACGCTGTGCGATATCGAGACGCTGAACCGGAAAGCGCTGAACGAAGCCTTCTACGACGTAACGGCGATCAGCTTTCATGCGTACCCATACCTGCAGGACACATATGCGCTGATGGGTTGCGGCGGCAGCGTGGGCGAGGGCTATGGGCCGATGGTTGTGGCTCCACGACAGATATCGCCGGAGAACTTGCGACGCATCAGGGTGGCCGTGCCCGGCACGCTGACGACGGCGTACCTGGCGCTGAAGATCTTCGATCCCGAGATCGAGACGGAGGTTGTGCCCTTCGATCAGATCATTCCGCAGGTGCTGGCGGGCAAGTATGAGGCGGGCCTGATTATTCACGAGGGGCAGCTGACCTACAACCGCAGCGGGCTACACAAAATTATCGACCTGGGCGTGTGGTGGCGCGAGACGACGAAGCTGGTGCTTCCGCTGGGCGGCAATGCGATTCGGCGATCGCTTGGAGCCGAACAGCACGGGATTATTTCGAAGGCGCTGCGCGACAGTATTCAGCATGCGCTGGATCATCGCGACCA
>DATNFD010000218.1:0-26233 GCA_035606555.1 Occallatibacter sp.
TGCTCCGATGGAACCAGCGACTCCACTGAAACCATCTCCAACTCTTGCTGCTGCGCTTCCGCCTTCTTAAGCATGTCTACAAATTAAATAAGGCTCCCGTGGAAAACGAGAGCCTATCTTGATACTTTGTCAGCAGTCTGACGGCACGGTCTGCCCGTGCCGCTGATCTTTTTGTCCGGTGCTCAGCCTTCAATATCCACTAAGATCACGCCTTGATGAACTCGGCTTCGATGGTGAGGTTCACATCGTCGCCTACGAGAATTCCTCCGGTCTCGAGGGCCGCGTTCCAGCTGAGGCCGAAATCTTTGCGGTTGATCTTTGTGGTAGCCGAGAGACCGATGCGGGTATTGCCCCAGGGGTCTTTGCCGGGCGCAGATGGGCCGTCGACAACGAAGGTCTGCTGGCGGGTTTGACCATGGATGGTGAGGTCGCCGGCAACGTTATATCCGCCGTCGCCGTTGGGCTGGACCTTTCTGGACTGGAAGGTCATGGTCGGGAATTGAGCGGCGTCGAAAAAGTCGGCGCTCTTCAGGTGTGCGTCGCGCTGGGTGTCGCCGGTGGAGATGGAGTTCACGTCGATAGAGGCCTCAATGGTGGAGAGGGTCTTGTCGGTGGCGTGCTCGGTGAGGGTTCCGGATAGGCCGCTGAAAGTGCCTTTCACGTTCGAGATCATCATGTGCTTGACCTTGAACTCTGCATGAGAGTGAGCGGGATCGAGTTTCCAGGTGGTGATGGCTGCGGGGTTT
The DNA here is from genome assembly GCA_035606555.1 of Occallatibacter sp. Classification (GTDB taxonomy): domain Bacteria; phylum Acidobacteriota; class Terriglobia; order Terriglobales; family Acidobacteriaceae; genus Telmatobacter. The sequence goes on from DATNFD010000218.1 coordinate 747, forward strand.
GAGGTTGTAGTTGCCATGGGGTGGCTCCTTTCAACAGTCTTGGATGCACAGACGAGATACTTGTTGCAACAAATGTTTCCCAGGAGCCAAGCGTCAGGGCGTCGGTGATCAGTGGACAGTGGTCGGTGGTCATACCTCGGGGATCACCGTTGGGCCCCTGCTGGTGCGTCTGGCTCAAGCCGAAGCTGCTTTTTGTCCTTTTTTTCCATACTTAATACAAAAGAAATAGCTTAACTACTTGGCAATCGAGAACAAAAGGAGTTGCGGCCTGCCTTCCTCGGTTAAACCATTGCCTAAGCTCAAATCAGTTTTACCCTGCTTTTTGGTACGGGCAGTAATATACTTGACTGACTGTGTCGTGAGTAGTAAGCTACTTACATTATGGACGGGATTAAGACCTTACAGCAAGCGGTTCTGCACTTTAGCGACAAAGAGAACTGCCGTCAGTTCATGGCATTCATTCGCTGGCCCGACGGGAACGTTCAATGCCCCTATTGCGGCTCAACCAAGGTCACCTGGCTTGCTAAGGCAAACGTCTATCGCTGCTATGGAGATCACAAAAAGCAGAAATTCTCGCTCAAGGTCGGGACCGTATTCGAGGATTCACCTATCGGCCTAGACAAGTGGCTTCCCGCTGTCTGGCTGCTCTGCAATGCGAAGAATGGAATCTCCAGCTATGAGCTACATCGCGCAATCGGTGTGACGCAGAAATCGGCTTGGTTCATGCTTCATCGGATTCGCGTTGCCATGGAGTCTCAGTCATTCATGAAGCTCGGCGGCCCTGAAGGTGGCCCTGTCGAGGTGGATGAGACTTTCTACGCTCCGAATCCCCGCAAGATGCACGCAAGTAAACTGCAACAGCGGAAATAGGGAACGAGGTACAAGCTAGGCGTCCCTGTGATGGGCATCTTAGATCGCGAAGCTCGTCAGGTTCGCGCAAAGGTCATCCCCAATGTGAGCCGCGAAGTTCTGCAAAACGAGATTCTGAATCAGGTGAAAAGAAGTCCACGGTCTATACCGATGGATGGGCGTCTTACGACTCACTCAAAGCTCAGGAGTTCGTTCACGAAACCGTCACTCATGTTCAGGAGTATGTTCGTGGGAACGTCCACACTCAGGGCATTGAGAATTTCTGGTCATTGCTCAAGAGATCGCTTCGCGGCACCTACGTTGCGGTAGAGCCGTTCCACCTTGACGCATACGTCCAAGAGCAGTGCTTTAGGTTCAACAATCGCAGCACAAAGGATAATCCGCTAACAGATGCGGACAGGTTTATGCTGGCAGTATCGCAAGTGGCAGGAAAGCGCCTCACCTATGCAGAACTGACTGGCAAGGTGACGGGGGCGAGTGAAGTTCCGTTCTAAGAAGTTGCCCGTTTGGGCGAAGAGACAGGGACGCGGGAAGCGCGTTTAGCTTCCTTTTCAGCGTCTAGTTTGGCTTTAATTTCGGCGTGAGGCACCTTGACTAGCCTACGCATGAAATCTACAAATCGCGATTCTTCTTCGGGTCGTTCGCTGCTACCTTGCCGGGATGAGCGTATGCCCGCCATGCTTCCCCCAGTCTAGCACGGGGGAAGAAATGACGGGAGTGTGTCAACCGACCCTAGCAGAAACCTCGTAAATGATCTCTCGCACTTCCGTGCTGAGATAAGTAAGCAACCCGCTGAAATCGGTCAAGTCGCTTCCTATGGGTCCGGCTGGATCACGCTTACCGTGCCGCATCGCAACTACTACATGGAAGATGGTCTTATCGAAACGCATATTCGGCGTCGGACGCTTAAAGGTCAGCGAGAAGACCTCTGTGCCGTCTTCGATTTCAGGAGTGTTCGCGGGAGCAAATACGTAATCCCCGGGAGCCACCGGGGGATTGGCATTGCTAAAATCCATGCCGACCTCGCCCTGAGCGATTCCTTGGAGGGCCATGCGGAGCAACTTGTGTTTGTCCCAATTGGAGAACTCACGCAAGATGTTGAGCAACGGGGGCAAGTCGGGGTGTGGTCTGTTGTACGGCTGATACCGCTCGATCGCTGCCCTCACTGGATCGCTAATAGTTCCCAGCTGCCTGCGACATACGACAGCATCATCAAAATCCGTTTTGCTGTTGGTGATGGGGAATTGCAGTTTCCCTTCGTGGCTGGGACGTTTAGGAAACGCTTCGTGGCAGGCTATCGCATAAACGAGATGATCCAAGCAGCAACGCAAGGAGTAGATGCAGTCAGCGATAATCAAGGACCATTGATAGAGCGGCGGAGGCTCATTGACCCGAATAGTGACTGCATATCGGGTGCTATCAGCGCTCACTTTTTGAATGATGCTGTACGGATTTCTTTTCACCCAGGATCCGACTTCATCGCGAACGGATTGAGCGTGTTTTGCGCTGTGGGCTAGTTTTGCCCGGACACTGGTGAGATCGAGAGCCATGCTTCATCATAGCTACCGCACCGTATAATTCTCGGCACTATGAATGACGCCTATGCGCAGCAGATTGCGACGGCTTTACGGCAAATAGTTGTAGAACTTCAAAGACTCAACGCGCAATTCGTCACCCTTACTGCTGCGACCCGAAAGTAGCATCGTTGTTCTCGACTGAACATGAGGCATTTGGGAGTACGGGGACCACCGCCCTCACTACTCCCAAGGCGGCGTGTTTCTCTGCCTCGGAAGCTCCCGAATCCTCTAACAACTTCAGTATCTGATCGGCTAGCAACAGCGAGATATGTCGCTGCCCTGTCACGGTCACTTTATCTTCTCCTTTGTTTCGTAGTCAGTCAAGTATATTATTGCCTTGGTACTTAATAGAAAACAAATATCTTAACTGACTTGCAATAGAAAACAAAGAAGTTGTATGCGAGATGCACAAGGGTTCTCCCCAGGATTGACTCTGGACCCACCGCTGCTCCATTTTTGAAGGTCCGAGCTTTGATTCCGATCATGCGCTTTTGAGCGAAACAGGATGCAAAAGCGTGGGAACAAAGGTGGGGTCGGGAACAGGAACAGGGTAGCGAGGGAACTGTCTCGAGCGAAGTCCTAGCGATGCTCAGTCCCGGACGCGGAGGGTTTGGGCGTCCGGGAGTGTGGGGGTGGTGTCAGCGGGGGAGTTGCTGGGTGCCGGTGATGGTGAAGCGGGTCGATGCTGTCGCAGACCCGAGCATGCCATCGGGTTGTGAGCTGCCGAGAGAAAGCTTATATTCGCCAGCGGTTACAGCTCGGGTGCCTTTCTCATCGACTTGAGACAGGGTGCGGGGATCTAGTTGGAAGGAGATATGCCTGCTCTCACCGGGATTGAGATGGAGGCGCTGAAATCCGACGAGAGCCTGTTTGGGCGACAAGGAGGATTGGGGCGGGACGAGGTAGAGCTCTGAGACCTCGTCTCCGGCAATGGAGCCGGTGTTTTTCAGGTCAGCTTCGACGGTGAGGGTGCTGCCGGCTTTCAGGTTATTGGTTGAGAGTTTGAGGCCGGAGTAGGCGAAGGTGGTGTAACTGAGACCATCTCCGAAGGCGTAGAGCGGCTTGCCTTTGAAGTAGCGGTAGGTGCGGTTGGCCATGGAGTAGTCGTCGAAGGCGGGAAGCTGATCGACGCCTGTATAGAAGGTGACAGGCAGGCGGCCAGAAGGATTGTTTTTGCCGCTGAGGGTTTCGGCAATGGCCTGACCGCCAGACTGTCCGGGATACCAGGCTTCAAGAAGCGCGCGGGCATTCTGCTGTGCCCAGTTGACGGCGAGAGCACTTCCGTTCAGCAGGACGACGGTGACGGGCTTGCCGGTTTTGGCCACGGCTTCGAGGAGCTGCTGCTGAACATCGGGTAGATCGATATCGGTGCGGTCGCCGCCGGAGAAGCCCTTTGCATCAACTTTCATCTCCTCGCCTTCGAGGCGGGCGGTGAGTCCCACGAAGGCAATTACCGCGTCGGCTTTGGATGCGGCTTCGACGGCTTGCTTCTGAAGGAGTTCCTGCGAGGGCGTCCATTCGAAGGAAAGGCCGGCGCCGGTGATGCGCGCGGACTGGATGTACTCGATGCGGAGCTCGTGCGGACGAGTGTCGGAGAAAGGAATGGCGAAGTGCTGGACGGCTCCGTAGTTGCGGCCGGAGGGTGGGAGTTTGGTGGCGCTCGGAGAAGGCGGCGCCTCGGGCTGCAGCTTTTTGCCGTCGAGGTAGACAGCGAAGTTCAGCTTGTCTTCGCAGGGGAAGCAGATGGGAAGGCGGAACTGGAAATTAAGCGTTTCGGCCACGGGAGGGCGAAGAGCGCCGACCCAGCGGACGGCGAACGCCTGGTTAGAGGTGTCGCCAGGTTCGACTGGATTGGCAAAGGCCCAGTCGAAGTCGATTTCCTTGTCGATGCGGACCATCGTTGGCGGACCGTCGAAGCCGGGCCTGGAGAAGTACTGCCCTTCGAGGCCGTCGACTGTGGAGTCGGTTGCGGCGCGAAGCATTGTGCGTGGAACGGGGAGATCGCCATTGGCGATATAGGCGGAGCCCTGGGCGTAGAGGACGTGCTCATGACCGAACTCGGACTCAATGCCGTCGATGGGAAGGATCGGGTGAAGGGGGATGGCGTTGTAGTTGCCTTCGAGCGCCACTCGTGAACCGGCAAGGGGTCCGACAACGGCGATGGTCTGATGCTTTGCGGGATCGAGGGGCAGAAAGTGGTTTTCGTTCTTGAGTAGGACTATGGATTCGCGCGCGGCACGAAGGGCGAGGGCGGCGTGTTCTGGGGAATTCACAACTTTCATTTGAATTTTCGAGAACGGAACCTGCTCCGGCGGATCGAACATGCCGAGTTTCATGCGCGCGGTGAAAAGACGCTTGAGGGAGACGTCGAGTTGCGCCTCGGTCAGGAGCCCTTTATGGACGGCTTCAGTCAGAGCGCGGTATTCGGTGCCGCAATCCGTGTCGGTTCCGGCGAGGATGCCGGCCGCTGACCCGGCGGCTGCGTCAGGCGAGTAGTGGTGACCATACGATTCGTAGAAGTCTCCGATCGCGCCACAGTCGGAGGTGACGAAGCCATTGAAATGCCAATCACCGCGGAGGATGTCACCGAGGAGCATTTTGTTGGCGCAGGCGGGGACTTTGTCGACTGCGTTATAGGAGCACATGATGGAGTCGGCTTTTCCATCGACTATCGTGGCGCGGAACGCAGGGAGGTAGGTATCCCACAGATCATGGGGCGTGGGATCGACGTCGGCTTTGTGGCGAGTGGATTCCGGGCCGCTGTGGACGGCGTAGTGCTTGGGTGTGGCGATGGCACGGAAGTATTTCGAGTCCGTGCTCGAGTCGGTGCCCTGGATGCCTTCGACGAAGGCGGTGCCAAGGTGAGCGGTGAGAAAGGGATCTTCGCCGTAGGTTTCCTGGCCTCGTCCCCAGCGAGGATCGCGGAAGATGTTGATGTTGGGTGACCAGATGGTGAGGCCGAAGTAGCGGTCGTGATTGTCATGAGCGATGGCGTCGTTGTACTTGGCGCGAGCCTCAGTGGAGACGACCTCGCCGATGGAGTGAATGAGCGGTGTGTCCCATGTCGCGGCGTTTCCGATGGCTTGCGGAAAGAGAGTGGCATAGCCGGAGCGCGCGACGCCGTGGAGACCCTCGTTCCACCAGTTGTAGGCGGGGATGTCGAGGCGCGGAATGGCAGGAGCGCGATCGATGAGCTGCGAGACTTTCTCCTCCAGGGTGAGGCGGCCCACCAGATCATCGACCCGCTTGTCGATGGGTAGTGAGGGATTACGAAAGGGCATGGCCGGAGCGGGAGTTTGTGCCCGCTGTTGTCCGGAAACTGTGCAGGCAAAAATAAAAGCGACTGCGAGAAGTGCTGGATGCATGCGCATGATGGTCAAGTTCTCCCGTGAGCATGGTACGAGGCGGAGATTCGACAGGCAAAAGAATAGGGAGGGAGCCTAAAGCCTCCCTCCCGGCACACCAAAAGCTTAGAAGATTAATTTGCCGCCGAGTTCGAGCAGGCGCGGACCGTAATCCGAGGTGACCTGGCCGAAGTTGGCGTCATGTGAAGCGCGGTCGACCCCCTGGTAGTTAGTGTGTTGACCTGCAGTTGCTGGTTTTTGTAGTCGCGGACCAATTGACGCCGAACTTGAGCTGGTGGCCGCCTTTGTTCCATGTGAGGTCGTCACGGTATTCAAAGCCTTCGTAGCCGTTCTTCCAGAGGAAGTAAGCTTCGGTCTACATCGCGCTGAGAGGTGAGCCTTGGAGATCGATCTCGGGCATGTCTGGCCGGCATTGTTCTCGATGGGAAAGAAGCTGTTGGCCATCCAACCGGCTGGGATCTCGATCGAGCCGCCTTGGCCCGCGCTTGGTGTAAGGCGGATCGTGCTCCCGCCGTACAGGAAGGATGTCTCGGTGAGGAGGTTGGGCGAGTAGGTCTGGGTAAGACGGATAACCGCCGTGTAAAACGGATTCTCCATGGTGGTCCCCACCATCGGATAGGTGCTTGAACTGCAGAGTGGCGGGAACAAGGTGCTGGTCATTGAGTCATGCAGGAAGTGGCCCATGAGCTGGGATTTCTGATTGATGATGTGATCGATGCGGACGACGTCTTCACGGACGTTTTCCGGCTGCGGAATCGAGCGATGTACTGGCCAGTGCCGAGGTTCGGTTTGGGAAGGCACCAAAAGTCACCTTGAGAATGGAGTTCGGATCCATCACGGCTGCTGGAATGGTGGACGGCAACATCAGGAAGGCCATTGCGCCCATGCGATTGGTCAGTTCGGGAAATCGGTTACCAGGAACCAGGTGTTTCCCGAGGATGGATAAAGAGCGCAAGTAACCGCGCACGATTATCTGGGGACGAACGGTGTTCGATATCGAACGCTCGGAAGTAATTGTGGACGCCATTGGAAGGCAGTTCTCGGGGCTGGGTTCAGAACTCCCGGCGTTCACGGCACGAAGACTGATCGTCGTTTGGAACTTCAACTGCTCTGATTGCGTCATAGCTGTATCCCTGGACCCCTGGATTCGGAGGATTGGTATGCAGAGCTTCCTGTACGACTTGCGGTATGCGATCCGACAATTGCGGAACACGCCAGGGATGGCGCTGCTGGCGATCTTGACGCTGGCGATGGGTGTCGGGGCGAACACCGCCATTTTCACAGTGATCGACAGCGTGTTGCTCCGGCAGCTTCCCTACACGCATTCCGAGCGACTGGTGTTTATCGCGCCGGGCGGAGACAAGCCGAGCTTTGGATCCACGTCGTGGCTGAATTTCAAGGACCTGCAGGCGCAATCGAAGTTGATGGGGAGCGTGGCGGGTTATGCCGAGGACGTCAGCGTGCTGGAGTCGAAGGAGACGTCTGTCAGCGTTGTGGCACCACGAGTGACTCCCAATCTCTTCACGATGCTGGGCGCACGCCCATTGCTGGGCAGGACCTTCTCCAATGCTGAAGGCCAGCCGGGCGGACCGCCGGTTGTTCTGTTGTCCGAGGGGCTGTGGCGGGAGACATTCCACTCTGATCCAAACATCGTGGGGCAGATCGTCAAGGTTGGTGGAAAGCCGGACATGGTCGTGGGCGTTATGCCAAAGAGTTTTCGATTCCCCGACAACATGGGACCGGACTTGCAGAAGGGCGTGTGGTTACCGATTCAGCCAACAGCGGAGATGCTGAAGGATCGCGGATATCACTTCTTTAATGTCGCGGGCGTGATGAAGCCGGGAGTGACTGTGAAGCAATTGCAGCAGGAGGTGAGCGCAATCGCCGCGCGCATTCCTCATGAGCACGAACCGGTAACGTTCCGGGTCGATCCGTATCAGGAGGTGCTGACTGGTCCCGTTCGCCCGGTGTTGATTGCGCTGTTCGCGGCGTTAGGGCTGGTGCTGCTGATCGCGTGTGCCAACGTGTCGAATCTGCTGATTGCGCGAGCACTGGGAAGGCAGCAGGAATTTGCGGTTCGTGCAGCACTGGGCGCCGGCCGTTCGAGGCTGATCGGGCAGATGCTGTCGGAAGGTTTGCTGCTAAGCATCCTGGGATGCGGTGTTGGGGTGGGCCTGGCGGAGCTGGCGATGAGGGGCGTCCGCAAACTGCCGAATGGAACGATTCCGCTGGCGGATTCAATTGGCATTCACTGGACAGTTCTGCTGGTGTTGGCAGGTATTGCTGCGCTGACGACGGTATTGTCGTCTCTGCTTCCGGCGCTGCTGGTTGCGAGAGCGAATCCGCAAACCGCGTTGCAGGCGGCTTCGCGTGGGGTAGGATCCAAGTCGACCGGAGGCAAGTTGAGCGGCTGGCTGGTTGCGGGCGAAGTGGCGCTTTCGACTTTGCTGCTGGTAGGAACAGGGCTCCTGTTCCGGACGCTTTGGAACCTCGAGCAGTCACGGCTCGGATTCGAAACAGGGCACATTACGACGTTCATGGCGATGCCGGCGGACGCGGCTGGTTTTTCAGGTATGGCGGTCTCAGAAGACACGCAGAATGCGCCAACGTCAGTTGCCGTGGTGACGTATCAGCCGGTGCTGGAGCGGATCCGGCAACTGCCGGGCGTGGAGGGTGCGGCAGTCGCAACATCGCCACCTCTCTCGGGAATGGATTTGCATTCGAGCTTTGACATTCTCGGTCAGGCCACGGATCGCTCTCATCACCCTGAGGCGCGCGTCTCCGCTGTGAGTGGCGATTACGCACGGACCATGGGAACGCCCATCGTGCAGGGCAGGATGATTGGGGATTCTGATGCAATGACAACGCCGTTTGCAGCTGTTGTGAATGAGACGCTGGCGAAGAAGTATTTCAGTGGCAAAGACCCGCTGGGGAAGCAGATCAATCTCGGCGGAAAAGACACTGGCATGCTGAAGCCATACACAATTGTGGGCGTATTGGCGGACCAGGTGGACTCAAATGTAGGCGGGTCCATTCAGCCGCTGGTTCTGCTTCCGGCTCAGCAGATTCCCACGACGTCATTGTTCTATCAGGCGCTGCTGAAGACGGTGGTTACGTTCGTGGTGAAGACGCGCGGGAACATTCCTGTAGCGCAGCAGATGCGGACGGTCTTTCGTCAACTCGCACCGGGGTTTGCGCTGGACAACTTCCAGTCAATGCAAGAGGCCGTGGACAAGAACACGTTCAATCAGAGGCTTGGACTCTACCTCGTAGGATCGTTTGCGGGGCTGGCCATTGCGATGGTGGTTGCTGGTCTGTACGGGGTGCTGTCGCAACTGGTGAGCTACCGGCGGCGCGAGATCGGGGTGCGCATGGCATTGGGAGCGACGCGCGCGAGCGTGGCGAAGCTGGTACTGCGGCAGGGGTCCATGCTTATCGGGACGGGGCTTGCAGTCGGACTTGTTCTGGCGTTTGCGTCAGGCCGGCTCATCAAGGGCTTCTTATATGAAGTAAAGCCTCTGGATGCGAGCACCTATCTGACGGTGGCGATAGCGTTGACAGCGATCGGTTTGGTTGCAGCGCTGATTCCGGCGCGGAGAGCCGCGAGCATACAGCCGATGCAGGCGCTGCGGGACGAGTAAGGGAGGGCGCGTCTGAATCAAACGATCTACATGGCGTTGATAGAATCGGGCAATGGTCTGTGAAGGCTGGGAAGGGCTTACGGTCGATGGAAGGTTCCCGCTTCTGGAGTGGCTGGGCGGATGGGGCGATCGCTGCGTCTTCCTAACGGTTGGGCAGGCGACGCACAAGGCTAATATCAAGCTGATCCAGGCGAGCGCCGCTGAGGCGGACTCGAACCTCGCGAAATGGGAGGCGGCGAAGGCGTTTCCTCATTCCTGCCTATTGCAGATGATGGAGACGGGACGGTACCGGATTCGGGATACCGAAATTGCGTATGTTGTGACCGAGAAGGCCGACAGCTTTCTCTCCGGGCTAATTCCGCAAAGATCGCTTTCTGCTGAGCAGATGAAGGAGATTCTGGGCCCGGTCGTAGACGCACTTGCATTCCTGCACGAGAACGGTTTCGTTCATGGCAGTGTGAAGCCCTCCAGCATCGTTCTCATCAATACGCAGTGGAAACTCTCGCCCGATGAGATGACTCAAGCGAGCGAGCCTCCCAGGTTGGCTCACGAACTGGACACCTATGATGCGCCGGAGATGGGTACCAGCAGGCCGACCTCTGCTGTTGATATGTGGTCCCTGGGAATGATTCTGGTGGAGGCTTGCTCGCAACGGACGCCGGTATGGGATCGGAACGCCGCAGGTGATCTGGGAGTGCCTGATTGGCTGCCGGAGCCATTTCGAGAGATTGCGCGAGGGTGCCTACGTTGGGAAGCGGCAGCGCGGATCTCGGCAGAATCTGCAAAAGAGTTGCTGGCGCGAATGCCTTCGGTGGCAAGCGCAGAACTTCCGAATGGAACGAAAGGCATTGTCGCGAAACCGATGGTTGAGGAACGCCCCCCAGTTTCGACCCTTGCAGAACGGGTTGCCGAGGTTCGGGCTGCTGCAGAGCAAGAGCTGCGTCCCAGGATTGCTGAAAGGCAGAAGGTTGTGAGTGAGCGGGTTGAGGCTGAACCCTATGAACTTACTCCGAGATCGCGGCTATTTACAAATATTAGTGGCGAGGAAGACCAGGAGAGCCACAAGGGGCCAGTACTGTTCGGGCTTGTTGTTTTGCTCGCACTCGGCGTAGTGTTCGGAGTTCGTTATCGAGAGCGGCTTCTCCCGTTGATACAAAGACAGACGCCGACAACGGCAAGCCAAACCTCAGGACAGAAGGAGGCGAATCCGAGTCAGGCACAGGCTCCGCCTGCGAGGTCCGCCCAAGCTCCTGCTCAGAGTCAAGTTCAGTCCTCGCCTCCAGCGACCGAAAACGCAAACACAGGTACCAGTGCTTCGCAGAATCCGCCGGTGCAGCCTCAGGCACAAGCCTCTCCAGGGCAGACGCCGCCGGCGAAGAATCCTCCTGCTTCTGAGGCAGAGACCGCCGTACCGGAGCAAGAGCCGAAGCAAGAGGAGATCAAGCCGAAAGAGGCAGCACGAACTCCACGCGTGATGAATGCCAGGGGCGCGGTCGCGAGTCGCGTTTTGCCGAATGTGGCGCCGGGCGCGCGAGAGAGCATGCGAAGACCGGTGCAGGTTGATGTGCGCGTGGCAGTGAATGAGAACGGCACGGTCACGAGCGCGCGGTGCATGACGCAAGGGTCGGGAAATTACTTCGCGAGAATCTCGCAGCAGGCCGCACACTCCTGGAGATTCAAGCCGCCAGTCAACAATGGTGAGGAGAGAGCGAGCGAGTGGATGCTGTTGTTCCAGTTCAACCGGACGAGGACGGATGTCATCGCAACTGAACTCCACTGAACTCCATTTTTTCTGCTGATGAAGCTGTGCCGCGGTTCGCAAGACGATCAGGCGCGAGATCGGGCATGAAATTGAAGATCTCTTTCATTGCGATGTCCGCAGTCTGGGGCTCTGCGATGATGTGCACAATGGTGTCCTTATTATAAATTTTCATGCGATTTATGAATTTGCACGCGGCGTGTTTCGGCTGAAGGTCGAAGGTGACAAACTGGACGACGATCTCAAGCCCTCCGATGGAATCCTTTACTGCGAGATTCACCTGGACCGAGACACGCGATGACTTGAGTTGATCAGGGAGCTGCACAGGTAAAGTTCTCCGCGTCATTCGTATCCCCGGAGCCTGAATACTTGACGACCTTGGGATATGCGCAGAGCGGGCGTGTCATGACGACTTTCGGTGCGCCGTTCCCGCCAGGACCATACTTTGTGGCGGTAATGTCATTCTCCGGCTCGCCCTTCTCAACCCAGTTCACCAGCGAATCGAAGAGGCCATATGCCGAGCCCTTCGCGGTTTGTGTTCCAAACTGGCCGAAGAAGCTGGGTCCGGGGCCGCCGGCGCAGTGCTCGACGCCGGGCGCCATGTAGAGGCGGAGGAATGAGCCGGCTGCTGCATCTCCCATCTTCTGCTGAATGCTTTGGTAATAGCTGATGGTGTTCCAGGGTGAGATGGCCTGGTCGTTCCAGCCGTGGTAGAGGATGAGCTTGCCTCCGGCACCTGAGAATCTGCTCAGGTCGGGATCGATGGCGTCGAGATCAGCTGATTCCTTCTCACGGGATTGACGAAGAGCAAGTTCGGGATCAGCAGTCAGGGGATTCCACTTCGGGTCGCCGGTCACCATGTAGCGGAAGTAGTTCTCGACGTAGTGGAGGCCGGAAGCGCTGGTCGGATCCTGGCCGATGACCCATTCACGCCAGCCGAGTTCGTCTCCTGGGGTGAAGCCGGGGAAGGCGATGCTGCCTGATCGACCGCGCACTCCGTCGTAAATGGACTTCAGAGTCTTGACCTGCGGTTGCGTCAGGCAGTCGAGCGTCTGTTCTCCCTTACAGAGCAGAACCTCGGGATCGAAATGACACTTTGAGGGATCGTTGATAATGCCATCTTTCACTCCATCGAGCTCATCGCAGGCTGCGAGCGATGCCTTCTGGACTGCGGGCAGCTTGAGATCGGAGAAGTAAGCGCGCGGATCGGATTGTCTCGACTGTACGGCCATCACTCCCGCGCCCAACATGGTTGACCAGGCGTTGGCGGGAGCGCCGGCGAGGATGCCATTGTAGTCAGTGGGAAAGCGCTGGGCTTCCATGAGAGCTTCGCGACCACCATCGGAGCAGGAATCGAAGTAAGCCTTGTTCTCGTGCTTGCCATAGTAGGCAGAGATGATCTCGCCGGCGCGAAGACGGGTGAGGTGCACGGCACGCCAGCCGAAGTCTTTCACCTTCTCCGGATGTTCATAAGCCCATGTGGCGTCGGTGGCGTTGCCCTGGTGGCCCGCATCGGAACCGGTAACCGCGAAGTTGCGCTTCAGATAGGTTGCAAGTTCGTCGTAGCCAATGGAACCGGCGAAGCCGCCGTTACCAGCGCCGAGAAGTCGGCCGTTCCAGTTCTGTGCAGGCAGCCAGATTTCGAAATGAATGTCGGAGTCCGTGGTTGGGCGGAGGACGCCTGTCACGCGACAGAAGGGCGGAAGACCTGTGAAGGATGGTCGTGATTCGATGATCGTCAGCGTGCCGGAGGTGATGGGTTCGGCGAGGGTGATTGTGGTGTTTTCGAGCTTCAAAGACTTCAGGGCGCTGCAATCGGCAGCAAACAGAAGCCCGGGGCAAAGACTCGCGGAAAGCAATACGATTATGCGCGCGATGGAATTCAAGTGACCTCCCGGGTGTCTGAGACACTGCGGCCATTTATAGCAGATGGCGGATTCGGTGGAGCGATATCCACGCCTTCCACATCTGCATGGCTTGTATGGACGTATGCTGGAGACACATCCCACGTGAGTGATTTTGCCCAGAGCGTGAAGCAGCAGGTCGATATCGTCAAGATTATCGAGAGCTACATTCGGTTGCGCAAAGCCGGTGCGACGAACTACGCCGGACTGTGTCCGTTCCACAAAGAGAAATCACCTTCGTTCAACGTGCATGCGGTGCGGCAGTTCTTTCACTGCTTCGGCTGCGGGGTATCGGGCGATGTGTTCACGTTTGTAGGGAAGATTGAGAACGTGAGCTTTCCCGAGGCTGTGCGGGTTGTTGCGCAGAAGGCCGGAATTCCGCTGCCGACGCGAGAGTTCAATTCGCCTGAAGAAGCCGCTGAGGCGCGGATGCGGGGAAAGCTGCTGGATCTTCAGGAGGCTGCGGCGACCTGGTTTCAAGAGCAACTGCGCGGGCCGGAGGGCGCTGTGGCACGGGAATATCTGGCCGGACGGGGGATCACGCCGGAAGGGATTCGAACGTTCCGGATCGGGTACGCGCCAGACAGTTTCGGAGCGTTGCGGGAACGGCTGAGCGGGATGGCCGACGAAGCGACGTTGCGGGCGTCAGGGCTGTTCGGCTCCAAAGAGCAGGGGGATGGGAGCCGGGGTCGAATTTATGACTTGTTTCGCAAGCGAGTGACGTTTCCGATTTGCAATGAAAGCGGACGGGTGATTGCGTTCACGGCGCGCACGCTGGAAACGAGGGAGAAAGCAGGGCCGAAGTATTTCAATTCGCCTGAGACTCCGCTTTACGTGAAGGGACAGGTGCTGTTTAACCTCGACAAAGCCAAGAGCGCGATCAGACAGGCCGGTTATGCGCTGCTGGTTGAAGGGCAGATGGACTGTATCTCGCTGTTTTTGCGCGGCATACAGCACGTGATCGCCACGAGCGGGACCGCATTTACAGAGCAGCAGGTCGCGATTCTCCGGAGGCATACGCAGAACGTGGTGGTGAACTTCGATCCAGACAATGCGGGAGCGAATGCGGCGGAGAAGTCAATTGCGCTGCTGACGGAAGAGGGATTCTCAATCCGGATTGTGACGCTTGAGGGTGGTCTGGACCCAGACAGGTTTATTCGCGAAAGAGGGGTGGAGGCGTACACGCAAGCGGTGATGGGGGCTCGAAGGCAATCGGATTACCTCATCGAGCGGGCGCGGCAGATGTTTCCGGGAGCGACGGCGGAGCAGAAGGTCAAGGCTATGAATTACCTGCTGCCGCACATCCGGCGGATTCCGCAGAAACTTGTGCGAGATCAGTTTGCAATGGATGCGGCACAGAAGCTGGGAATCGACTCGGCGGTGCTCCGGGAGGAACTCAGGCAGGCTGCACTGAAACGGCGGGAGCACATTGAAGTACGTACGACCTCGCTGACCGAGGTGGAGCGGGTGCTCTTGCGTGCGCTTGCGATCACAGACCCGGAGAACGAAGAGGCGCGTCGCACGGCTGCGGATGCGGTAACGAGACAACCGCAGTGGTTTGAGGGGCTTGGCGTGGCACCATCCCTCGGCGCGCTGGCTGAACGGGGGGGGCAGGATCCGATGGATGTGGTGGGAGATCCAGCGCAGAAGGCGCTGCTTGCCGAAGCGTTGCTGGCGGAGGGGGAAGCGCCTAGCGCCGAAACAGTTGTGAGCACGATCGTCAGCCTGCAACAGAGGAGGAATGAAGCAGAGCTGAGAGAAGTCAGAGCTCAGATCGCAGAATCCGAAAGGCGGGGCGACTTCGCTGAGCTTGCGATCCTGACGCAGCGCAAGCTGGAGTTGGACAGGGCCTTACGGCAGTTGCGCAGTGCGGGAAATGGAAGCATCCCCTAGCAGAAACCCTTGATTTCTTTGAGTCGCTTCAACCTTATAGCCCGTCTAAGTAAGCAGAGTGGTGGGCAGGCATTGCGATGCTGCCCTGGTCCGGAACTCGAGCAGCAGAGTTACAGCGGTTACCCGCGGAGGGAGCCGGGTTGCAATTTCACCGTTTTACGGTGGGTTGGGCTGTGTTAATCTATTGATCTCTGTGAGGATGCGCGCCCCTTTGTCCCACACATGAGCTGCGGCTCGCGGACGACCCAGGCGAAACCTGAAGCGCAAACATCCTGATCCGAGCGACCTATTACGTCCGCTTCTTTTTTTGCGGGAAACCGCGAGTTCGTGTCCGCACGCGCACGCAGGGCATCAAAAACATGTTGCGCGCGGATTGGGCCCAGGCACTGTTGCGCGATATCGGTGCTACGGCCAAACCAGAGTTTGTATGGCTTTTGGAGTCCTCATCAAGGTCGCCGCTCTCTACTGATCCCGGCGACTCGAAATTTTCGCTTCGGAACAGAGAGACTCTGGTTTTGCCAGGAAACTTGATCGCGCTGGAGAGTAGGAACTGTTTTGGCCATCAACGACAAATTTGAAGACGACATCGAGAAGCTGATCGACACGGGCAAGGAAAAGGGCTACCTGACCTACGGCGATGTGAACGAGATGATGCCGGAGGATATGAGCACCTCGCCTGACGATATGGACGATCTGCTGACAACCATCAGCGGCCAGGGAATCGATCTCCTGGACGCGCCGAAATTCGGTGCGGACAAGGATTTTGAGCTCGAAGAGGGTGAGGACGTCGAGCTTGATCTCACGCCTGGAACGCTGGAGAAGACCAACGACCCCGTGCGCATGTATCTGCGCGAGATGGGAACCGTTCCGCTGCTTACGCGTGAAGGCGAAGTTGAAATCGCGAAGCGCATCGAACGTGGGCAGCTTCGTGTCCTCAAGGCGATCTCGCGTTCGCCGATCGTGATTCGCGAGATCGTCGCGCTTGGCGAAGATCTGAAGCGCGGTGTTCGCAACGTGAAGGAAGTGGTGGTCTTCGACGAAGAAGAACTGACCGAAGACGTCGTGCAGTCGCGTGTGCGCTCGACGGTTGCGCGGATCGACGCGCTGGTCAAGCACCAGAAGAAAATCGCACAGCTTGAAGAGAAGCTCGCGGCTGCGAACAGCAAGACGAGCCAGAGAGAGCTGCGTAAGACGCGCTGGCTGATCGCGCGCGAGAAGGTGTACGTATCGCGGATTGTGCGCGAGCTGAAGTATACGGGGCTGGAGCGCAAGCGTCTGCTCGACAAGGTAAACAAAACTGTCGACACGATGCGCACGCTCGAGCGGCAGATTCGTTCGCTGGATCAGAAGTATGACGCGAGCAAGAGCGAGGAACTGAAGAAGGAGTATCGCCGCCAGCAGAAGAACTGCAAAGTAGATCTCGAGAAGATCGAGGGCGACGCGGGCGTTTCCATTGTCGAGTTGAAGCGTACGCAGCGCGAGATGATCCAGGGCGACATGGACGCCGAGCAGGCGAAGCGTGAGCTGATTGAGGCAAACCTTCGACTGGTGGTGTCGATCGCCAAGAAGTACACCAACCGTGGACTGCAGTTCCTTGACCTGATTCAGGAAGGCAACATCGGCCTCATGAAGGCGGTGGACAAGTTCGAGTATCGGCGCGGATACAAGTTCTCGACGTATGCAACATGGTGGATTCGCCAGGCGATTACGCGTGCTATCGCCGACCAGGCGAGAACGATTCGTATTCCTGTGCACATGATCGAGACGATCAATAAGCTGATCCGTACGTCGCGTCAGCTGGTGCAGGAACTGGGCCGCGAGCCGTCGAGCGAAGAGATTGCACGCCGTATGGATATCCCTGTAGCGAAGGTACGCAAGGTGCTGAAGATCGCGCAGGAGCCCATCTCGCTGGAGACGCCGATCGGCGAAGAGGAAGATTCGCACCTCGGTGATTTCATCGAAGATCGCCAGGCGGTTTCGCCTAGCGAGGCTGTTATCAGCGTGAACCTGAAGGAGTACACCTCGCAGGTGCTGCGCACCCTGACGCCGCGCGAGGAGCGGGTAATCAAGATGCGCTTCGGACTGGAAGATGGCTCGGAGCACACGCTGGAAGAGGTCGGACAGAGCTTCCAGGTAACGCGCGAACGCATCCGGCAGATCGAAGCGAAGGCGCTGCGCAAGCTGCGGCACCCATCGCGCTCGCGGAAGCTGAAGGCGTTCGTGGATGGTGTCAAGGAAATGTAGTGTACGTGGAGCGGGAGCAACAGAAGCCGCGGCCGAAAGGCTGCGGCTTTTTGTTTTTTAGGGCCATGCACGATTGTGCTGCAGCAATGAATTTTGTCGACGCAAACTCGCTCAGACCGCCGCAGTATTCTCTTGGTATGGAAGGCGAACGTGATCAAAGAGTGCCCTGTACGAAATGCGGCGCGCTAATCCTGGAGAGAACTGCTTCCAAGACGAATGGGCTGTGCCTGCCGTGCAAGGGAGGCTATCGCGCGAGGATCGAGGCCGGGAAAAACCTCCGAGAGCAGGAGCGTGAACGAGAACTGACCGACCCAGATCACAAGCTTTGGTTGTCGCTCGTCGAGGATGTCTTCCACTCTCCTCTAGGTTTCGAGGGGCTTTCCCATCCGAAGAAGCTCTACTTCGCTCTCGGCTGTCTCGAAGGAGAGCTTTACAACGGCGGATTCCATCAATACTTCTTCAACTCCTCGGGTTCCTACTACGCGTACGCCGAAGAGGCGCTTATCACAATTGGCGCATTCCAAACGCTCGAGCTGTTGCAGCAGGCTAAGGTTGCGCTGTTCTCTTCAGGTCCCGTTCCCGTGAGCACCACGGAGAGGCGAATGGCTCTATCACACTACAGTGGGAGCCACCCCGAAGGACCCGATTCGAAAGAACTGGACCGCTTCGACAAACGTTACTGGCTAAACCTCGAGCAGATCGGGGTCAGAATGAAGGCATTCGCTCGTGACAACAAACTAATAGCGGAAGCAGCTTAGCCCCAAGATGGAGCGTGATGAAGGGCTTGTGGGGGACCACTGCCTCTCCCAGAGATTGGTCATTCTCCGCTTGCATGGCCCCAGACTCCTCTGCTAAAACGTTTTGGTAGTTGCAAGGAGTACGAAATGAGTAGGATTTCGCGCCGTCAGTTTGGCAAGGGTGTGGCGGCAGCGGCCGCCGCCGCATACGCAGGTGTTTCGCTTCCACGGTTTGCATGGGGCCAGCCCCAGCCGGGGCACATTGAGTTCCCGAAAGGCTTCCTCTGGGGATGCGCGACTGCGTCTTACCAGATTGAAGGTGGCGCAAAGGATGACGGGCGAGGACCTTCGCTGTGGGACGTCTTCTCGCATACGCCTGGCAAGACGCACAACGGCGACACTGGCGATGTGGCGGACGATTCCTACCATCTCTACAAAGAGGATGTGCAACTGCTGAAGAACCTTGGCGTGCAGACCTACCGGATGTCAATTTCGTGGTCGCGCGTGTTCCCAACGGGCAAGGCTCCCGTGAATCCCAAGGGTCTCGACTACTACAGCAAGGTTGTCGATGAGCTGCTCAAGAACAACATCACGCCCTACATCACACTTTTCCACTGGGATACTCCGGCGGGTCTTGAGGGAGGCTGGACGAATCGCGACACCTCAAAGGCGTTCGGCGACTATGCCGCATTCATGGGCAAGCACCTGGGCGATCGCGTCAAGCACTGGATGACGACCAACGAGTTTGTGTGCTTCACGGATCTTGGCTATCAGATCGGACAGTTCGCGCCTGGGCTGAAGCTTCCGCCCGCGCAGGTGAACCAGGTGCGGCATCACGGAATCCTGGCGCATGGATATGGAGTACAGGCTCTACGGGCGAATCTCCCATCAGACGCGAAGGTTGGGCTGGCTGAGAACGCGAGCGTGTACGTGCCTGTGATGGAGACGGAAGAGCACATCGCGGCAGCACGGAAGGCGACGAGGCTGATGAATGCGCCGTTTCTTGCTGTGCTGATGGAGGGCAAATACCCGGCCGAGTATCTGGAGAAGGAAGGCGCCAATGCGCCGAAGGTTGAGGCGGGTGATCTCGAGAAGATATCGAGCCCGCTGGATTTCGTCGGTCTCAACGTCTATACGCCGTCGTATGTGCGCGCTTCCGATAAGCCGGAGGGATTCGAGTTGGAGCAGGTACCTTCGTCCTACCCGAAGATGTTTTCGCCGTGGATTCAACTCAGTCCGGAGTGCATCTACTGGGCGGTTCGCAATGTTTGCGACCTGTGGAAGCCGAAGGAGATCTACATCACAGAGAACGGAACATCATCAGACGATGTGCTCACGCCCGAAGGGCACGTGGAAGATACGGATCGCGTGATGTATCTGCGCAATCACCTTACGATGTTGCATCGTGCGGTGAAGGAAGATTATCCGGTGAAGGGCTACTTCCTCTGGAGCCTGATGGACAACTTCGAGTGGGCTGACGGGTACTCGAAGCGGTTCGGAATTCATTACGTCGACTTCAAAACGCTGAAACGGTATCCGAAGCTGAGCGCGCAGTGGTACAAGCAGGCGATTGCGGCCAACGCTGTGGTGTAGCGAACGGAGTCTGAAGCCAAGAGCCCGCAGCTTGACAGCTGCGGGCTCTTGGCTTTTGGCGAGCTCGAATGTCGGCGTTTTCAGGCTTCCTGAGACGCAGCTTCGAGTTGCGCCCATTCGTCCGGGCCGATCTGCAGGGAAGCTGCTGCGATGTTCTCTTCCAGATGCCGAACCTTTGATGTGCCGGGGATGGGCAGCATCACGGGTGAGCGGTGAAGCAGCCACGCGAGCGAGAGCTGTGCCGGAGTGGCACTGTAGCGCGACGCGAGTTGGGCCAATGTCTGCGAGAAGGGATGGTCGGACTTGAGTAGTTTGCCGCCGGCCATCGGATACCAGGGCAGGAAGGCGATATCGCGCTGCTCGCACCAGGCGAGTGTCTGCTCGTGACGGCGATCGGCCAGCGAGTAGCGGTTCTGCACGCTGACGATGGAAACAATCTTTTGAGCCTCTTCGATTTCGGTGGGCGTGACTTCGCTGAGGCCTATATGGTGGATTTTGCCCTGCTCCTGCATGCGAACCAATGCGCCCAGCGATTCCTCCAGCGGTGTACGAGGATCAATTCTGTGCAGCTGATAGAGGTCGATGCGTTCAAGCTTCAACCGCCGGAGGCTCATCTCGACACACTGAATCAGGTAGCCGGCGCGACCTACATATTCCGTTTTGGCTGGCCCCTGACGGGTGATGCCGCCCTTGGTGGCGATGACCATACCAGCCGGATACGGGTATAGAGCTTCGCAGATGAGGCGCTCGGCGATTTCGGGGCCGTAGGCGTCGGCCGTGTCAATGAGGTTGACTCCGAGTTCGACGGCACGACGAAGTACGCGGAGGCATTCCTCCGGATTGTCGGGCTCGCCCCAGGCGCCCTCGCCGACAAGGCGCATCGTTCCAAAGCCGAGGCGGTGGACGGGAAGATCGCCGCCGAGGTTTAAGGTGCCTGAAGCGGATGCTGTAGTCGCGGTCATGCTGCCTCTGATGCTAAAGGAGCAGGGCACGAGGTTTGAGAAAAGCGTGGACTTTGGATGGAGTGCTGAATGACGAAATTGAACGGATCCCCGGCGCGCACACGATCATCCGAAGCGCCGGTCACCCATGCAGTTCAGCCTTTGGCAGTCGCCGGGGCAGCTGCTTCTCCCAGTTTCTGAGCACACTCCTCGCAGCAGACTTCTACAGTCTTGCCGCCTATAGTGACCTTGATTCCGTTCGCGTCGAGAGGGTAGTCGCAGGCGCTGCACGAATGTGGGTTCTGCCGTAAGTGAAAACGAGCGAAGTGGCCCGGGGATGCTCCTCGGCGCTGCGATTGCGACAAGTACCCTTGGCAGTAAACGTCCTTGACAACGAGGGTTGATGAATCGAGCAAGAGATCGATGAGATTTCTGGACCAGAGGAGCGGATGCCGCCGGCTCTGCAATTGGAGATCGGGTGGCTAGGGTGGAACTGGCTGGTAGCTATGCGTTTTGGGGCAGAGTTGGCCACACTTGATTATCGAGGGCGTGGAGCACTGTCGAAATATGTAGGTCGAAATATGTAGATTGGTGTTGTCAGGCGCCGCGCCCGCTCATCTCGTGGATATGGGCGCGGGCTGGCGCAAGGGCCTGCCTTGCGGCGCGCATGCCGGAGCGGATTGCCGCATGGACCGTGCCCCAATGGCCGGTAACGTCCGTGTGTTCTCCAGCGAAATAGAGGGTGTTTTCCACGGGGGCAGCAAGTTCGAGGACGGAATCGAGCGCGCGTGCGGGCACGTAGCTGTATGCGCCATAGCTGAAGGGGTCGGTTTGCCAGTCGTGGGTTGCGCAGCAGACCAGTTGCTCTCTTAGAAAATCGATGGGCAAGGAAAAGATGCGAGCGAGGTGCTGGCATGCGAGATCGCCGACCTGTTCGCGGGTGCATTGATCGAAGGAAGCGGAACGGGGACCACCGATCCATCCGGTTAGGGTGGGGGTCTCCCAAGGATGCGCGGTCCACCATACGGGCGGCATGGCGTCGTGCGCGAAGAGAAAGCTGAGTTTGGGTAGCTTCAGATCCTTTTGGTCCTGGTGCTCGGCCCACCAGCGTTCGCGGAAGAGAAGCGTGAAGCGACGAACCGGTCCCATCGAGAGCTGGTGGGCAGCGATCAGGGCGTGGGGAACGGGATCGAAAACAAGCCCGAACTGATGTAGCACCCCGAGCGGGACTGCGATGACGACTTTGGCCGCTGAAAGTTCGAGGAGTTCTCCACCATCTCGAGCAAAGACCTGGACTCGGCCTCGGCGCCACTCGACTCTTTCGACGGGACGGGAGAGCTCGATGCGGGCGCCTGCCTGCCGGACTTTTCGGGCGAGGAACTGGGGAAGTCGATCATAGCCGTCTCGAATGCGAGATAGCTCATCGCCGTGAATCTCTTCTTCCGCCTGCTGCTGGACGGCGAGCGAGTGTATGCCGATCTGGCGGTAGTCGGCGGCGTTGAATCTCTGGACGTAGCTGACGATCTGCTCGTGTTTTTCAGGCGACAGCCTCTGAAGAGGCGGGTAGTCGGCGAAGGCGAGGTCGGGGCCTTTCCATTTTTCGAGCTGGCTGAGGAATTTGAATATCTCGCTCTGCTCGTCGCACTTCCTGAGTTTGCCGTCTTTGTGGCAGCGGTTCTCGCCGTCAAGGGTATAGGTTTCCAGGCCAGCCTCGCGGATGAGGTCCCAGAGTTCGGGCGGTCGGCCGTGGATGAATTCAGCACCGAGCTCGAGGATTTCGCCTTGTTCACGAAGGGTACGGATGCGGCCACCCACACGATCTCGAGCTTCAAAGACGAGGACCCGCCGGCCTGCCTCGGCGAGAAGCCGGGCGGCGGTGAGCCCGGCCATGCCGGCGCCGATAACCAGAATGCGTTGACTTGCAGGGTCCATCAGTAGCTTGGATGCCTCGAGAGTTTGGAAGTCATCGGGAATCGGGATCACCTCTTGCGCCGAGCAGCCATCTAATCCGGAGAGTAACCCTACAACCCTGGGCAAGATCGGCCAAATTTTAACTCGACAAAGGGCCGAAAGGTCCAACAGGAGCAGTAATGAATCGAGTCCGGACGAGCTATGGCTATCTATTTGCGTCGATTGCGACAATGCTGATGCTGACATGTTCAGCCCAGCAACCGGAGGTGATGCAGCCGGAACCGGATGCATCGACCACCCTGCACCATATCAAGACGGTGTTTGTGATTGTGATGGAGAACCATAACTGGACGGGAGCGAAGAGCGGGAACATCAAAGGGAATTCAGCGGCGCCGTACATCAACTACACGCTGCTGCCGATGGCCTCGTTTGCAAATAATTACAGAAATCCCCCTAGGATTCATCCCAGCCTGCCGAATTATTTATGGCTGGAGGGGGGAGCGAGCTTCGGTGTCACTGATGATGGCCCTCCGGCGGAGCACAACCTGACGACCCACAATCATCTTGTGAAGCTGCTGGAGAATGCCGGGATCTCATGGCGTTCTTATGACGAGAACATCAGCGGGACGAATTGTCCCCTGACTAACCAAGGCTCGAAGGATTCGAACGGAAGCCAGCTTTACCAGGTGAAGCATAACCCGTTTGTCTATTTCAGCGACCAGACTAATAACCGGTCGAGCAAATCGGCGAATTGTATTGCTCACATTCGTCCATTCACACAGTTTGCACACGATCTCTCTGCAAACACAGTTGCTCGGTATAACTTCATCACTCCGAATGTTTGCGATGACATGCATGATAGCTGCGGCGGGAATGCGATTGCGAATGGGGACGCATGGTTGAAGAAGACCGTGCCGTTGATCTTGAAGTCTACGGCCTACCGGAGCGGAGGGGTTCTGTTCATCACATGGGATGAAGGTGCGTCGGGTGACGGTCCGATTCCGATGATTGTGCTGTCGCCCTATGCGGATGGACATTCAAACTCGACTTACTATACGCACAGCTCAACCCTGCGAACGATACAAGAGATCTTCGGGGTATATCCGCTGATCCGCTATGCGGATTCCGCGACTGACCTGAAATCGATGTTCTCGGTATTTCCGTAGCGGGATCGGACCTTTTCTTCTCACTGTGCGCATCAACGGAACCCGCCGGCAGCGAATCCCGTAGATAATGGGGTCGCGGGTCGGGGCAGTGGCCGTGTATCCCGCTGGAAAGAGGAGAGAACGCGATGCGAAAGATGGTCGTGATTTGGGTGGCGGGGACGTTGCTGGCGGCTTCGGTGTGCATGCTTGGGCAGGGCAGAAGCAGCAGGGGCGGATCGGGGCAGATCGTTTTGGTGTTCAAGGATGGGCACCGGCAGAACTTTAATATGGCTGACATTGCGCGGATCGAGTTTCCCGGCGGGGGCGTGATCGCTGACCCAGGCCCGGTGCCGGCAGGAGCTCCGCCGAGAGGGCATTTCCTTGGAAACTGGGAGGTGGGCGACGGAAATGGGGGGACGTTTACGATCAAACTGAATGATGATGGGAGCGCATGGCGATCGCTTCACAGAGTCCATGGACACTGGTCGTATGTGAGTGGAGAGGCGCGGGTTACGTGGGATGACGGGGCGCAGGACTGCATTAGACGGGTGGGCGGCGAGGACAAGAAATTTGCTTATCGGGCGGGGAAGTTGTTTACGGATGAGTCTGACAATGTGGCGGAGGCACGCAATACGACTCGCGGCCCGGTGTAGGTTTCGCTGCCGGCTTCCATCTTCGACCCATCGGGACAAGGTTAGGTATCTGGCGATGAGCCGGATTAGGTTGACCGGAACCGAAGTAAACCGGGGTGCGTACCGATTGGTGAGAGAGGTATGATCGGCCTATCGGTTTTTGAGGCCGGGGGTCGGGTTTAACCGTCTCATAGATACCGGGCATTTCAGATGAAATCCGCTTAGCAGGCGGCTGAGGCTGTCCCTGTCTTTTCCTGCGCGCGATGCCATGGCGCTGAGGAGCAATTCCGAAGACGGAAAGTGAATTCATGAGCATTATCGAGGCCTTTAAACTTGCGTTTCAATCCCTCTGGGGCAACAAGATGCGTTCCGTTCTGACGCTAATCGGCGTGGTGATGGGCGTGGCCTCGGTAATCATGGTGCTGACCCTGGTGCAGGGGGCGAAGAAGTACATTTCGACGAAGCTCTCGGGATACGGAGCAGATGTATTTACGGTTAACCGGATGTCGAGCGTGATTCTCTCGGCCGAGCAGTATTTCAGCTTCCAGAAGCGGAAGATCCTGCGGATGGAAGATTACGAGGCGATCAAGGAAGGATGCACCGACTGCAACGAAGTTGGGGCCAGCCTGAACAAGTCGACGAACGTGGTCTACAACGGACACTCGAGCAACAACACGGCAGTGCGCGGACTGACGGCCTCGATGATGTCTCTCAACAACATCGACATCGCTCTGGGGCGCGGGTTTACACCGGCTGACGAGGAACACGCATTCCATAACTGCATCATCGGGTACGACATCGTGGACAACCTGATCGGAGACGGCGATCCACTCGGAAAAGAGATCAGGGTTGACGGGATTCCATTCACGATCATCGGTGTCGGCGACCGGCAGGGCAAGACACTGGGGCAGTCGCAGGACAACTGGGTCTCGATCCCGATCAGCACGTATCAGCAGATCTATGGCTACAACGATTCGGTGAATATCTACGCCCGCGCTTCAGGTGGAGCGCAGGTGATGACGCTGGCGGAGGACCAGGCCCGGGTGATCATGCGCGCGCGGCGACACCT
Organism: Occallatibacter sp.; assembly: GCA_035606555.1. Classification (GTDB taxonomy): domain Bacteria; phylum Acidobacteriota; class Terriglobia; order Terriglobales; family Acidobacteriaceae; genus Telmatobacter. The sequence goes on from DATNFD010000218.1 coordinate 26,028, forward strand.
GGCTCCGGGCCAGGCCGACGATTTCGAAATCCAGACGAACGATACGTTTCTGGACATCGCAAACCAACTTCTGGGCGTGTTTGCGTGGGTAGTGCTTGGACTGGGTTCCATAGCGCTGGTCGTGGGCGGCGTGGTGATCATGAACATCATGCTGGTGAGCGTGACGGAGCGGACGCGGGAGATTGGCGTACGGAAAGCTCTGGGCG
>DATNFD010000219.1:0-9994 GCA_035606555.1 Occallatibacter sp.
CGCGCTGCAATCACTGCTATCTGCCTATATCACCCAACTGCGGCTCTATGCACGTCTTCTCGATACCCCCAGCCTGCTCACCTGAAATCCTCCCACCAAATAACAAACCCCACCAAATGATGGGGTTCGTCAGCAGTCTGAAACCCCGGCTCAGGCCGGGGTTTTCCGTTTGTATCCAGATCGGGAAGCGGCTCAGTCTTCCCGGGTGTTCTTATTCAGTCGCTTCGCATCCCCGGTCTCTTTCTCTTCATCGAGGCCCGTGGAGTCTGCGGTGTCCACTGATCCGAGCGAATCGTTGACGAGGCCATCATCGGGCTCGACGTTCTCATCCTGAAGTCCGCCAGGCTGAGTGTGGGTGGGCTTCGCGTTCGTGGTCATTGCTCCTCCTGACTCGTTGGATGCAATGCGGCTGGAAGTGGAAAACCCGTATCCGTTTGCGAGATGCGAAGTCGCCGGTGAGTCCCCAAAAAAGGACAAAGCCCGGACGCGGGGGAGGTCGTCCGGGCTCAGGCTCACGATTCCGCGCATGGTTTTCAGCGGAGCCGCGAAGTCGGATTGACGGTGTGATGGCCGAGTTCTTTGCGAAGTCGCGCGAGGTGGTGCCAGCTGTGGCGCACTGCGTGATCTTCGAGTACAAATTGGGCAGTCACTGGAGCGCCAAAGCTCAGCGAGAACGGCGCGGCGCGATCGAGTTCCTCATCTGTGAGAGCGCGAACCGCGTCGGCTGCTTCCCTGCTGTTCTTGAGCAAGAGCTGGATAGTGTCTGAACGGCTGGCGTTGGCATTTTCTGAGGCGTGTTTGGCGTTGATTTCCGCTACTGCTTCCCAGGTCACGTCGGTGATGGTTTTGCCGGCGGCCACGGCCTTCGCGACGGTGATTTCAATGGGATAGATGCTGGCGACATGATGAATGATGAGGCCGGCGGGACGCCCCTGCCTTCCACCTTCTGATGTCGGCGTAGACCACTCGGCGTCGGTGAGGCGGCCGGCGAAGTCGGCAAGGCGGGCGGCGCCTTCTTCGATGCGATCTGCGAGAAGTTCTGCGCGGCGGTTGGACTTCTTGTCCTTCATGGGAACGGAATGAATGAACGGAGGCTCGGGATCGCGATCACCGCGGATGCCGATGACCTCGAGGTACTCCGAGTCGACAAGGGTCGCGTTGCCGATGCCACGGTTGTTGGCACTCCAGAGAGCGACGAGATCGGCCTTCAGCTGGGCCTGGCGTTCGACGTCGAGCGCTCCGAAGGCGCGCGTCATAGGGCCGTAATGCTCGCGGAAGAAGTCGACGACGACGTCGGGCGGGAACGGATATTCGAACTGGTAATGGCGGTACGTGCAGCGCAGATCGAGAACGCCTTCGCTGAACCGCTCGTGGACCGTCGCTTGATCGCCCCACAGAACGGGGGAGGGCATTCCGTTGGGCGCGATGTAGCGAGCGATGATCTTGAACATCTGGCCTACGAATCCCTGGGGTGTCCAGTTGGCCAGGGCGATTTTGCCGCCCGGCTTGCAGACTCGAATGAGTTCCGTTGCGACCAGGTCGGGGCGGGGCGCGAACATGGCGCCCACGAGGCTGGTGACCACGTCGAACTCGCCGTCGCCATAGGGCAAAGCCTCCGCGTCGCCTTCGTCGAAGCTGGCCTTGAGCTGCTCCTGCAAAGCGCGGGCACGGGCGCGTTCAAGCGAGTTGGTGGCGATATCGCAGCCTGTAACCTCCGCTCCTGCACGGGCGGCAATGAGGGCGAGCTGGCCGGTTCCGCAGCCGACGTCGAGGACTCTCTGGCCAGGTACGACGCCGATACGCCGGAAAAACAGATGGGCATCGGGCTCCAGATAGCGCGAGAAGACGTCGTAGTCTCCGGTCATCCAGGTCGCCTTAAGACGGGCTTTCAACTGGCTGATATCGCTCAGGGAATCAGTAAGGCTGGGGGAAACCGCGGCTCCTGTACTCATGTTTTGAATCTTCCTCTGCGGGGATTTGATCAAGTAAGATCAAGCTCTACTATGCGGGGAACTGGACTTCCCTACTTGACTGAACCGCCCGCATGGTTAGCTCAAACGCCCATTTTTGAAAGTGTGTTCGTGCGATGGACGTGCTGTCAGAGGTATTGAGCGCGGTAAGACTGAATGGCGCGCTCTTCTTCAACGCGGAGTTCAGTGCGCCCTGGTGCATCATGTCCTCGGGTGCAGCGGGAATTGAGCCACACCTGCCATTCAAGAACGCTCACCTGATCATGTTTCATTTCCTCACAGAGGGGCGAGCTTACGCGATGCTGGGCGACGAGCGCGTAGAACTCCGTGCCGGGGACATCGTTGTTCTGCCGGGCGGCGATTCGCACTTTCTGGGCAATGGTCCGCGCCAGGGTGAGCCTGTTGATTCCTTTCGTGAGTTTGCGAGCAGCCTGGCGGATGGGCTGAAAGCTGTGCAGTTTGGCGGTGGTGGCGAGATCACGAAGTTTGTCTGCGGGTACATGGCATGCGACCCACGGCTCTGCGAGGTTTTCTTGTCGGGGCTCCCGCGCATTTTGAAAGTGCCCGTGGCATCGGGTCCGTCAGGAAAGTGGATCGAGAACTCGATTCGATTTTCAGTGGATACACCGGCGGGCGCGGGCAGTTCACTCGTCGTCGAAAAGCTGTCGGAAGTTCTTTTCGTTGAGACGCTGCGCTCGTATATCAATACACTTTCGGAGGAGCAGACCGGATGGCTGGCAGGGCTGCGGGATCCAAATCTGGCCCAGGCCCTGGCACTGATGCATCGCGATCCGGCGCGCGAGTGGACGGTTGAGGCCCTGGCGAAGGGCGTGGGCCTGTCGCGTACGCGCTTGGCGGAACGGTTCCGGCATTTCCTGGGGATGTCGCCGATTGCGTACCTGACCGACTGGCGCATGCGAATCGCTGCGGAGGCACTCGAAAAGACCGACAAGAGCGTGATTGAAGTGGCGATGGATGTGGGATACAACTCCGGGGCTGCGTTCAACCGGGCGTTCAAGCGGGCATATAACGCGCCACCCGCGCAGTTCCGGCAAAGCCGGAAGGGCGGCACGATAATCCAGATGAAAGCACAGCCCGCAATGGCGATTTGATCAAGTCGCTTCCCCGACCGGTTTTCCGCAGGCGTCCACCGATTTGCAAATGCGATTCGTTCTTATACTGAGTGCATGGCAAAAGCGCCGGTGTGTGGATGGAAGCTGGAGAAGGCCGCGACCAAATTCGGCTTCCTGCGGATTGCCGGGTGCGACGAGGTGGGGCGCGGGCCGATGTTCGGGCCGGTTGTTGCCGCTGCCGCCATTTTGCCTCTGGGATGCCGGATTCCGGGCCTGAATGATTCGAAGCAGCTTTCTGAGGCGAAGCGAAACGAGTTGGACGTGATCATTCGCGCGAAGGCGCTTGCCTTTGCTATTGCGGCGATCGATGTGGAGACGATCGATCGCATCAACATCCGCAACGCTTCCCTTCTCGCGATGCGAACCGCCGTGCAGCAGCTTGCCATCGAACCGGATTACCTGCTCATCGATGGATGCGACACAATCGACTGGCCTTGTCCGCAGGAGTCAATCATTCACGGGGATGGAACGAGCTATTCCATCGCCGCCGCCAGCGTGCTGGCCAAGGTGTATCGCGACCGGATGCTGGTGGAATTGGACGCGGTGTATCCCGGATACGGGTTGGCGAAACACAAAGGCTACTGCTCGCGCGAGCACAGGGCGGCGCTCGATCGTCTGGGCCCCACTCCGCTTCACCGCAGGAACTGGAGCCCCGTTATGCAGACGATGCTGGAGTTCAGCGAGACAATGGAGATCGCGGTCGATTAACTCTGTCCCGGAGGCTGCGAATGGCACGTTTCCAGCTGCTGTGGGTTGTAGCCGTGATCCTGCCGCTTGCCGGCTGCGAGAAGCGCTCCAACAAGCCTGATCCAACAAAAGGCGTTGTGAGCGGCATCGTGCTCTGCAGCGATACGGGAAAGCCGGCAAGGTTCGCTGCTGTGAGCCTGACACCAGTTCCCAAAACACATGCAGAACCGAGCGATGATCCTCCGCTGGCGCCCGTGGCGACAATTCAGACAGGCCTCGATGGTCGTTTTAGGATGGAAGCCGTTCCACCTGGCGAGTACTACGCGTTTGGAACGCTCGATGGCTATCTCGATCCAATGCGGGGTATCGACTTCGGGGAGATCAGCGACAAAGGTAGAACTAACGAACAGGAAGCAGCCGCCGTTCAGCAGTGGAAAGAATACCTTGTTCCCGTTAAGGTTGCGGTGCGACGGGTTTCGGAAATCGCGATTGAACTTCGCCGCGCTGCTGAAATAGAGGGAAACGTCAGTTTCGATGACGGTTCTCCCGCAATCGGTATGCACTTCCAACTCTTCAGGAAAAATCGGAAGAAGCAGTGGAACTCCGTCGGACTACCGCTGTTCAACAACTGGACAATCAACTCGACGAGTGACAGTCATGGACGCTACGCGCTGGAGAATCTTGCTGCGGGCGAATACATCGTTTGCGCGATGATGCCCATCGATTCGGAAGATGCGGCTCCCCGCGTTTGCCTCGGAAACGTGCTCCGCAGGAAGGCAGCGAGTTCAATCAAAGTGAGTGAAGGCGAAATTGCGCATGGAGCCGATATCGTGATCCCAATCTCCGGGTTGCGCAGCATCGCCGGTCACATTGAAGCAGTCCAGGACGGCCATCCGCTCTCGCACGCGACCGTGGCGCTGCTTTACGCCGACGATCGCGAGCAGGCCAGAAAAGGTTCGATCGACAACGACGGGACCTTTCGTTTTGAGTATGTGCCCGAAGATAGCTACATCCTGCGCGTAAGCGAAGCGAAGGACGAAACCGAGGGAGAACAGTCAGGTAGTGAACGCACTTACTCAGAAAAAGAGATTGCGTTGCATGTACACAGCGATCTGAGCGACGTGAATGTCGCCCTGACCCGCACGGCAGCTCCGACGCGTGACTAAGAAGTTTTGAGCACGCTGGTGCGCACTCTGCGTGCCTGAAACCAGTGAAGGACCGGCCGCGCAAGCAGCAAGGCGATGAGCGTAATGGTCAGGTTCATCGGACTGAGGACGCCCGGCTTGACTTGCCACCAGTAGTGAATGATTCCGCAAATGGCCGCCAGGTAAACGAGCTTGTGCAGGCGATTCCACTGTTTGCCGCCAAGCTTGCGAATGGCCCAGGTGGTGGAGGTGGCTGCAAGCGGAAGCAACAGCAGGTAGGCGGCAAATCCAGCGATGATGAAACGCCGCTTGGTAATGTCGGTCTTGAACACGCCCCAATCAAAATCGAGGTAGAGCACGAGGTAGGTGGCCAGGTGAATCGTCGCGTAGAAGAATGCAAAGAGCCCGAGAAGACGGCGGAACTTGATGAGCCAGGAGAGTCGCGGCGAGAGCTGGCGCAGAGGCGTGACCGCCAACGAGAGAATCAACAGCAACAGCGCGTTATAGCCGGTCGTGAGGGCGATGTTCGAAGTGGGATCAGGCCCAAGCGTGTTCGTGACGGCCTGGTATACCAGCATCGCGAAGGGGCTGAGGCAAGCGATCCAGGTGAGCGTCTTAAGCGCGATAAGTATCTTGCGGGACATAGTTTTTAGCGGAGTTAGCGGTGCTTCGCACCTGTTAGCGGGGCTGGTTAGCAGCGCCCCGCGGTTAGAGGATTCAGTGATACATCTACTAACTTCGCTGACACGTTCGCCTAAGGCGGACGGCTAATGCCACGAACTCCGCTTCAGTAGTACTTGTCGAGGTTCATGCCGTTATACAGCGAGGCGACCTGCTCGGAGTATCCGTTGAACATGAGAGTGGTGCGGCGCTGGGCGTAGAACGGCAGGCCGATGCGACGCTCGGTCTTCTGGCTCCAGCGCGGATGGTCGTGATTGGGATTGACGTTGGAGTAGAAGCCGTATTCGCGTGGGTTCTGCTGGTACCAGGTAGTCTCCGGCACTTTCTCGACGAAGCGCATGGTGACGATCGACTTGGCCGACTTGAAACCGTACTTCCATGGCACGACGATGCGTATCGGCGCACCATCCTGGTTGGGCAGAACCTGGCCGTAGAGTCCGAAGGTGAGCAGGGTAAGCGGGTGCATGGCCTCGTCCATGCGCAACCCTTCACTGTATGGCCAGAAGATGCTCGATTCGTCTGTCCACTTCTCGACGTGCTTGTCGTAATAGGAGAGGAACTGCACGTATTTCGCGCTGGGCAGCGGGTCGCATTGCTTGATGAACTCAGAAAGCGAGTAGCCAATCCAGGGAACCACCATGCTCCAGGCCTCCACGCAGCGATGGCGGTAGACCCGGTCTTCAAGAGGGCGCAGTTTCAGCAGCGCGTCGATATCGAAGGTCTTGGGCTGCTTCACCAAACCTTCCACCTTCACGGTCCAGGGACGCGTGGGAAGAACCCCTGCATTCTTGGCTGGATCGCCCTTCTGCACGCCAAACTCGTAGTAGTTGTTGTAATGCGTAATGTCTTCAAAGCTCGTGAGTTGCTCCCCGGTGGTAGAGAGGGGGCTCTTCACGGTCTGGAGTTTCGTGGCATCTGCGAGGGCAGTCGTGCCTGGAGAGAGCAGTTCGGCAATGCGATCCGCTCCGGCGACCGCTCCGCCGGCAACAGCGGCGCCGGAGATGGCAGTGCGAAGGAAGCGGCGGCGGCTGAGGAACTGCTTATAACTCGATTCAGATGTAATCTCCGAGGAGGCGATATCGGAGGGTTTGCGGATGAGCATGAGATGACCTCACTGGGGAATCCCTACAGCATTTATTAGACACCCATAGGCATGCACAAGTTACAGAGCCGCTGGAAGTGCTTCGATGAGAATAAAAACAGCAGCCTAGGCCTTTGCGGCGGCCGGACGGGCAGTGGACCGGGTCTTGGCCAGCGCGGGCAGGCTGCCACGCGGAAAAGAAGTGGACTGACGTACAACGAGATGGGTGGGGATCGGCCACTCAGTCTGTTGCGACTGGGGCAACCCCGGCTCGATGCCGGTGCGTAGAGCCTGAACCGCGGCGGCAGCGAGAAGCTTGCACGACATCTGCACCGTCGTGAGCGGCGGAAGCACGAACTGGGCGAGGTGGATATCGTCAAAGCCTATTACGGAGACGTCATCGGGCACCTCGTGGGTAGTGCGCTGGAGTCCGTGAAGTACACCGATCGCCGTCATGTCGTTGGAACAGACGATCGCCGTAGGCATTTCGGAAAGTCGCAGCAGGTTCTCTGTAGCCCTGATGCCGCCCTCCATCGTATGTGTGCCTTCGACGATGTGCTCGCGAGGAACCGTCAGGCCAAGTTCAGCCATGGATTTCAAAAACGCATCGCGCCGGGAAACCGCAGAACGCATGTGAAGAGGTCCGCTGATGAACGCAACGTTCCGGTGGCCCAAGGCAGCAAGATGCTGAACGGCTTCACGAATCCCCTCTCCGTAATCGACCTTGAGCACCCGGATGTTGGGCATGTCCGGGCCGGAATCGACAAAAACCATGGGAAATGCGCGATCGACGAGTTTCTGAATCAGCTCCTGCTCAATGCCGAACGTCATAATGGCGACGCCATCGACGCTGCGCTGCAGCATGCGGCGGACCAGCGACTCGGTGCGGAGGGGATCGTAATTGGTAGAGCCTATGAAGACTTCGTAGCCCTGCTCGACGGCGATGTTCTCGAATTCCTGAACCAACTCAGGAAAGAACGGGTTGGTGATCTCGGAAACGACGAGTCCGAGAAGACGGCTGCGTCCGGATACAAGCGCGCGTGCCTGCGTATTAGGGACATAGCCGACTTCGCGAATGGCGTTCCAGACACGCTCCGCGAGCTCAGGAGCAACGGTAGAAATGCCGTTAACGGTTCGCGAGACGGTGGCAATAGAGACACCTGCGCGCTGGGCGACATCGCGAATGCTGGCGCTTGGCGCACGGAGGCGGTTCGGGTTTTTTCTGGGGCCTCCCACGGATGAATCGATCTTACGCCATTTTCTCGTGTTTCAGGAACATGTTTCTGGTTGCCGGATTCACGGAAGTAGAAACCATTCCTGAACTTAGGGACAAGTCCGCGCCGCACTTCCAGCGTCAAACCTGGCGCTCCGCGGTGAAACCGGCAAACGTTTCCGCTCTCTGGCTAGAGGTGTGCCTGCCCACCGCCGGCGACCTCAATCGCGTGATTCAGAAGGGGCAGGATGGAGGAGAGGCTTTCTTCCGCGCCACGTTTACTGCCAGGCAGGTTCACAATGACAGTGGTTCCGCGCAAGCCGGCAATGCTGCGGGAAAGCCACGCGAACTGGTTCTTCTCTGCCCCGCGAGCGCGCATGGCCTCACTCAGTCCCGGAACGAGACGGTCAAGAACCCGTGCTGTCGCTTCCGGCGTGCGATCGCGCGGACTTAGGCCCGTGCCGCCAGCAGTCAGGATGAGAGAAGCTTTCATGCTCGCCCACTCCAGCAGACGGGCGATGATCTCGTCCTCCTTGTCGGGTACGAGTGCTGTGGCGATCCGCGCGGCGGGCCAGTATTGCCGGAGTAGTTCGGCGACAGCCGGGCCTGCTGTGTCAGTCATCAGCCCTTGCGAGCAGCGATCGGATACGGTAAGAACGCAGAGGAGCATGAGGCCTCGGTGCTATTCCGTTGAGTTGGGCAGCATGTTGATCGACTCGAGCCAGGTTTGCGCCAGGCGAGGCCAACTGGTGACCGGAAGTTTGGTCTTCCGAAGTCCGTACCCATGGCCGCCTTCAGCATAGATGTGCAATTCGGCCGGGACCTTAACTGCCTTCAGCTGGAGGAAGTAGTTGGTTGCATTCTCGACGTGCACCGGATCATCTTCAGCCTGCAGGATGAATGAAGGGGGAGTTTGCGACGTCGGTTTGATTTCAGGGTTGGTTGCCATGCCCTGTTCCGCATTGGCCAGGTATCCGGGATAGATGATGAACGCAAAATCTGGCCGGCAGCTCTCGTCGTCCGCTTGATCGATTCTGTCGTAGAGCCTCTTATCAAAATGAGTGCTGAGCGCAGCTGAGAGATGCGCGCCGGCCGAGAACCCGAGTACGCCGATCTTGCCCGGATCAATGTTCCATTCTTTTGCGTGCTGGCGAGCGAGGCCGAGGGCACGCTGTGCGTCCTGCAAGGCTGCTGGAGATTTCGGGTATGGACCGGTGTTGGGTACGCGGTACTTCACCAGCAGACAGGCGACGCCGATCTTGTTGAGCCAGTCGCAGACCTCGGTACCTTCCAGATCGATCGCCAGAATCTGGTAGCCACCCCCGGGAAAGACAACGACCGCGGGTGAGGGACCCGGCGGTACCGATCCGCCATGCTCGTGCGGCGCATAGTAGGTGATGGTCGGATTCGACACGTTGCCAAGACGCACCAATGGACGGCCGGCGATGAGATTGTCGGTTGCCTTTGTCATGTCCGCTTCGGCAGGCGGATTCGCCTGTGCACCCGGCGCCCCATGCGGCCATAGCGGCAGAGTGATGTGCCCCGGAGCGGGCTGCCACGCGGGACTTTGTGCGAAGAGGCTGAGACTGCTCGCTGTAATGGATGCCCAGAGTACGATCGTTGATCTTTTCATGCTTTTGGCCTCATCTGGTTTATGGTCCAAGCGATGATTGCAGGCGGAGGAGGACTGCCGCAAACAGCAAATCTGATTATGGCTGAGCGCCGGGAGGCACAAGCAAGGTCAGCTTCTCGCGGGCGAGTTCAATGCGTGCCGGCAATGCGCCGAGCACTTCTCCGTCAGCTTCGACAAAGACGCTCGACTTGGATCCATTGAGCGTACAGCATTCAACAGAATCGGCATCCAGCAGTTCAATGGTCCGTGAGAACGTCTGACGACCGATCAAAGTCGCGAGAAGAAATCTCAAGTACTGGACGCGGCTGCGGGTCTTGAACGCGACGATGCTGAGGTCGCGTTTATGCAAAGTGGCGCCCGGAGCCAGAACTCCCAGAGCCCCGCCAAACGAGCGGATGCGAACAGCGAGCAGTTGCGACACCTGTTCGGCACGGACAGCGCCGTTGCCGTT
>DATNFD010000220.1:0-38251 GCA_035606555.1 Occallatibacter sp.
CTTCGACGAGATCGCGCACAATCCCTCCGTTGATGCCGTGTACGTTGCGCTTCCCAACTCCATGCACGCCGAGTACACCATCCGCGCAGCCAAAGCCGACAAACATGTCCTATGCGAAAAGCCCATGGCCACCAGCGTCGAAGACTGCGAGAAGATGATCGCCGCCTGCAAAGCCGCCAACAAGAAACTGATGATCGCCTATCGATGCCATTACGAGCCCACGAATCTGCGCGCCATCAAGCTCATTCGCGACGGCGCCATCGGCCAGGTGCAGACCATCCAGAGCGCGTTCGGCTTCAACATTTCCAAAGGTGAATGGCGTCTCAGCAAGGCACTCGCCGGCGGAGGCCCGCTCTACGATGTCGGCATCTACTCGCTCAACGCCTGCCGTTATCTCACCGGCGAAGAACCCGACCACATCGCTGCCTACGCTTCGACCATCGACCGCGATGGCCGCTTCAACGAAGTCGAAGAGAACGTCTCGTGGACAATGCACTTCCCGTCCGGCATCCTCGCCAGTTGCAGCACCACGTACGGCGCAAACATGCCCGGCTACTTCCATGTCTACGGCTCAAAGGGTTGGATCCAGGTTGACAACGCCTTCGTCTACGAAGGCCTTCATCTGCATGCCTTCGCTTCCGGCAAGGATCTCGATGAGCCCAATCCCGCGCGCGATCCCTCGCAGTTCCAGGCGGAAGCCGAGCACTTCTCTCATTGCATCCAGAACAACCTTGAGCCGCAATCTCCGGGCGAGGAAGGCCTCCGCGATATGCGCTACATCGCACAGATCTACCAGTCCGCCGGACTCAAAGTCTGATCGAATTGCCCATAAACCTGCCCTGCGCTGAGCCGTACCTGCCACATTTGACGCAGCCGCGCCGTGGGGCTGAGACTGCTTTGTGACAATAGAAGAAGGTTGAGGAGCTTAGATGGCGGGTCAGCGCAAACTGCGCATGGGAATGGTGGGCGGTGGGCCGGGTGCTTTCATCGGACCGGTGCATCGCATCGCGGCAGAACTGGATGGCAAAATCGAGCTGGTTGCCGGGGCGTTCTCGCAATCAGCCGAGCGGTCGCGGACCGCGGGCGAAATGTACAAGATCGATCCGGCCCGTGCCTATCCCGATTACATGGCGATGATCGAAGCCGAAAGCAAGCGCCAGGATGCAATCGACTTCGTTGCCATTGTGACGCCAAATCATCTGCACATGCCGGTGGCACTGGCCGCGCTCCAGGCAGGCATCCCGGTGATGAGCGACAAGCCGGCTACTGCGACCTATGCCGAGGCGGTGGAATTGGAGAAGGAGGTTGTGAAGAGTGCCCTCCCCTACGGCCTGACGCACACGTATGCCGGCTATCCGCTGGTACGCGAGATGCGTCACATGTGTGCCGGCGGGAAGCTCGGAAAAATTCGCAAAATCGCTGTCGAGTACCTGCAAGGCTGGCTGTCCAATCCGATCGAAACGACTGGACAGAAGCAGGCATCGTGGCGTTCGGATCCGGCGCAGAGCGGTGCTGGCGGTTGCATCGGCGACATTGGCACGCATGCATTTCATCTCACCGAGTACGTAACCGGCCTTGAAGTTGTCGGTGTCAATGCCTCGCTGTTGTCCGTAGTACCGGGGCGAAAGCTCGATGACGATTGCACAGCGCTGCTTCGCATGAACAACGGTGCACAGAGCGTCTTGATGACGTCACAAATTGCAGCGGGCGAGCGGAATGATATGCGATTGCGGGTCTACGGTGAAAAGGGGTCTCTGGAGTGGCATCAGGAAGATCCGAACCGGCTGAGCGTCAAGTGGCTCGATGGGCCAGAGGAGATCCGCCATGCGGCTGGCGGGTATCTCAGTGAGGATGCGCGCGCAGTAACGCGGCTCCCTGGCGGACATCCTGAAGGTTATCTTGAAGCCTTCGCGGTGTTGTATCGGGAGTTCGCGGATGCCTTGATTGCCTGGCAGTCTAACCATAAGGCCGCCTTGCCTGCGACGCTTCCCGGAATCGAAGCCGGTGTGCGCGGCATGCGATTTATTGATCGCGCCGTTGAGAGCAGCAAGAAGCAGAGCTGGGTTGAGTTTTAGACAGGATTCATAGGAGCGTACTCATGAAAACAATACTTGGACCGGCAATATTTCTTGCTCAATTTGCGGACGATCACGCGCCCTTCAACTCGCTTGACGGAATAGCACGCTGGGCTGCGCAACTGGGGTTTGTGGGCGTGCAGATCCCATCATGGGACAGCCGCTTATTCAACCTGAAGCTGGCAGCCGAGAGCCGCGATTATTGCGAGGAGGTACTTGGGATTCTGGACGCGGCAGGACTGAAGCTGACCGAGCTTTCCACCCATCTGCAGGGGCAGCTTGTGGCGAGCAATCCGGCCTATGATGCGTTGCTGGACGGGTTCGCTCCGGCGCAGCTTGCGGGCAGGCCGAAGGAACAGCAGGCTTGGGCGGTGCAGCAGTTGCAGTGGGCTGCCGAGGCAAGCAGCAATCTCGGACTCAAGGCGCATGCCACCTTCTCGGGTGCCCTGGCATGGCCTTATTTCTATCCGTGGCCGCAGAGGCCCGCGGGGCTCGTCGAAGACGCCTTCGAGGAATTGGGAAGACGGTGGACGCCCATTTTGAACCTATTTGACGAAGCGGGCGTGGACGTCTGCTATGAGCTGCATCCCGGCGAGGACTTGCACGATGGCGTCACGTTTGAGCGGTTCCTTGCTGCGGTCAATGGTCACAAACGGGCAAACATTCTCTACGATCCAAGCCATATGATCCTGCAGCAGCTCGACTATCTCGAGTTCATCGACTTCTACCACGATCGCATTCGCGCGTTTCACGTGAAGGATGCAGAGTTCCGGCCGAATGGAAAGGCAGGCGTGTACGGCGGCTATCAAGCGTGGATCGATCGGCCAGGACGGTTCCGTTCGCTCGGCGATGGACAGATCGACTTCAAGGCGATCTTCAGCAAGATGGCGCAGTACGACTATCCCGGCTGGGCGGTGCTCGAGTGGGAGTGCTGCATCAAGCATCCCAAGGTGGGAGCCGCAGAGGGCGCGCAGCTGATCAAGGAGTGGATCATCAAGGTGACGGAAAAGGCCTTCGACGATTTCGCGGGATCGGGAGCGGATGCGGAAAAGAACCGCAAGATCCTTGGGCTGGGCGCGGATCAGGATGGAGCGAAAGCGGATCAGGGCCCATCGTCCGAGCAGGCCGTGGAAGCAGCGGATAAATCACGAGCAGAAGGATAGAGAATCGTCGATCAGCCGCTCGGCAACTCCGCTCGCTTCAGTCCAGGCGCCAGCGTTCGCAGCAGAACCAGCGCAACCAGGTAGGCGCATCCCGAATAGATAAACAGCGGAACAAATCCGGACTGAGTGTGCATCTCTCGCGCGCGCTGCAGCACATCCCCAGCGATTGGCTGGAAGATCGCGCCTCCCAGTGCGCCCGCCACCTGTCCGAAGCTCACAACCGTCCCCACATGCTCAGAGGGGAACATGTCTGAAGCCGTCGTAAAGATGTTTGCCGACCAGCCTTGATGCGCTGCCGCCGCCAACGAGAGCAGCCCTACAGCAAGCCATTCCGAATCGAGGCTTCCGACGATTACCACGGGAACAACGCAGCACGCGCACGTAAGCATCGCGGCGAGCCGCGCCCGCTTCAGGTCCATGCCCAGCTTGATGTATCCCTTCGGAAGCCAGCCTCCATAGACGCTCCCTATGGTCGAAACCACGTAAACAGCAACCAATGGTGGCCCCATGTGTGTGAGATCCAGTCCGAACCGCGAATGGAAATACTGAGGCAGCCAGAACAGAAAGAACCACCACACCGCATCGGTCATGAACTTACCGACCATAAACGCCCATGCCTGCCGATATCCAAGAAGACGCCACCAGGCAAACTCTGCCGCACCCGGTGCGACCACGACCGCTCCGCGCGTCCAGTCCATCGATTCCGCGGGCTTGTGGTATCGAATCGACCACCACACGATCCATATGACCGAGAAGATGCCAGTCACCAGGAATGAAGCCCTCCATCCGAAGTGCAGGGCGACCCACGGAACCAGCAGCGGCGCAACGATCGCTCCAACGCCCGCGCCCGAATTGAAGATTCCTGTTGCGAGAGCGCGCTCCTTCGCCGGAAACCACTCAGCCGTCGCCTTGATTGCCGCTGGGAAATTTCCGCTCTCGCCAAGCCCGAGGAAGAATCGCGCAATCCCAAAGCCAGTCACCGACCGCACCAATGCGTGTGCCATCGCCGCCAGACTCCACAATCCGGTAACCAGCGGATATCCTCTCCGGCATCCAAGTCGGTCCACCAGTCGCCCTGCAAACACGACGCCAAGCGCATACGCTATCTGGAAAGCCGCCAGAACATATCCGTACTCGCGATCCGTGACGTTAATCGTCGTCTCGAGACTTGGCCAGCCCGGAAGCAATGGCTGCAGGTGAATCGTCTGCCCATGCAGGATCGGTTTCAGGATCGACAACACCTGGCGATCGACATAGTTGATCGTCGTCGCCACAAAAAGCATGGCGCAGATCGTCCAACGTCCCTCGAGCGGTGGCAGATCGTCCAGCCCGCTCGTTGCCACTACCCGCGTGTCCACTGGCTTCGTCGGATTCGCCATTTTCCTACCAGTCCGTGAGAGTGCCGTCCAGTTTCCGGTTTACGGGCAGATACGCCCGCTGATATTCGTACTTCGCCGCAAGCTTCTCATCCAGATCCACTCCCAGTCCAGGCGAATCCCCCGGATACATCATCCCGTCCTTGAATGTGTAGCGGTGCGGAAAGACAGCATCAGTCTCATCTGTGTGTGGCATGTGTTCCTGGATCCCGAAGTTATGAATCGCCAAATCAAAGTGCAGCGCCGCCGCCATTGTCACTGGAGACAGATCCGTCGCCCCATGAAATCCCGTCCGCACATGATGCATGGCAGCAAAGTCTGCCGTCTTCTTCAGGTGGGTCAGCCCGCCTCCATGCACTACAGTCATCCGCAGGTAGTCGATCCACTGGTTGCGAATCAGCTCATGCGCGTCCCACACAGAATTAAAGACCTCTCCTACCGCAATCGGCGTGGTCGTGTGCTCACGGATAACCTTAAACCCTTCCTGTAACTCCGCAGGTGTAGGGTCTTCCATCCAAAAGAGATGAAAGGGCTCGAGTTCCTTGCCGACTCGTCCCGCCTCGATTGGACTAAGCCGGTGATGGCAATCGTGCAGCAGATGCAGGTCCTCGCCAAACTCCTCACGTACCTTGGCAAACAGACTCGGCACATGCCTGAGATAGAGCTCTGTCGACCACTCATATTCAAGTGGCAGTCCGCGCTCTGCGGGCTCGTAGCGTCCTGCCCCCTTCGGAACTCCGTACGTGTTTTTCAGCCCCGGAATCCCGCTCTGCACCCGAATTGCCTTGTAACCGAGTTCTTTATGCTTTGCAACGTCCTCGATCGCAGCATCGATGTCTTTGCCGTTCGCATGCGCATACACCAGCACGCTTTCGCGGCTCTTTCCGCCAAGCAGGTTGTACACCGGCGTATTCAAAGCCTTTCCCTTGATATCCCAAAGTGCCACGTCGACCGCGGCAATCGCTGTCATGGTCACAGCTCCACGCCGCCAATACGTGCCGCGATAAAGGTACTGCCAGATGTCCTCTGTCTGAAAGGGATCGCGCCCGATGATGCACGGAATTACATGCTCGCTCAGGTAGCTCGCCACGGCCAGTTCACGGCCATTTAGCGTTCCATCTCCAAGCCCGTAAATCCCTTCGTCTGTCTCGATCTTCAGCGTGACAAAATTCCGTCCCGGCGAAGTGACATTCACGTATGCGTTTGTGATCTTCACGCCTTGCCGCCGTTTTGCTTTCTGGAAGCCCCCGGGCTTATGTCCCTGGTTTTGCGTCTCCAGGTGTGTTACTTCCTATTCCCGACTCCATGCCTTATTGATTCACTCCACTTGCCAAAAACCCCCCATCCACCGCCAAAATCTCTCCCGTCACATATGAGGCCGCTTCCGAAGCAAGGAAGATTGCTGCACCAGCCAATTCGCTCGCTTTGCCCCAACGGCCCATCGGCACCCGCATGCGCAGTTCTTCTCCGCGCGGCGTACCGGTAATCAACTTGGCATTGAGCTCGGTCGGAAACATTCCCGGCGCTATCGCATTCACATTCACTCCCGTCTTTGCCAGTTCCACTGAGAGCATCTTCGTCAACGCCCCGACTGCCGCCTTCGATGCCGCATAAGCGCCCACCTGGTAAAAAGCCACAAACGTCGTCAGTGAGGCGATATTGATGATCCTTCCATATCCCGCTTTGACCATCGTCTTCCCGAAAATCTGGCAAGCCCGCAAGGTTCCCGTGAGATTTGTATCCATCACCCGGGACCACTCCTCCTCCGATTCGTCCAGTGTCGGCGATTTGTGCGTAACCCCGGCGGCATTCACCAAAATGTCGATCTTGCCGAACTTCTCCACCACCGCATCGTGCAGCTTCTCTACTGAACTTCGATCCTGCACATCGCTCGTAATCCGAAGTGATTTGCGCCCCAATCCCTCGATCTCAGCCGCTGTCTTTCCCACCTGCTCCGTTCGCCGCGAAGTTGCCACTACGTCGGCGCCCGACTGCGCCAGGCCCAATGCAACGGCATATCCGATCCCGGTGGTTCCTCCGGTCACGACTGCGACCCTGCCGCTCAAATCAAAAAGACTATGGCTCATCAAGCTCCTCCGCGCGAACCCGAGGGCTCAGCGCTTTTGTTCGTGTGCCGAAATAAACCCAATTTCCTGACCACCAAAATCTATCACGCCTCCTTCACATCATCCCCGCCTGCCCGAATCTCACGAACCGTGCTTCGCAATTCATGGCCCTTCGCAATGCGTTACAGTTTCAGTGGATCGGTTTATCACCATGGACTCACTCCGGATTCCTGAAGCAAATCGTCGCTGGGATTGCGTCAGCCTCGGCGAAGTCATGCTCCGTCTCGACCCCGGCGAAGGACGCATCCACACCGCGCGCTACTTCACGGTCTGGGAAGGTGGAGGCGAATACAACGTAGCCCGCGGGCTTCGCCGCTGCTTCGGTCTTCGCACCGCAATCGTGACTGCGATTGCCGACAACCCTGTCGGGCGGCTTGTTGAAGACTTGATCCTACAGGGCGGCGTCGACACCTCGCTCCTTCGCTGGGTCCCCTCTGACGGAGTCGGCCGTACCGTCCGCAATGGTCTCAACTTCACCGAACGCGGATTCGGCCTCCGCGCTGCTGCCGGCTGCAGCGATCGCGGCCATACCGCCATCAGCCAGATAAAACCCGGTGACTTCAACTGGCCGGAGATCTTCGGCTCAGCATCCGGCTCCCGTTGGCTTCATACCGGCGGAATCTTCGCAGCCCTCTCCACCTCCACCGCTGACGTCGCCGTTGAGGCCATGGATGCGGCGCGAGCCCACGGCACGCCAGTCTCCTACGACCTCAACTACCGCGACTCTCTATGGCGGTCCATTGGCGGCAAAGCAAAAGCCCAGGAAGTTAATCGTGCGCTCGTGCGCAAAGTCGACCTCCTCCTCGGCAATGAAGAAGACTTTTCCGCAATGCTCGGAGTCGAGCTTAAAGGAGTCTCCGAAGATTTCTCCGAACTCCCCGTCGCGGCTTACGAAGAAATGCTCCGCGAAGTCGCCGCCGCTTACCCGAATCTCAAGCTCATCGCCAGCACGCTCCGCACAGCCCACACCGCCAGCCGCAATGCGTGGGGTGCCATCGCCCTCTATCAGGACCAGATCGTTCACGTGTCCCAAATCGACATCGACATCCTCGATCGCGTTGGAGGTGGCGATAGCTTTGCGTCTGGTCTCATCTACGGCCTACTTGCCGGGAAGCCGATCGAGTGGGCTGCCCGCTGCGGCGTCGCGCATGGCGCTCTCGCCATGACCACCGCCGGAGACACCAGCATGGCCACACTCGCCGAAGTTGAACGAGCCATGAAAGGGGGCAGTGCACGTATCGCCCGCTGAACCGAAAGCTCTGACTCCACTAACAGGCGCGAAGCGCCGCTAGCTCCGCGAACTCCGCCAAGGAAACGTCCATGTCTCCCAACACCGCAGAAACGATCGAACGCGTCGGCCTCATTCCTGTACTCCGCGCCCGCAACGCTGCACAGGCCCACGCAGTAGTTCAGGCCATGATTGCTGGAGGCGTCACCGTCGTCGAAGTCACAATGACTGTCCCCGGCGCGATTGACGTGCTCAAGGAGCTAAAGCAGGAATACGGCTCCCGTCTTCTCCTCGGCTCCGGCACCGTAACCACCGCAGCCGAAGCGCAGGCCACGATCAATGCGGGCGCGGAATTCGTCGTCAGCCCCAGTCTTCATCCTGAAGTCATCCAGGTCACAAAGACGAATGGAAAACTATCTATTCCGGGCGCCCTCACACCTACCGAAGTCATCACCGCACACCGGGCCGGTGCACACTATGTCAAAATCTTTCCCTGCTCTGCCTTGGGAGGTGCACCCTATCTCAAAGCTCTCCTTGCTCCGTTCCCATTTCTCAAGCTGATTCCCACCGGCGGAGTCACTCTCGAGACAGCTGCAAGCTTCATCCAGTCCGGCGCGCGAGCCCTCGGCGTCGGCAGCGACCTCGTCAACTTATCTGCAGTCGACGCAGGTCATCCCGAGAAGATCACCGAAAGCGCCCTGGCCTACCTTAAAGTCATCTCCGATCTTCGTGAGAAAGCGCCGACGAACAATTAGGGCGCCATCCTAACGTGCTCCCGCCGTTAAAGGCGGAATAAAGATTCTCCGTCATCGTCCCGCCACCCGAACCGCCTCACGAAGGTCGTCAACAAGCATCCGCATCTGCTCATGCCGATCTTCATCCGTCTGCGCGCGCAGAATCGCCGAGGGATGCAGTGTCGCGATAATCGGCGGAAGCCCCGGTGCTTCCTGCACCTTCCCATGAGCCAGCGTAATCCGGAAGCTTGAGCCCAGCAGCCCTTGCGCTGCCGTCGCACCCAGCGCCACAATTAACTTCGGCTTCACTGTTTGCAGTTCCGCATCGAGCCACGGGCGACATGCACTGATCTCCTTCATGCTCGGCTTCTTGTGGATACGCCTCTTTCCGCGCGGCTCCCATTTGAAGTGCTTTACCGCGTTCGTTACGTATACCTTGCTGCGATCGATCTCCGCCTCTTCAAGCGCCTTGTCCAGCAACTTGCCCGCCGGGCCAACGAAGGGCCGCCCCTCCCTATCCTCCTGATCTCCTGGCTGCTCGCCAATCATCATGATCGCGACTTTCGGCTTCGCTCCCCCATCGCGCGCGTCAATTTCGCCGAATACCGCCTGCGTTGCATTCCTGTAGAGATCGCATCCCTTACACTTCTGCACCGCCCCGGCCAAGACCGGCAACATCCTCTCCTCCGGTACAAACGGCGCCGCACTTTTCTTCGCCTTCACCATCATGTAAATCCACCTGCCCAGCTTAGATGCTGTCGGCCCATCGCTGCGGCGCATTCGCTTGGTAACTCTCGCTCCATTTCCTTTTCTTGTCCCCTTGTCCCTTTGTCCCCTCGTTCCCTCGCCTCTGCTGTCTCGCGGTATACTTCCTCTGCCGCGACATCCAGGTCGAATTCCGTCATGGAACCTTCCAGTACGAATCTCTTTACATCGCTTTTTAGCTTGCCGGAGGCTTAATGGGCACGCTGCGTATCGCTCTCCGCAATTACGCCGACTTTGAACATGCACTCACTGAGCAAGCCCGCCTCTTCGAAGACCACCATCCGGGAACAAAGATCGAGCTCATCTCGGTCGGCATACACGAACTCTATAAAGCCGCCATTACAGACGGAGGTCTACAGCACGGCCACTTCGATCTCGCTCTCCTCGTCACCGACTGGCTCGCCGAAGCCCATGGGGCCGGCGCACTCGAAGATCTCAACCCCTGGCACCAGCGCATCCACATCCACGACTGGCCCGACGGATGGCCCCGCTCGCTCGTGCAGCCTCTGGTTCTTGATGGCCACCTCATTTCCTTGCCGTGGCACGACGGCCCCGAATGTCTCGTCTATCGCACCGATCTCTTCAACGATCCCGAGAACCAGGCTGCGTTTCGTCGGCAGTTCTTCCGTGATCTCGCTCCTCCCATTACGTGGGAAGAATTTGAACAAACCGCACGCTTCTTCACCGATCTCTCAACCAATCGCTACGGAACGGTCTTCGCCGCCTTCCCCGATGGCCACAACACTCTTTACGATTTCGCCCTACAGCTTTGGAGCCGTGGGGCTGAGCTCACTGACACAACAGGCCGTCCGTGTATCACCACACCAAAGGCGCTTTCCGCACTCGAGTTCTACCGGCGGATCGTCCGCAACCCGCAGCTCTGCCATCCAAAATCGCCACAGCTTGATTCAACCCAATCGGGCGATCTCTTCCTCTCAGGCCAAGTCGCGTTCATGGTCAATTGGTTCGGCTTCGCCGCTCGATCCGGCCGCGAAGCCTCCCCTCTTGCAGGCAAAGTCGCCATCGCGCCCATTCCCGTGGCATACGGCGCACAGCCTGTCTCGCTGTCCGTCTTCTGGGCACTCGCCATGGGAAGAGGCTCGCGCCAAAAAGAACTCGCATGGCAATTCCTGCGATTCGTAGCCTCGCCGGAGCGCGACCTGGGAATCACGTGTCATGGAACCGTTGGTTGCCGCCTTTCGACCTGGAGAAATCCTGAACTCCAGTCACGCATCCCGGTCTACCGCGAGATTGAAGCCATCTCGCTCAGCGCACGCCAGCTTCCCACCGGCACCTCCATGGCATCTTTCGCCGCCATCGTCGACGAAGTGATCACCCGCGCCCTCACCACCGACGAACCCTCAGCCACTATCCTTGAATCAGCACAACGCGAGATCGACACCAAAGGAATCCGCTTCTCATGAGCAGTTCACAGGATCCGCAATCATCTCTTCCCTACTCTCTGGAAGGCCGACACGCCCTGGTCACCGGCGGCGCCAGCGGAATCGGTGAAGCCACCGTTAAGGAACTCGTTCGCGCCGGCGCTTTCGTTTGGATAGCTGACATCAATCTCTCCGCCGCCGAATTGCTTGCAAAATCCGTCGGTTCCTCGCAGACCATCCACCTGGATGTCACCAGCCTGGAATCCATCACCAACGCAGTCTCGCAACTCAGCCGTCTCGACATCCTCGTCAACAACGCCGGCATCGGCCACGTCGGCTCCATCGAGCAGACCGAGCCCGACGACTTCGACCGCCTCCTCAATGTCAATGTTCGGTCGGTGTATCTCGTTACGCGCGCCTTTCTACCACATCTTCTGGTGGCAAGCGGAAGTGGCGGCTCAGCCGGCGCGATCGTCAACATCGCTTCCGTCGCCGGTCTCGTGGGCATCAAACAGCGCTTTGCCTACTGCACCACCAAAGGAGCGGTAGTCGCCATGACACGCCAGCTCGCCGTCGAATACCCCAAGACACTCCGCGTTAACGCCATCTGTCCCGGCACTGTCGAGACTCCATTCGTCGAGGGATACCTCGAAAAATTCCACAAAGAAAATAAGGAAGAAATTCGCGCCGAACTCCGCGCCCGCCAGCCAATCGGCCGCCTCGGACGCCCGGAAGAAGTAGCCTCCATGGTCCGCTATCTCGCCTCAGACGAAGCCGCATTCATCAACGGCTCGATGTTCGCAATCGACGGCGGATGGACTGCTGCATAACGTCTCTGAATCGAACCCAACGTGAAGGATACTGGCTTCAGCCAGTACATCAAACCCAGATAAAAGCCCAGGGTTCAGCCCTGAGGAACAGTCAAACCGTCTTGGAGAAAAAATAGATGAAGCTCATCTCGTTCTCGACCCCCAACGGACCCGTTCGCCCCGGCATTCTCTTCGACGATACGAAGACGGTTCTCGATCTCAGTCCCAACGGCTTCCAGTCCACACTCGAAGTTATCGCCAGCGGCACAGGCGAAACTCTGGCCTCATCGAGACTCAGCCTCGAGGATATTAAGCTCCATGCTCCCTTGCCAAATCCGCCACGCATTTTCGCCATCGGCCTCAACTACCGCGACCATGCCAAAGAATCCGGCATGGACATTCCCACCACGCCTGTCGTTTTTTTTAAACTCGCCACCACTATCATCGGGCCCGGGGACCCAATTGTCCTTCCCAAAAACTCAACCCAGCCCGACTACGAAGCTGAATTCGCCTTCGTCATCGGGAAAGGAGGCTTCCGCATCCCTGCCTCTGCATGGCGCGAACACGTATACGGCTACACCATCGTCAACGACGTGAGCGCCAGGGACGTTCAGTTCGCTACGACGCAGTGGTCTATGAGCAAGAACTTTCCCAGCTTTTGCCCCCTCGGCCCTGCTATCGTCACCGCGCATGAAATTCCAGACCCACACAATCTCGAAATCAGCCTCTCCATCGACGGCGAGCGTCTCCAGCACTCCAACACCAGCGAACTCGTCTTCAACATCCCCGCACTGGTTGAATACCTCTCCTCGATCACGCCCCTTCTTCCCGGCGACATTATCTCCACAGGCACCCCCCCCGGCGTTGGCTTCGGTCGCAATCCCAAGCGGTGGCTCAAACCAGGCGAAACCGTCACCGTTACCATCGAGGGGCTCGGCTCTCTCACCAATCCCGTGATCGCCGAATAATCGGAAACTCGCTGCGATTCCTCTGAGTCAGGAACACTTTCAGCCGGTGTGTTTGCCAGGAAGCGGCGATGAAAATGCGCCATTCTCTTTCCTGTATCATCGACCTGTTCCCATGTCATCCACTCCCCCCAGCACGCGTCCGGAGCCTGAGTACGAGGGCGATTACCGCCCGGTCGACTCCGCCAACCCGCACGCGCACATTGATTCCGCCAACCCTCGCGTTGAATCCACGGACCTGCGTTATCTCGCCCAGATCGCCGATACCCTCAACACCACGCTCGATCTACAGACTCTTCTGAATCGCACCTCAGAACTCGTTCGCTCCATCATCCCGTATAAGATCTTTTCTATCCTCCTGCTGAACGACCGCACCAACGAACTCCGCATGCGATTTCAGATCGGCCACACGCTCGAAACCCAGCGCATGCGCATCCCCGTCGGCAAAGGTGTTGTTGGTCAGGTTGCATTAACCCGGCAGCCGATGCTCGTCAACGATGTCAGCAAGGTCGAAGGCTACATCGACGTCAACCCAAACGTCTGTTCCGAACTTGCCATCCCTCTTATCCTCAAAAATCGCCTGATCGGCGTCCTCGACCTCGAGAGCGAACAGGCCGGCTTCTTCAAGCCTGAGCACCTGCACCTTCTGACTCTCACCGGCTCGCGCATCGCTCAGGCCATCGAGAACGCCCGCCTCTATACCCGTGTCTCGCGTCAGGCTGAGACTCTCGCCGTTCTGAACGAAATCTCTACTGAGATTATTTCCATCCTCGATCTCGATCCTCTTCTCGCCAAGGTCGGCAACCTCCTCCGCCGCCTCATCGACTACCAGATGTTCTCCATCATGCTTCTCGACGAGAAGGGCGAGACACTCATCACACGATATGCCTGGCGCTTCGGCTATGCACAGGCTCCCATGCGCCGCATCTCCGTCACCACGGGTCTTGTCGGCGCTGCGGTGCGCGAGTGGCGTCCCATCAATGTCCCCGACGTGCGCAAGGATCAGCGCTACTTGCCCATGAATGCCGAAACTCGTTCAGAACTCATCGTTCCGCTCTTTTACAAGGAGCGCGTAATCGGAGTTCTCGATCTCGAACACACCCGCACTGCCTTCTTCAACCATGACCATGTGCGCACACTTACGACAATGGCCGCCCAGATCGCTATCGCGATCGAAAACGCCCGTCTGTACCAGCGTGTCCGCCGCCAGGAACAACAACTCGAGCGCGATATCGCCATGGCGCGCGAAGTGCAACTCCGCCTCTTGCCCACCGCTCCACCAATTCACCAGCATGCCGAACTTGCCGTCAGCTTTCTACCTGCGCGCGCCATCGGCGGCGACCTCTACGACTTCCTCGAATACTCCGACAACCAGACCGCTATCGTCCTTGGGGATGTCAGCGGCAAAGCCGCTCCCGCCGCCCTCTTTGCCGCCCTGGTCAGCGGCATCATGCGCTCCGCCGTCCAGCAGAAACCGGTACCCGCCGCCATGCTCGCTCTCCTGAACGAAGCGCTCCAGGAACGCAAGCTCGAATCGCAATACGTCGTCATGCTCTTCGCGCTCTGGAACGACGACAACCGCACCCTCACGGTTGCCAACTCGGGCGCCGTCCAGCCAATCTTTTGTCGCGGTGGCGAAAACGTCACCGTGAAAGCCGAGGGCTTCCCATTAGGAATGTTTCCCAGCGCAACCTACGAGGAATTCAATGTCGCCACACAGCCCGGCGACGCCATCGTCTTCGTCTCCGACGGCATCCTCGATGCCGAAAACGAGAAGGGAGATATGTACGGGGAAGACCGCCTCGCGAGTTTGCTCTGCAGTTCGCGCGACCTCCCGGCCCAGCACATCGCGGATGCCATCCTCGCCGATGTCACCCGCTTTCAGGGCTCCAAAGACCGCTTCGACGACGAAACCATCATCGTTCTCCGAGTCAAGTAGGCAGTAGCCGGCTTTGCAATTGCTTGTTAAGCCCCCTTCCCTGATCCCTGCTTTGTCCCTAGTAAACTGGACTGGACCCTCAATTCCCGGAGCCTCCTTGTCCGCCGCAACGCAAGAACGTATCATCCGTCCCGCGCGAAATATCCTCGGCACTCTTCGCCTTCCTGGCGACAAGTCCATCAGCCACCGGTACGCGATGCTCGGCGCATTCGCTGAAGGCACTTCGCGTTTCTCCAACTTCTCCACCGGAGCCGACTGCGCATCCACCCTCTCCTGCATGCAAACCCTCGGCGCGCGCGTTCGCAAGCTCGACGACGGTCGCATCGAAATCGACGGCGTCGGGGGCCGTATCACCCCCGTAGATCACGCCCTCGACTGCGGC
Organism: Occallatibacter sp.; assembly: GCA_035606555.1. Classification (GTDB taxonomy): domain Bacteria; phylum Acidobacteriota; class Terriglobia; order Terriglobales; family Acidobacteriaceae; genus Telmatobacter. The sequence continues at coordinate 14,945 of DATNFD010000220.1, forward strand.
AACTCCGGGTCAACGATGCGCATGATCTCCGGCCTTCTCGCTCCCCAGCAAGGCACTTTTACCCTTATCGGCGACGAATCCCTCTCGCGCCGCCCAATGGAGCGCATCTGCAGACCTCTCACCGAGATGGGCGCGAACATCACCCTCACGGATGGCCACGCGCCCGCCACAATCAATGGCACAACGCTTCGAGCCATCGACTACACAACACCCGTTCCCAGCGCCCAGGTCAAAAGCTGCATACTCCTCGCCGGTCTCCAAACCGCCGGCAACACCACCGTGCACGAATCACTCCGGACTCGCGATCATAGCGAACTCGCTCTACGCGCTTTCGGAGCTACACTCAATCGCTCCATCGACTCCGTTACGATAACCGGCCCGCAGACGCTTCGCGCCATCCAGGCTGCCATCCCCGGCGACATCTCCTCCGCCGCATTCTTCCTGTGCGCCGCTGCGCTTTTTCCGGGTTCCGGTCTGATCCTCGATGGCATCGGCCTCAATCCAACCCGCGCCACACTCCTCGACGTTCTTACCGCTCTAGGCGCGCGCATTGCTGTTCTTCAGATCCAGGAATTCCACGCCGAACTCGTCGGCACCGTCCAGATCACCACCGACACCGAAGGCCTCGGCTCCACCACCATCAGCGGAGCCCTCGCCGCGCAATTAATCGACGAACTTCCCGTTCTGGCGGCCATTGGCCCGTACACCAGCGGCGGCATCCGTATTCGCGATGCAAAAGAACTCCGCGTAAAGGAGTCCGATCGCATCGCCCTCGTCGCGCGCAATCTTCGCGCGATGGGTGCCGAGGTTGAAGAATTTGAAGATGGGCTCGATGTCCCCGGCGGCCAGCAGCTTCACGGTGCGGTCATCGATTCCGGGGGCGACCATCGGATCGCCATGGCGTTCAGTGTCGCCGCGCTTCGCGCCGAAGGTGAAACGCTGATTCAAGGCGCCGAATCCGCAGCGATAAGCTTCCCGGAATTCTTCGATCTTCTCGACCTCATAGCAGAGCGCTAGACAACAATCCACGGGGCTGCGGATGTCTTCGCTGACTCCGCCGACAGGCGGCGCAGCTGCCGCCGCTAGTCCGGTGCGCCATCCTCATCAGAATCGTGCATGTGCGCCCGCGGTACCGTTTCGAAGTAGGTGAATTGGTCGCTCACCGGCGCCGCGTTCCGCGCCCGATACAGAAAGATTCTTTCGCGGGTGTAGAGATAGGGCCGGTAGAGCATCAGGCAGATCAGCGATACGACAATGGCGATCAACGAAAAAAGGATCCCGCAGACTTCGAGGTACCCCAGAATCACAAACGGCTTGATCACGATGTCGCGTGCCGGCCCCAAAATCATGAGTACCACTGCCTCTGCGCCGGCGAGCGCAGACGCAATCAACAAGACGGTGGCGCTCATCGCCAGCGACCTGGACGGTCCACCGAGATCTTTCCACGGTGCTTGCACAGCCGGAACCTTTCTTTCTCGCAGCTACCTTGGGGGCCTGCGTCCATTGTGCAGCACCAAGTCCTGCAGGGCTACGTAATTTGCTGCCCCAGGATTACGCGGGAGTACCCAGAAACTGCCGATTTCCTGCCTGCGAACCTTGAATATCAGGCCTCATGCGCCGTAGGGACATGGGGCTGCGGTATCAGTTCCGTCAGAGCAATGCCTGCCAGAATCAACCCAGCCCCGGTCGCCGCCACCATCCCGAGGCGCTCTCCTGTCACGACGAACGAGGTAATCCAGGCAAATACCGGTTCCAGCGCCAGTATCAGGGCCATCGGCGTCGTGGGCAGAATCGACTGCGCCCAACTCTGAATCGAGAACGCAGCCGCCGTCGCCAGGGCCGCTGCCACAATCAACGCAAATACTAGTTGCCTCGTCACATGGACCTGCGGGTGTTCGATCATCGGCAGACTCACCGCCATAAACAGCGCACAAAACCCTACCTGGAGAATCGCGAGCGGTTGAAACGAAATGCGCGGCGAGGTGTGCCCCAGCGCAATGCAGTGAAACGCAAACGAAATTGAGCACCCCAGCGTCAGCAGATCTCCAACATTGATCGAAGAAAAATCCGGCAAAAACGCCGAAACAGATCCGGATGCACCCGCCGCTGGCGGGGCAGTAATCAGCACAATCCCGCCAAACGCCAGTGCCGCACCCAGAAACGCATTCCACCTCGGTGCTCGAGCTCCCGGCGGCCTCAGCGCCGGCACCGTCGAGAACAACGGCACCAGAACAACAACCAGTCCCGTAATAAATGCCGACTTCGAAGGAGTAGTTCTCACCAGCCCTATCGTCTGAAACTGATATCCCGCCGCCAGGCACAATCCCACCAGCGCCCCTGCCGCGATATGTCTCCTTTGAATCTTGCGCCACGCGCCGTGATAGCCGATGGCCAGCAAGGCAAACGCCAGTGCCATGCGAATCAGGTTGAAAGCCACCGGTGTAGCATCGGCCAGCGCCCCTTTGATCACGACAAAGGTCGATCCCCACACCGCGACCACTAGCGTCATCAGAATGTATGCGCGCAGCTTCATCTCACCGATTATTTCAGCAGCGCACTAGAGGCATAGACCTGCCGACCCGCGACCCATGTCTCCTTCACGTGGGTCTTCAGAATCGACGGCGGCTGAACCTTGTAGATATCTCGATCGACGATCACAAAATCCGCGTCGTAACCGGGAACGAGCTTGCCCTTTTGCTTCTCCGCAAACTCCGCATAAGCCGATCCCTGCGTATATGCAGATAACGCCTGCCCTCGAGTGAGTTTGTTCTCAACGGACAATGACTTCGTCCCATCCTCATTGGTCCGCGTTACTGACTCGAACAATCCACGAAACGGCGCGATCGGCTCCACGGGATAATCGGTTCCGAACGCCAGTGGCACGCCCGCATCCAGAAATCTCTTCCACGCGTACGCACCTTTCGCGCGCTCCGGTCCAATCCGATCCATTGCCCAGTTCACATCCGTCATCAAGTGATTCGGCTGCATACTCGCAATCACTCCCAGCTTCTTGAACCGCGCAAAATCGGGTCCATCAACTACCTGTGCGTGCTCGATGCGGTTCCGTGCTGTCACCGGTACACCCGGCTGCGAAAAAGCATCCAGCGCCATGGAAACAGCTCTGTCGCCGATAGCATGAAAGCCCATCTGGAATCCTGCCTTCGCCCGCTCCACCGTCATCTGGTTCAGCCGCTCCTGCGTGTACTGCGACAAGCCTGTGTTCGTTGGATCGTCTGAGTACGGTTGCTTCATCGCCGCTGTGTGCGAACCCAGCGAGCCATCCATGAATCCCTTAAGCATTCCGGTGTGCAGCATCGGATCTCTGGCATCATGATGCGCGCGATGAGCGTTCAATTCATCGAGCGGAGCCGCAAATGGCAGCCATTCCGAAATCCGCAGATGAAGCTTGCCTTCCCTTTCCATCTCCTCGTAAACCAGAAAGTCTTCCCAGTCGCTGTTGTCCTGCGCCGTCGTCACGCCATTTGCAAGAGCATCCTCGATTGCGAGTTCATCTCCCCTTCGCCGCTCCTCGAATGTCGGCGGCGGAATCACTTTTGACACCAGTTCCTGCGCAGACTCACGAACGATTCCTGTTGGCTCGCCGTTGTTGTCGAGATCAATTGCCCCACCCTCAGGCATCTGCGTCTTCGCCGTGATCCCTGCTGCCTTCAGCGCCGCAGAGTTTGCAATCGCGATATGCCCATCAATGCGTGTCAAAAACGTTGGATGATCACCAGTGACCTTGTCCAGTTCTTGTCTCGTCGGCAGAACTTTCTGTTGCCACAGCGTGTGATCCCATCCGCCGCCAGTCAGCCACTGTCCCGCCGGAGCCCGCCCAGCTGCGGACTGAATGCGTGCTAGCATCTCTGCCAGCGACCGGCTCCCGCGCAGATCCACGTTCAGCTTCTCCCGCCCTGCCTCACCCAGATGCGTATGCGCGTCATTGAAACCAGGGAATATAAACCGGTTCGTTTGTGTGGTGTCGAGATCATGCAGGTGCGTTCCCCGACCCGCCAATCGCTTGATCTCTTCGTTCGTGCCCACCGCGACAACCCTGCCCTCGGCCACAGCCATGGCTTCCACAACCTGCGGCTTGTCCGCGGCGAAACCCTGTCCCGTATAGATCGCGCCATTGAAAAACACATCGTCCGGAACAGGGGCACTAACACCGGCGCTGTTATTTAAGTCGTGCGATTCACCGCGAGTGTGCCCTTGAATCAGAACAGACGTGGAGACCACCAGAAAGACAACTGCAGAGACGGCGCGCATGCGCTGCAGTGTATCAGAGGGTTCCGCAGCTATTGCTCTCCCGCCCACTCGGCAAGTGCAAGGATCAGCAGCATCACCCGCCGCAAACCGATCTCGCGATTTTTGTCCGTGTACCATTCGCCGATCGTATGAGCGCCACCGCCGTCCCCGCCAGCTCCAATCGAGAGCGCCGGGATTCCCATCGCAATCGGAATGTTCGCGTCCGTCGAACCGAGACGCAGGTCTGTTTGAATGCCGAGATGTCGATCCACTGCTCTCAGAACTTCCAGCACTGGAGAATCTGCTGCAAGCTGCGCTGCTGGTCGATCCCCGATCTTGTCAATCGTGAACGTAAGCGCGCCCCGGTACCTGTGATTCAAATTCTTCGCCACTGCATTCGTCTGCTCCACTGCGTCTTCCACAGCACGATGCAGTGCCACTTCCAGGCGAAGCAATTCCTCCGAACTCGTCGACCGGAAATCGATCGAAGCACTCGCGCTCTCCGGAATCGAGTTCACGCTGGTGCCACCCTGAACCGTGCCGATGTTCAGCGTCGTAGTGGGCGTTTCGGGCAACGGCGTGCGTGCGACAGTAGCAAGGGCGGAGGCGAGAGCCACAATCGGGTTGGGAATACCCGCATCGGTAAAGCTGTGACCGCCAGGCCCCTTGATCGTCACCTGGAATCGCCTGCTTCCCAGTGCCTGCGAAACTGCCGCATCTGCGCCCGCGCCATCCAGCACGATATGTGCGGCCACGCGCCCAGCCAGTGCACGCTGCTCATAGAAATGTCGAACTCCGCGCAGATCTCCTTCACCTTCCTCTCCCACGTTCGCCAGCAGAAGAATCGGTACGGGGAAATGCGCTTTGGCGTTGATAAGCGCCTGAGCCAGTCCTAGCATCCCAATCACGCCCGCAGCATTATCACACGCCCCAGGAGCGGCCAGCCTGCTCGCACCGTCCTCCCGGGTCAACACCGGTCGCAGTTCTGTCCCAAACGGAAATACCGTATCAAGGTGCGCCGAAATCACGACTAGATGCCCCGTGCTCTCAGGCGCCAGGTGCGCTGCCGGAATGAATCCGAGCACGTTTCCAATTCCGTCAATCTGCACTCGTTCGAGCCCGATCTCCCGGAATCGCTGTGCAGCCCATTCTGACCGAGCCTGCTCTCCGAAAGGTGGCGCAGGAATCTCTACAAGTTCTGCTTGAAGATCGATCAGTATCTTTGGATTGTTGTGCAGCCACGCGAACGCAGCGTGCACCGGCCGTTGCGCGGCCAGTGCCGTAACGCGAGCGAAAGCGGACCTCCGCGGAAAAAGCGCCATGCACTCCAAGGTTAGCAGGACGTGTGTCTCTTGGAACTCCCGCACAGTTCGCATCATGCAGCCTTTTCGAGACTAGAGGCTCACTGGGGCATACTCAACCGAGTGCAGAAACAATCCGCGCGCCGGTGCCGTTGGACCCGCAGCGGCGCGATCGCGCGCCTCAAGAATTCTCGAAATTCCATCCAATGCCGTATATCCGCGTCCGACGTCCAGCATCGTGCCCACCAGGTTGCGAACCATATGATGAAGAAACCCATTTCCCCTAACCCGATAGACAAGCAGATCAATTCCGTCCGCTGTCTGCTCGCGCCACTCCGATCTGAAAATCGTGCGCACGGTGTTGGGCACTTCTCTCTGGACTGCCTCATCCGCGTTCTCCTCGTTCATGCGCGCCGTCAAATCCGGGTCCGACGCCGCGAAGCTCCGGAAATCATGCTCACCAACCAAGGCGCTTGCGGCTCGTTGAAGTAACTCGAAATTTATCTTCCACGAGTACGCATATACATACCGAGAAAGAAACGGCGAACAGATCTGATCCGCCGCAGGCTCGGTCGGCAGCACCCGATATTCATACGTCTTCGCTACCGCCGAATGCCGTGCGTGAAAACACTCCGCGACCTCCCGGGCTTCCAAAACTCGAATTGAGCTCGGCAACGTTCGGTTCAGGGCGCGCCCAAGGTTCGCCGCTGGGATCCGCGCCCGAAGCGGAAAGCTCGCGACCTGGGCGAGTGCGTGCACACCCGCATCCGTCCGCCCCGACCCCTGCGGCAGAGGTGCTTCTCCCACCAAGCGCCCCAGCGCCGATTGCAACTCGCCCTGAATGGTCTGGCTTCCTGGCTGAACCTGCCACCCGTGGAAGTCTGTCCCGTCGTACGCAACCGTCAATTTCCAGTTCTGCTTTTGTTGCAACTCGGCTTGGGTGATTTCTGTCACGGGAATCTTTGTTATTAACAGGGTAATTGACTAAAAAGGGCCATCTGGTTAGCTCGTTTCAGTGGGATATACTCAGTTTTTCGTGCGAGATTATGCGCGAAGTGCCCTGCAAGAGGGAACGAAGTCACAGCGACGCGCGTAATCCTGAATGACCCCAATGGTCATTTGAAGCAGGGAAGAGGAAATCGCCGCGAAGAATCACAAATTTGCGTCCGGAGAACTGTTTCGGACGTCTTGTAGAACGGCACCCCACATGCCTCAGCGACTCGTGGAGAGGAAACATGCAATTGTTCGGGATCCGTGTGTTTGAAAGCCAAGAATTCACCGCTCGCCCTGTGAAGCGCCGCGCCGCAGATCGTCTGCGCGCCGTTACCGCGGTGATGCTGACATTGACAGCAGGAGTGCCATCAGGTTTTGCACAGGAGCAACAAACTGGCGGCGTCAAGGGCGCAGGTGAAAACGGTAAGCAAAAAGAGGCTTCGCCGCTGCCGCAGGCTCCCGCTCCTGTCTTGACGCAACCCTTTGACCTGCGGCCCAGCAATCGAGATTTCTCCAAGCCCGCTGGCCGTCTGCTCGGTGACTGGACGAAGATGTATCGTCCAACGAACATTCCCAAAGCGAATTTCGCAAATTCCGTCCGCCTCGACAACCTCGTCAAGGATGGCAAAATCTATCTCAGCCTTTCTGACGCCATCGCTCTCGCAATCGAGAACAACTACGACATCGCTATAGCTCGCTATAACCTCGATATCGCCGACACCGACATCCTGCGTACGAGAGCCGGAGCAACTCCCCTTGGTGTTCCTCCGGGTATCGTAACCGGTACGCAAGGCGGCTCCGTCTCCATTCTGACGACCGGTGGCGGCCCCGGAGGAACCACCGTTGGCTCCGGCGGTGCTGGCTCCGGTGTTAGCGGTCTCACGCTTACCACTGCAGGCGCGGGTCCCTTGCCTGAACCGCTCGACCCGAGCGTGACCGGAACGGTTCAATTCGAACGCGCTCGCCAGCCGCAATCGAACACCCTCTTCTCCGGCGGCAAGACCTCGCTGACTACAAATACGAATCTCTATAGCTTCGGCTACACGCAAGGATTCGTTACGGGTACCTCGCTCAATGCGAGCATTATCAACAACCGCATTACCACCGACAGCCCCTTCACCGTCTACAGCCCGGAGCTGAACTCCACGTTCAAGGCGACGGTAACGCAGCATCTTCTCCAGGGTGCCGGTATCTGGATCAATAAGCGCTTCATGTATCAGGCCATTAATGACCGTCGCATCACCGATTCGTCCTTCCGCCAGCAGATCCTCTACACCGTGAACCAGGTGGAAGGCATTTACTGGGGACTGGTCAGCGCATACGAAGACGTAGCGTCCAAGGAGCGAGCCCTTGCCCAGAGCACGAAGCTCTCTGAGGACACTCACAAGCAGCTTGAAATCGGCACCATGGCCCCACTTGATGTCGTACAGGCCGACTCCACTGTGCAGACGGACAAGCAGGCTCTCACTGCTTCACAGAACACCCTCAACTACCAGCAGCAGATCATCAAGCAGGCAATCGCCCGGAACCTGAATGATCAGAAGCTCGCAACGGCGCCGGTCGTTCCGACCGATCGCATCAAGATCGATCCCATTGACGAGGAAAAACAACCAATTGAAGACCTCGTCCGGGACGCCTTTAAAAATCGTCCCGAACTTGAACAGGCCGCCCTCACATTGCGCAATGATGAAATCACTTTGAGAGGCGCAAAGCATGGGCTGCTTCCCGCCCTGGATGTATTCGGCTTCTACGGCTCCGCCGCTCTCGGTGGATCACAGAGCCCAAGTGCAGTAAATTTCAGAACCGGACTCCCGTACGATCCGGGAACCTTCCCAGCTAACGGCTACGGAACGGTGCTCACAAACCTCTTCAACAGCTCGGCGCCCGACAAGGGTATGGGCTTCAGCATGACGATCCCCATTCGCAATCGTGAGGCCCAAGCCACGCAGTCCCGCGCTCTGATGGAGTATCGTCAGGCTGAACTCCGTCTCGCGCAGCTTTATACGCAGATCCGCATGCAGGTCGTGAACGCGCAGTTCGCGCTCACCAATGATCGCGCCCAGGTGCAGGCTTCATTGGCCGCGCGCGACTACGCACAGCAGAGCCTCGATGCCGAGCAAAAGAAGCTCCATCTCGGAGCTTCTACAACTGCCAACGTCCTTCAGCAGGAGCGCAACCTGGCAACTGCCGAAGCCAACTTGATCGCGGCAAACGCCACGTTCGCAACGGCCCGAGCCAGCCTTTACCAGGTGTTGGCAACCACTCTTCAGCACTACGGGATCAACCTTGGCGATGCTGCCAAAGGAACGGTTAACACCGCTCCAACCATCTCCGGCGTTCAGCCCGCGACTCCGAATCAACAGACCGTCAGCCCTGCCATGCCCACGCAACCGGACCAGACTCAGCCCCCGGCAGCCCAACCAGCCACACCCCCGGCCTCAACAACCCCACAGCCTCAGACCAACTAGCCTCTGATCCCCGCAAAACCAAAGGCCCGGCCCAATCGTCGGGCCTTAGTTTTGCAAACAGAGTCGAAAGCTGCGGACTAGCCACTCACTCTAAGTTGCCTTCCCCTTGTCCCCTGTTCTCTTGTTCTCTTGTCCCCTGCCTCTACTCATCCGCCAACGCATACGCCAATACCGTCATAATTGCCGCATTCTCGTTCAGGTGCTTCTTGTTGACTTTGTCGAAGGTATCCGCCGCCGTGTGGTGATAATTGAAATAGAATCGGCTGTCCTGCACCGGTGCGAAGCTCGGAACTCCCTTCTCCGTCATGGCACTGATGTCCTCTCCGGTTTCTGGTGCATTCACCAGCGACCCCGCCCCGATCCCGTCGAGCACTTGCGCTACCGGCTTCAACAACCGCCCCAATTCCGGCTTGCCCGCATAGTAGATTCCGGTCGGATGGTCTGCCCCAAGATCACTCTCAATCGCGCCCACATGATTCGCCATGTCGGCCATATGATCCTTCATGTACTGAGCGGCGCCTTCCGAACCCTCTTCCTCGCTCATCCACGCGATCATTCGAACGGTGCGCTTCGGGCGAATCCCCAGTTCCTTCATCAATTCCAGCGCAGCCATCGAGGCTGCGACACCAGAGCCATCGTCGATCGCCCCCGTCCCCAGATCCCAGGAATCCAGATGCCCAGAAACCACCACCACCTGCTCGGGGTGCTCATTTCCCTTCCAGTCCGCAATCACGTTGTAACTCTCCGTGTCCGGCAGATTCTGCGGCGTCAACGTCAAATGCATCGTGACCTTACCTTCGCCAGTAAGCGTCTTCAGCAGTTCTGAATCCTCTGCTGTGACTGCCGCGGCGGGAACCTTCGTCACCCCCGGCGCATACGCCGTTTGTCCGGTATGCGGCGATCGGTAATCTCCACCACCCGCGCTGCGTACCAGCACGGCTACTGCGCCCGCCGTCGCACCCGCGATCGGCCCGGCGCCGCGATACACCACGCTACCCCCATATGCCTCCAGCCCGTGGCCTGTCGCAGCCAGTTCCTTGTCGAATGGGTGATTGAATAGCAGAATCTTGCCATGCACGGCGTCGGCGGGCAGAGCCCGCAGTTCTTTCCAGTTGTCCACTGCGATGACCTCCGCCGTAATCCCCTCGACCGGCGTTCCTACGCTTCCGCCAAGCGCCGTAAGCACAATCTTCTGCTTCGTCCCTGTGGCTTGCCCCGGCCAGATCGTCAGTTCCGCCGTCTCCACGCCGCGCACCCAGTGCGGAACCTTCGCTTTCTCAAGCGTCACATCGGCGCCCAGTTTTCGCATCTCCTCTGCCACCCACTCCACCGCCTTCTGAGCTTGCGGAGAACCGCTCAGCCTTGGCCCGATGTTGTCTGTAAGGTGCCGCAGTTCCTCGTAGGCGAAATCGCTTCCCATCGCCTTATCGCGCAGCCGCTCCATGGTTTGCAGTTGTTCATCGTTCCAGGCGCTCTTTCCACCGTCCATCATCGCGTGTAGTCGATCGAGAATCGTTGATTTCGAAGGGGGCGCTTGATCGGCAGTCTTGTTGGTCTGCGCCGTTGCCGACTCCAACCCAGCCGACGCAAAAACGGCCGCAAAAATCATGCATTTGCACCACTTCTTAGCGGAAATCATGCCGGATGTTAGCATGCCGGCCCCAGCACATCTTTCCTTCAACCATCGTCTAATAGCGTATGAACTTCATGCTCGCAGTTCTGAGGCTACCTGCATTGCCAGTCCCCGCATCCGAAGCCTAAGGCTTGCTCCGAATGGAACCGGATCCGTCACTCTCCCAAAAGGAACGCCTTGCGGGTTCTATACTTAGGATTGGTGCATTGTCTATATTCCCAGCCCGGTGGCTGAACAGTTAAGAGGTCCTCGAACCTATGAATTCGCTATACGCACGTCTGCGCTCGCACCGCCTCGCGTCCACCTTCGTAATTCTCGCTGTAGTTTCCGCCGCCATCATTGGCGGCTCCTACGCGGCTCATGGAGTGCGCGGACAGGAAAGAACGAGCGACAGCAGCGACGCAACGCCACTTAAAGTGGTAAGCTCTACGACCGAGCCCAACGCCTTCGTCAAAATTGCCAAGGCAGTCGGCCCGGCAGTGGTCAATATCAACACGCAGACTCTGCCCAAGAACGCCGGCAACAAGGGCGGCGGCCGCCGCCTCCTGCCCAATCCACACAACCGTGTTCAACCCAATCCTCAAAACCCCGGCGACAATCCTGACGATGACGATCCGGACCAGGGTCAAGGCCAGAATAATTTCCAGGACTTCTTCAATCGATTCTTCGGCGGCCAGGGGCCCGATCAGGGTGACGGCGAGGACGGACAGGTGCGCGAATCCCTCGGCTCCGGCTTCATCGTTGACTCCAAGGGCTACATCATCACCAACAACCATGTCATCGAAAAAGCCGACAAGATCTTCGTCAAGCTCTCCACCGATCCCGACACCCAGGATCTCGGCCGCCCTGCCCGCGTCATCGGCACCGACAAGGCTACCGATCTCGCGGTTATCAAAATCGAGAGCAGTTCGCCTCTTCCCATCGTCAAAATGGGCAACTCAGATCAGTCGCAGGTCGGCGATTGGGTTGAAGCCATCGGCAGTCCTTTCGCTCTCGCGCAGACCGTCACCGCGGGCATCATCTCGGCCAAGAACCGCACCATCGAGCCCGGCGTAGCTGGACAGTTCCAGCACTTCCTGCAGACTGACGCCGCAATCAACCCCGGCAATTCCGGTGGCCCCCTGCTCAACATGAACGGCGAAGTTATTGGCGTCAACACCGCTATCTACACACAGTCCGCTGGTTACCAGGGCATCGGATTCGCCATGCCTTCCAACACCGTGGTATCCGTCTACAACGACCTCATCAGCCCGAGCCATAAGGTCACACGCGGATCCATCGGCATCTCCTTCCGTTCCGGTCTCTCCGGCGCCGTCAATCGCGTCTACGGCTTCAAAAATGGTGTCCTGGTCCAGCAAGTACAGCCGGGTGGACCCGCCGCCAAGGCTGGCATCAAACCGGGCGACATCATCACCACGATTGACGGCCGCTCCATCAAGGATGGCGACGATCTCGTCAGCGATATCGCCAGCCGCCGTCCTGGCTCCAACATTCGCCTCGGCTTCATGCGCGACGGTAAGCCGCAGGATGCCACCGTAACTGTCGGCGACCGCGACAAGGTCTTCGCTGATCTCACCGGCCAGAAGCCCGAAACCAATCCCGACAGCACCAGCGATGCGGGCGAAAAACTCGGCCTCGTCGTCCGCCAGATCACCGACCAGACAGCCCAGAAGGTTCACACCTCAGGCGTCATCATCCAATCCGTACGGACTGGCTCCTTTGCCGATCTACAAGGCCTCGAACCTGGCCTCGTCATCGTCCGCATCAACAAGAAGCCCACAGGTACGAAGGATCAGTTTGACGCCGTGGTGAAGGGACTCAAAACAGGTGATGACGTGGTCTTTGAAGTCATGGATCCCCGGCATCCTGAGAATGGAATCAACTACATAGGGGGAACATTGTAAGCAGCACTTGAGCCGGGGAGCATCCCTCCCCGGCATCTGTCAAGAAAACGCTGAGACTTCGGGATCGTCTAACTCTTAATTGTGCGAATCGGTCTGATAGGAAGAATGGACGCCTTCACAATCATCAAACGTGCAATGAGCGTCACTGACCGGCTCCGCACTACTAATCGAAAGTACAGCAGGAAGCATTCGACCTTAGTTATGGTCGCTGAACTTTCGTTCTTTGACTGAACCCGAGTCAACAAGTGCCGTCTGCTTTTTGTGGCACACTCATTGGACGTTCGGATAGAATGCGCTCCAACGTCCAGGAACTTCACAATCTTGAGGTGTTTTGCATGCTTTCATTCCGCGCAAGCCTGGCGTTGTTCCTTACTGCTGCAATCGCGGCGTCGCCGGCCTTCGCCACTCCAACTCAGAAAAAATCCACAACACCCCACGCGCACTCAGCCCGCAGCGCAGCCCACAAATCAAAAAGAACCTCCAAATCCCGCAAAAGCTCAAGGAAATCACGTCATGCCAAGCTGCATGGTCAGCAGGCAATAGACGCGGCCCGCGCCACCGAAATCCAGCAGGCCCTCATCCGCGAGCATTACCTTACCGGCCAACCTACAGGGGACTGGGATAGCGCAACCGTCTCCGCCATGCAAAAGTTTCAAGCCGATCAGGGCTGGCAGACAAAGCTCACTCCTGACTCCCGAGCGCTCAAAAAGCTTGGCTTGGGCCCCGATTATTCCAATGCAATCAATGCTCAAGGATCCAGCTTCGCTGATCCCAAGCCGAGCAGCGAGATCCCGACTGGGCAGGCCACTGGTTTCGCAGCCGCTTCCGGCGTTAACCGCTAGTTCCCCCATTTGAGCACCCCTGGGAGGGCCGCCTGCCCGGGCGGCCTTCGATCCTGACTTGCCTCTAGTGCAAGAGATTTGCTTGAAGAACTTTTCCACAGGCAACTTCTTGCCTCCTGTCCCGCATCGGACATGTCACCGGAGAAGACATTATGACGACGGTTGATCACGCTAGGCTCGTTCAGGCTTTGCAGGAAACTTCTACGCTGGTTGCGCGCAATATCGGGCGCGAGAAGCACACCGTCGCAGCAAATGAACTTCAACTTTCCATCGCCCAGCTTTTGGGCGAGCTCAACAAAGATTGGTGTGAGCTGATGTCACAGCAAGGCGCAACACCTAGCGTTGGCGTGCCCGACTGAGCACGTATGCCATCAATGCATTTCGCGTCGGAGTTGACCTTGACATGGTGCAACAAAAAGAAGAGAGCAGAGAGCCGGTGACTCCCTACTCCCTGATTTGCTCCTGTCTTCTAGAACCGCATTGGCGGTATGCCCTTCAGCAGGAATAGATAGCGCTCACGCGTATTATCGGGCCCGGCAGTAATCGGGCTGTTCAGGTGAATAATTGAGTTGTCCGTCGTGTCGTACTTTGGCCAGTTCGGCACACCCTGCCCATTCGGATCTCCGTTCTTTGCGAAGTTCGTCCAGTACGTCATCATTGCTTCACTGAGCTGCCGGTCTTCGTCTCGGACAGTCTCGCCAGGCCGCGTATCCAGGGTCCCAAAAACGTACTCAATATCGTCCGAGTGAAATGCGAACGTTCCCGGATGATACTTACTCGGCAGCGCCGCTAATTCGAAGTGATACCGGTACACCGGTGCTTCTCCTGTCTTGCGCTGCGCCTCTAGCCACTTCCACGTCCCGAAAGCGATGAACTGGTCGCTGCCGAAGTCAACCGCCGATCGCAGTGCCTGCTCGTCCGTATCGCCGGGATAAAGTTTCAAAAACTCCTCCGCCCGATCTCCAAACTGCTTCGTCGCAAATTCCTTCCATTGAGTCGCGTTCATGCCGCGCATCGCCATAAAGCTGCCTTCATCTGCATTCCATCCTGCCAGTAAAGGCACATGCGCCTGCTTCCCCACCGCATACGTCTCGGGCACAGGTTCGGTAAGGAACTTGCCGTCGATCACAGGTGCGAATCCTGTCATGCCTTTCTTCTTCGCCGCTTCTAGAATCTGGTCCGTTGTCATCGCGCGAAGCGCAGCAATATCCTTTGCGCCGATCGTCGTCATCCACTTGCCGTCGACTTCAGCGCGCTCCTTGACGCTCTCACCACCAAGATTCAGCGCACTTGGAAACGCCGCCCCGCTCTCCCCGATCACTTTCGCGAACAGCCCCTGGGCCATCGGGGAAGCCATTAGCGTGCTCACCGCGAATGAACCGGCACTCTCGCCAAAGATCGTCACGTTCGCTGGATCACCGCCGAATGCGCCGATGTTTCTCTTAATCCACTGCAGCGCCGACACCATGTCCAGGAGCCCGTAATTGCCGGCCGACCCGTTGTTCTCTTTTGCCAGCTCGTCCGTAACGAGGAACCCGAAGACGCCAAGCCGGTAGTTGATCGTCACCAGCACGACGCCCTTCAGAGGCAGAAAATCGCCATTGTGACGCGGCTCCGAACTTCCTCCACCCGAGTAGCCGCCACCGTGAATCCAGAACATCACCGGCAGCTTCGAATTCTTCTTCGCATCCGCAGGCGTGTAGACGTTCAGGAAAAGGCAGTCCTCACTCGGACCAGCGTCCTGAAACACCATGTCGTCGAAAACGCGCCCTTGCGCGCAATGTGCGCCGAATTTCGTAGCGTCCCGCTCGCCTTTCCATTTTGCTGCCGGCTGCGGATCCTTCCAGCGCAAGTCCCCCACCGGAGGCGCTGCGTACGGCAATCCGAGAAACGCGCGAACCTTCCCGTTATTAATTGTCTTGCCGACGACCTTCCCCTGCTCTGTCTTCACCTTTAATGAATCAGCATGCGAACTGGCCGGGAGCCCCATCATCAGCCCCGCCGCCGCCAAGGCACACAACGCCTGCGTACGAAAAAACATGCGAAATTCCTCCGCGAGATACCTTATCAGGACGGACATCAGTGCCAGGGAGTTTCAATGTGTATTCCTCGACACACCTGCCGGATCGACCTAAGCGATCTCCGTCGCCAGCAAATCCTTCATCTCTTCGCGCCGGCGAATAAGTCGATGGCTCTTCCCTTCCACCAGCACCTCGGCCGGACGCAGCCGCGAGTTGTAATTCGAGCTCTGCGCCATTCCATACGCACCCGCATCCAGCAACACCAACAAGTCGCCCGGCTCGACTGGCTTGAGTTGCCGATCACGCGCGAAAAAATCTCCCGTCTCGCACACTGGCCCAACCACGTCAACTGATTTCGCCCTGCCTGCACGCGAACGAACTGGAACAATCTCGTGATACGCCTGGTACAGTGCCGGACGAATCAGGTCGTTCATCGCCGCATCTGTGATCACGAAAGTCTTCTTCCCGTTCTGCTTCACATTCAGCACGCGCGTCAGCAATGCACCCGCCTGTGCCACGATGAATCGTCCCGGCTCGATCAGCAGTCTGCCCTCAAAGCCATCCAGAGCCTTCTCGATCGCTGCTGCATATTCGGCGACCTTCGCGGCAGCATCGGCGCCATCTGCACCGCCGTGATAATCGATGCCTAAACCGCCTCCCGCATCAATCGATTTCAGAGGGATGCCCTCGCTCTTCAACTGCGCCGCCAATGTGCTTACTCTGCGAATCGCCGCGCCGAACGGCTCTGCCGACCGAATCTGCGATCCGATGTGCACGCTGATTCCATGCGGCTCCAACCATTTGTTCTTGGCTACTAAGCGATAAATAGCCGCCGCATTGCGGATATCGATCCCGAACTTGTGTTCCCTCAATCCCGTCGAGATATATGGATGAGTGTCCGCAAACACGTCAGGGTTTACTCTCAGTGCGAATCGAGCTTTTACTTTCCGCCGTTTCGCGCGTGTCGCAAGCAGCTGAAGTTCGGCTTCACTCTCCACGTTGAACTCGAAAATCCCCGCGCCGAGTGCGCAGTCGATCTCCTCAGCAGTCTTGCCTACGCCGGAAAACACCACGCGTCCGGCGGCCTCCGGTGCTGCTGCCATTACTCTTGCTAACTCACCGCCCGATACAATATCGAACCCAGCACCCAGCGCGGCCAGCAACTTCAAGATTGCCAGCGATGAGTTCGCCTTTACCGCATAGCAGACCAGGTGCTCACGCCGCGCAAACGCATTCTGAAATAACCGCAGCCGCTCTGCGATCTGGACTGCCGAATACACATATAACGGGGTGCCATACTGCTTTGCGAGTGTCTCCAGCGATACGCCATCGCAGAACAGAATTCCGCGCGCACCTGTGGTACTGAACGGACGAGATGATTTCTTTAGATCAGGACTCAATCAGGTTTCCGGTAATGCAGTGATGCTTCGAGCCTATCGCATTTGCTTGCCTTGCTCTCGCAATCCGGTGTACTCCGACCTGCTCAGAACTCGAACTGCGTCAGCCAGGGCCTCAAGATCGATGCCACCTTCTCCGGTTGCTCATACGCGGCGAAGTGCCCTGCGTCCGCCAGCAGATGAAATTCGCAGCCACCCGGGGCAGCCTTAAACGCGCGCATCTCTGCCTCGGTGATTCCTGGATCCTCGCCTCCGCAGATCGCCAGAACCGGCGCGTCGATCTCCGCAATATCCGGAACGGAATTGGGCCGCGTAGCGAGCCCAGCCTGCACAGCGACCACCGCGTCCGGTGCAAGAGTCATACGCGAACGCAATTCTCCTACGATCTGAGGTCTCTGCGACCGCGCAGTTGCCCCAATCAGCGTCTGCGCATTGCTGTCGAACACTGCCGCTGTTCCTTCTCGCCTTATCCGATTGATTGTTTCGACCCGTTTCACGAGATTCGATTCCGCATCAGGCTGAGCTTTGGAACAAACAAACACAAGCCCGCGCATTCGCATTGGCGCTCTCCGCCAGATGTCCAGCATCACGTAGCCACCGATCGAGCAGCCTGCAAACACTGCCTCGCCGAGATCCAGATGATCCATCAGCGCGAGCACGTCGGAAGCTAATTGCCCGATGCTCAGTACCGGCGCATCCAGAACGCGCGAGAAGCCGCCCGATGGCAGATCGTCGCCAAGCTCAGACTCACCATGTCCCCGGAGATCCGGAAGAATGGCACGATATTCTCCGATACCCTTCAGCGCCGGAATCCAGTATGTGTGGTCGAGAGGTGTTGGATGAAGAAAGATAATCGGCACGCCCTCACCGGTTTCTTCAATGCTCAGGCGCGCCCCTTGCGATTCGTAAGTCTTGCTCATACCCTTGGAGGATACCCGCCCGGTGCGTTCGGCGGATATGGGCCTTGAGGATAAGTCCCCGGCGGATAAGGCCCAACCATACCGACCGGCTCTTCAGGGATACCGATCCAGCCCGCAAGGTAAGCCACACCAACCAGTCCGCTGGTCAACAGGAATCCACCCACAGTGAGAATTCTCACTGTGGTGACGTTCCATCCGTTCGCTTGCGCCACTCCGATGCAAACGCCCGCGATCTGCCTGCCCACGATCGGTCGTACAAGTGGCCTCCCTGGCGGAGGTGGAGCGGCAGTCACCACATTCCCGCAGTTCGAGCAGAACCGCGCGCTCGGCGGCAATCCGGTTCCACATCGCTGACAAAAAAAGGGCATGGGCAAAACCTCCGTCTTCACCATATCACTACGCAATTGCACTTCAGACGGTTCCCGAACCCCGGGTCTCGATACGCCAACAACAAGAATCAATTCGACTTGTAGGGAGATCTCAAACGTTTGCGGGCAGTGTCCGCACGCGAGGTATTCGGCCCCGCTGCAATCGCCTCCTGATAGTCCTGAATGGCCCTCTGCCGCTCCCAGAGTAGGTCATGACATTCTCCCGCAGCCAGCAAAGCTCGAACTTTCAGCTCTGTTCCGATCGTTTTTGCCGATGCCGCCTCCTCATATGCCTGGGCAGCTTCAGCGTAGTGGCGCTGTCCTCGAAGTGCGTCGCCCAGGCCGAAGTACGCCAGTTCGAGCCGGGCCTCAGCAAAGTACCCGGGCTTGGCGCTGTCGGCGATGATCTCCCGATAGGCATTCACCGCCTGCATCCCTTCGCCCGCATCTTTGCGCAGATTCGCCTCCTCCAGGCAGAACAGGAAATCGCGCGGATACTTCTGCTTGAGGCTGCGAACCTGCTCAATCGCGTCCTTGTACTTCCCTTCTCGTCGCAGAAACAACGCGATCACAGTGCGCGCATCAACACTCGTTGCAACACCACGGTTCGCATCGTCGCGCAGCAGCTCCATTCCCTTTGACTTCGAGCCTGTAATCCCCGCAAACCCGATCAGGATCTTGAACGGAAATGGCAAGGCTCCGATCACATACTCATAAACTCCAACAACCAGCTTCGCATCCACGTATTCAGGATCTAGTTGGAGAACCTTGGCGCAGTCATCCTTGGCCTTTCCTGCCAGCCGGAACCCCGCTCCGAACCCGCGCTCGACCATCGCGACATATGTGCATCGCAGGCTCCGTGCCCAACCTCGCGCAAACAGCGCATCCACGTTCTTGGAATCCCTCGCGATCCGCCAATCTGCCTCGCGAACAGCTTCATCCGCCAATGCGAAGATCTGGTCGCGCTTCCTCGGATCCTCATCAGTCGCGTGTTTTCCAGTAAGGAAGCCGTCATTCGCGTAAAAAGTCGTATCGAGAAGATCCTGGCGGTAGAGTTCCTGGAACACAACCGCATCGAGGAGCATCGTCGTTGCATACGGATCTCCAGGGTGTTGGCTGTGGATTCGCTCGAAACGCTGAACAGCTGCGGGATAGTCCAGCAGGTAGAAGTAGTGAAACGCATCTTTTACCTGGGGATCGAAGTTCATCGCGTTGGTGTGAACCAGGGTCTCCGGCCTGCACAGGAGGGTTGCCGCAGAGAATAGAACCACGATTAGCAGATCTCGAATTAGCACACTCCAACTTGCCGGTTTGATGATCATCTCGTTCCAATGTGCTCTGCTCGGCAGAGAGTCGCCCCCTCAAGTCTATCGGGCAACTCTCGTGCTGACTCCCTCGATGATCAACAGCGCTTGAACAACTCGGCAACCAGTCACTCCGACCTGGGCTTTTCCTGATGTGGCGTTGGAGGATGCGACTTGCGTTCCGGCGCGGGGCGAGGTTCGGCATGCGCCGCCTGTCCTCTGCCCATCTCATGTTGCGCGGCTGGCCGGCTCTCGGCACCGACTGCCGCATGTGGCTGCGGTGCAGGCCGTAACTCGTGCTGCGGTTCAGGCCGCGAGGCAGGTGCCGGCTTCGACTCGCGCGGTGCAACCGGTGCAGGATGTGATTCCGTCCTCGGTCTCTCCATCTGAGGCGCAGGCCGAGACTCAGTTCTGGGTCTTTCCACTGGAGGATTTGGACGCGGTTCGATTCTTGGCTTCTCAGTTGGTTGCGTCGGACGCGTCTCGTTTCGTCGTTCTGGCGCTGGTTGCGACTCGCTACGCCGCCCCGGCGCACGGCCCGATTCCCTGTCTGGCCGTCGCTCCGCAGGATTAGATCTGGATTCCGGCCGGGACTTCGGCTCGTTGCGGTTCGGTTCATTCCTGTGTCCAGGTGAGGTCCTCGCGGGTTCCGGACGCTCCCCGCCCCGTGATGGAGAGTGCGTTATCTGCTGCTCCGGTTGTCGTCCAGCAGGACTAGCTGAGCCAGATCCGTTTCTCGGCGTTCCCTCCGGCCTCGTCACAACAACCCTCTGCGGACGCCCGCCGTTGGCCTTCGCATACGACGATTGATCTCTTCGAGCCTCCTGAATCTGCTGCTGCTGCACCGGTGTCAACAACGTGTGCCGCGCCGTCATTCCTCGGCGTTCAATGGGAGTTGGATCGTGGTGAATCCCGTTGGGCCCGCCGCTATAAGCGATGTGGCGATCATTTGCGATCGTCCTTTCCCGCACGATTCTCTCATTCGTATAGGTGTTGTGAATGATGGTTGGATCCACCCGCATGACGGCCGTGTTGTAAGCGAATCGTCCATCGCGCCATTCCCCTCCGCTGAATCCCTCGCCCATGTAGCCGTGACCGTAGTCAATGCCGCCATAGTACCCGACTTCATTTCCCCAATAGCCTTCATGGAACAAATACCGGCCGTTGTCCCATCCCCACCACGGCGGTGTCCAGAGAGCTCCGGTATAGGGTGCCGCCACCCACTCACCGGGAACCCAGTAGTACCCCTCATCATCCCAAGCCCAATATCCGGGCACCCACATCCAGCCCTGTTCGGGGCAAGGCGGCTGCTCATAAACCGGAAGAGGAGGCGGTGCCATCGTCACCCTGATTGCAATCTGGGATGGTGTGCTTGCAGTTAAAAAAGTCAGGAACAGCACTGGCAGAATCCAGCGCAGCCTTTTGATCGAATGCATCGGAGGTCCTCCTCAGAACCTCGCCTGCCGCTGTAAATATGCGATCTGTAAGAGCAAGCGATTGTGACCCAATGGACAGTGGATAGGTGGGGATCCCAATGCAACAAGCTCCTCCCCGGCCACTCCTTTTATCTTGGAACCTCTGCCGGCAAAATCCGTTGTACTCCGATTCCGGCTCATGACCATCCGGGTGCCGGATGATTTCAGCAAGCGAGCCCCACACACCTGTGCGTTATCTTTAGGAAGCAGCCCGCGGTTGGCGGCACGCAAAAGCATGGATGTTCTCAAGAGACTGTACGAACAACACTTCCGCTCCCCAGCCGAATCCGTAAAGCCGCTTCAGGGCCAACTCGGCGGATCAGGCCGGGCCATTATTCGCCTTTCGGGTACCGCCGGTAGCGCGATCGGCATCCTCTATCCGATCCGCGAAGAGAACGTTGCGTTCCTCGAATTCTCCAGACACTTCCGCAGACGTGGACTGCCCGTCCCCGAGATCTACCTCGAGGACCTGGCAAATAATGCCTACCTCGAACAGGACCTTGGCGACACCACACTGTTTGAGTTTCTCAGCGAGAACAGGTCCGGCGAATCCATCTCTACACCTGCCATCGAAGCTTATCGCAGAGTCGTCGCGACGCTCCCTCGATTCCAGATCGAAGCTGGCCGTGATCTTAATTACAAAGTCTGTTATCCCCGTTCAAGTTTTGATCGCCAGTCAATCTCTTGGGATCTCAATTACTTTAAGTACTACTTCCTTCGCCTCGCTGGAATTCCCTTCAGCGAACAGGCATTGGAAAACGACTTCACCCGCCTGACCAAGCTTCTGCTCGCCGCTCCTCACGATTACTTCCTCTATCGGGATTTTCAATCTCGCAACGTCATGCTCTGGAATGAGCAACCATATTTCCTCGATTACCAGGGCGGACGAAAAGGCGCCCTTCAATACGACATTGCTTCCCTTCTCTTTGACGGCAAAGCTGACCTGCCCCCGGCTGTACGACAGGAACTGCTCGATTACTACCTTGATCGGCTCGCGGAATTCATCCCCGTCGATCGCCCCGCCTTCATGGAGTACTACTACGCCTATGTCTACGTTCGCATCATGCAGGCATTAGGCGCATACGGTTTTCGCGGCTTCTACGAACGCAAGGCCCATTTCCTTCAGTCAGTTCCTTACGCGCTCAAGAACCTGCGCTGGCTTGCCCACAACGTGAAGCTTCCTGTCGCCTTGCCCGCCCTTATGGAGTGCTTCCAGGGAATGCTAGCTTCCGAAAAGTTGATGCACATTGCCACTGGAACGGACAAGCTCACGGTTCGCATCTTCAGCTTTTCCTTCCACCATCAAATGCCCGTCGATGAATCCGGCAATGGCGGCGGTTTCGTGTTCGATGCGCGCAGTCTTCCGAATCCCGGCCGCGAAGAGCGTTTCAAACAACTCACCGGCAAGGATGCGCCCGTTATTGAATACCTCAACCAGCAGGGTTCCGTTCACCGCTACTTCGAGCATGTAACCTCGCTCGTCGACTCCACTGTCGCCTCCTACAGCAGCCGTGGCTTTGCCAACCTCATGGTTTCTTTCGGCTGCACCGGTGGCCAGCACCGCTCCGTATTCCTTGCCGAACAACTCGCCGAGCACCTTCGCAATCGCGCCGACGTAGAGGTCGTGGTCCGCCACATCGAGATGGAATCAAAATTCCCTGAGAAGGTCGCATCGTGAAAGCCATGATCCTGG
Source organism: Occallatibacter sp. (assembly GCA_035606555.1). GTDB lineage: Bacteria > Acidobacteriota > Terriglobia > Terriglobales > Acidobacteriaceae > Telmatobacter. The sequence goes on from DATNFD010000220.1 coordinate 37,512, forward strand.
CGGCGGGTCTGGGAACACGCCTTCAACCGCTCACCAATGATCGTCCAAAAGCTTTGGTTGAAGTCGCCGGGCGCACGCTCCTCGAAATTACCCTGATGCGCCTGAAGTCCTGCCGGATCATTGATGTCATTATCAACATCCATCACTTTGCCGATCTCGTCGCCGAATATCTCTCCTCAAACAACAATTTCGGGATGAACACCGTCATTTCCCGGGAAGAGGTCCTGCTCGATACCGGAGGCGGGCTGAAGAAAGCCGCATATTTCCTGCGCTCCGGCAGCGGTCCAGACCAGCCCTTTCTACTCCACAACGTCGACGTACTCAGCAACATTGACTTCGGATCGATGCTCAGCCGGCACCACGATACCGATGCCCTTGCCACGCTGGCGATACGTGATCGTCCAACCTCGCGTCATCTGCTCTTCGACAAATCGAACCGCCTCTGCGGACGCCGTGCAGGCGTGGACGGACCAATCGAACAGGTCCGGGAGGGAGAGCAAATCAGGGCTCGTGCCTTCTCCGGAATCCACATCATCTCGCCGCGGATCTTCGATCTGATGCACGAAGAAGGGGCTTTCTCCATCATTCCGCTCTACCTGCGTCTCGCTGCAGCCGGCGAACCAGTGCTGGGATTCCCTGCCGACCAGTACTATTGGCGCGACCTCGGCCGCCCCGAGCAAATTACTCAGGCTGCCTCTGACATCCAGAGCGGAATGTACAACGGATAGTCCCACTCTCCT
>DATNFD010000221.1:0-16263 GCA_035606555.1 Occallatibacter sp.
AATAGTGTCATCGCTGATGCCATCGCCCTTCACTCCCAGCGAATGCACGTTCACCCATTCGCTGCTTGGTGGCAGAGGGCGGATTGCAGGCGGCAGGGGTGCAGGAAGGGAGGTGAGCGGAGTCGACTCGTACCGCATTCCGATTGTCCCCATTTGTCCTTCGCCGGGAACGATCAAACCGTATGCGAAGTTCTTTACCTCGTAGACCGCGCCCTTTCCGGCAACGGTCTTACCACTCTCGCGAAGCTCTGCGAAAATTGGCGCGTTGCTCACAATTGCATTCTGAAACCCAATCTCCGTAAGCGGGCTGTTCTCCAAGCTGATCGTTACAATTGGGCCGCTGATGTTCTCAAATCGAGAATCTTTCACCCAGAGTTGATCTGGGTAGCCCTCATCAATATCAATGGCCTTGGGCACGTTCCGAAAACTGTTGCGGATCAGCGTCAGCCCTGCTTCGTGTTCGCGTATCGAGGCCTCGCTTTGTCCTTCGAATGTTGAATCGATCAGAGTGAACTGCCATGCAGGCGAGGTCTTCTCGGTCAGAATTCCATAACGGCCGCCGTAGAAATGCAGATCCTCGGCCTCATTGCCCACCTGATAAATACTGGCAAGTCCTGAGCGCAGTTGGAAATCCATGTGAGCGAGGAATGAGTGCTGCGCCACGTGAAAACGTACGGCGACTGCGGCTGGATTGCCTGCCGCAATCTCAAAATCGATGTTGCTGATTGCCGAGTAGAACGTGTTTGGATTGGCGTCAGCAATGTTGTCATTCGGAGGAACCGTGCCGGGGGGAGGAAACGCGATGCGATTCCCGGCTCGCGGACGTTCGTGAGGGGTGAGTCCTGCAAACATGACCATCACACCCATTCCCTGTTGGAATCCCGGTGTATTAGGCGGTAAGACGAATACCGGCCGTGTCGCTCCATAACCGATAAGCCGAACGCCTGGCCATAGAAATACGGTACGCAGGACGTTGTAGCGCCCTGCTGCAATAAAGACGATTCCTTCGCGCCCGGTTCCCGATGCCCTGTCGATCGCAGACTGCAACAAAGTGGAATTATCGGCGGTGCTTGGCGCATCCACATAGATCGCTTTTGGGTCTTCGGGACGCGTGGTGATCACCGAGGCAGCAAACGCGTGGGCACAGAGAGACAAAGTGACGACAATGACTAGCCTAATCTTGTTCATGGGACTCCGAAGTTTCCGTCTCCAGCTAAACCACGCAGTCCAGCATAAACGGAACCGCAGCGGGCGACTCAGATGGCCGTGGCCCCATCCAGGAATCAACGTGTTCTTGGCTCGGAAAAGCTTGACCTCATAGTTCTGCTGATCAAATGCTGGTATCTGAGCCGCAAACAAATCCGTATATCCAGATACAATCCCCGGTATGAAAAAGTTGGCGGCAGCGCTTGTTCTCGCTATCTGCGCGGTCTCAGGTCTCAAGGGCCAAGACGATCCGGTCTCTTATGTGAATCCGCTGGTGGGCACGCAAAAGAGCGCAATTGGCTACGGTGGAACGATGCCTTTTGTTACGCCGCCGTTTGGCATGACGAATTGGACGCCGCAAACAAGACAGAACAAAATCAGCATAGTTTCATACAACTATGGCGACCCCAGCATATCCGGCTTCATCGGCACGCATCAGCCGGCGATCTGGATGGGAGACTACGGCTACATCACAGTCATTCCACAGGTAGGCGAACTGCGCACCACACCGGAATCCCGCAAGCTTCCGTACACGCATGCATCCGAAACGGCGCACCCCGACTACTATCGAGTTTCGCTGGATACAGGCGCAGATGGAAAGATTCAGGCCGAGATGACCGCCACTGAGCGGTGCGGGTTCTTTCGATTTACCTTCCCGAGGAAGGGAACAGCACGCATCATCATTGAGGCTTCGCGACCTGGAATCGCCGGAATGGCCTCAATCAACCCTGAAATGCGCGAGATCACGGGTTATAACCCGCACAGGATGGACGCGCACCTGGGGCCCTTTGCTCTCCCGAATTTCAAAGGCTACTTCGTTGTCCAATTTCAGCAACTCCCGGCGAATATGAAGACCTACGGCATGGATGATGCAAAAGCTGCTTCGAGCCGCGGGGCATACGCGGAGTTCAAGCCAGGGCAGACAATCCAGGTGCGTGTAGGCACATCCTTCATCAGCATCGATCAGGCCCGTGAAAACCTGAAGCGAGAAGTCGCAGGCAGGGACTTCGCGGCCGTGCGGAAGAACCTTCACGCACGATGGGCCCAGAAGCTCTCGCAACTACAGATGCCTGCCGCAACGGACCTCGACAAGACCCTGATCTATACAGCGATGTATCACGCGCTGCTGTACCCTCGTGTGTTCTCGGAGTACGGCCATTACTACAGCGCGTTCGACGATAAGGTGCATGAGGGAGAGAGTTACACCGCCTACTCGATATGGGATACCTTCCGCGCCGAAAACAGCATGCTGACGCTGCTGGCACCGGAGCGCATTGACGGTATGATCACGGCCCTTCTGCAGAATTTCAACGAGGGCGGGTGGATGCCCAAGTGGCCGAATCCCAGTTACACCAATATCATGATCGGGACCCATGCGGACTCGCTGGTTGCAGAAGCAATCAGGAAAGGCTTCCACGGTTTCGACCGGCAGCTTGCATGGCAAGCCGTTTACAAAGATGCCATGGTGCCTCCAGATGGAGATGTAACTCGCCGCTGGCTCGACCGCGAAGAGCACACACCTTATGAGGCCCGGGCCGGGCTCACCTACTATAAAAAGCTCGGCTACATTCCCACCGACAAAACAGATGAAGCTGCGTCGCGCACCCTCGAAGACAGTTACGACGACTGGTGCGTGGCACAGATTGCGAAAGTGCTAGGGAAAAGCGATGACCATCAATTCTTCCTCAAGCGCTCCTTGAATGATCGCAACCTCTTCAATCCGGCGCTGGGTCTGATGAACGGCAAAACAGCCGATGGAAAGTGGGCTCCCATCGGAGGCGGAAAAGATGACAGCGAGAATCGATCCATGTCGGGATGGACGGAAGGCGATGCCTGGGTCTACACATGGTCGCCGCTGCACGATCAGGCAGGTTTGATCCAGTTGATGGGCGGCGCGGAGAATTATGACAGAAAGTTAGATCAGCACTTCAGCGGTGGTCACAATGTGCACAGTAACGAACCAAGCCACCACTACGGTTATCTGTACGACTTCGGCGGCCAACCCTGGAAGACCCAGGCTAAGGTGCGAGAGATCGCGAGGAAGGAATATGACGCAAGCCCCGGTGGCCTGGACGGCGACGACGATTGCGGCCAGATGTCTGCGTGGCTGTTGTTCAGCGCGATGGGATTCTACCCGGTGAATCCCGCGAGCGGAGAGTACATGATCGGGAGCCCGATGTTTGGCGAAATGAACCTCGCCGTCGCCAACGGAAAGACATTTCGCATCGAGGCCCAGGATAATTCTGCCCGGAACGTCTACATCCAATCGGCAACCCTCAACGGAGCGCCCCTTACCGCTCCGCTGATCACGTGGGAGCAGATTCAAGCCGGCGGAATTCTGCACTTCGTCATGGGCCCGAAACCATCGCGCTGGGGTGCTGCATGGGAGCCTCCCGCAATTCCGGTCGATTAGCGGAATCTCGCGATTGGATATCCTCCAAACGTCGACTTCTGGGCCGCTGGCGGTTCGGCCTTGCTGAAGGCCCCGTTCACAGGAAATTCATCCGTCTGGCTTATTGTGTATGGAGGATGTCGGCCGGAGTCTCAGTCTGAAGCTTCCCTTACGTATGTATCTGAAACGTATGGCTGAACGGTGACCGGAAAATTTTGTGACCGGAGGCCGGCGGAACCCAAACCAGTAATCGACAGGAGCGAAAACCCGGTGTAGGTTATGTGTGAGACTTCCCCCGTCGTCACAGTGATGGGCTCAGGGTTCTGTCTATACACATGGCCGTACACAGGTCGTGTGTGCGCCAGAGGCGTTCTGGTGGGGCATAACTAAATTCAACGCATCAGCACCAAACTTTCGGAGTAGATCGTGAGACGCAAATTTTTCCTCGCAGCACTTCTTCTCGTCTGTGTGTCGGTTGTCCAGGCACAATTCGAAACATCGGCGGTCCTTGGATTTGTCCGTGATTCAAGTGGGGCCCCCATCGCAGGCAGCAAGGTCATCTTGCTCAACACTGCCACCAGCGTGAAAACTTCGGCCGTGACCGATAATGATGGTCACTTCCAGTTCCCCGATGTCCATGTCGGACGCTACAAGGTCACGGCGTCTGCGCCGGGCTTCAGCGATTCGGTAACCGATCCATTTGCGGTCAACGTAAGCACCCGTCAGCGTGTGGACCTTACCCTGAAGCCTGGAAGTGTTGCCGAGACGGTTGTCGTTTCAGGAGCTGCAACCCAGCTCGAAAGCGAAACATCTTCGACTGGAACAGTGATCTCAGAGACCCAGGTTCATGATCTTCCTCTGAATGGCCGGGCCTACGGCGATTTGATGTCGCTTGCACCAGGTGTTCGGCGCAACAATCTTGAGAACCAATCTGTAACGAGCCGCGATGCGTCCTACAACGTTAACGGCCAACGTTCGGAATTCAACAACTTTCTGCTCGATGGACTTGATAACAACGCCTACGGAACTTCAAACCAAGGCTTCTCAAATCAGGCGATCCCGCCTTCACCCGATGCGATCAATCAGTTCCGAGTGGAAACAAACAACTACTCGGCTGAATTCGGCAGAGCCTCCGGCGCAGTTATCAATGTCTCAATTGATAGCGGCACCAATCACCTGCATGGAAAACTCTGGGAGTACCACCGCAACACTATCTTTAACGCCATCGGGCCGTTCGCTCCTCCCATCAATAAGCTGACCGGCAAGTCGCAGAAGGCCGAACTGATCCGCAATCAGTTTGGTGGCGCGATCGGCGGACCAATTATTCGCGATCGTCTCTTCTATTTCGCGGACTATGAAGGCAATCGGCAGGTGCAGGCGCAGTACTCCGCAGCTACTGTGCCCAACGATTTACAGCGACAAGGGATCTTCCAGACCACCACCGGGGCTGCTGTTCCCCTGCGCAACCCAATCACAGGGACGATTTACGCGAACGGCGTTGTTCCGCAGTCAGACTGGACGCCGCTGGCCGTGGCGGTCATGAACGCGCTGCCTTCGCCAAACATCGCGGGGTTCTCCAACAATTACGTATCATTCCCGCGCGCAACCCTCACGGATAATAAAGGCGACGGTCGGCTCGACTATACCTGGAGTTCCAAAACCACGATTTTCGGCCGTTACAGCGATCACAAAGGCGATATTGTTGACGCCACATCTATTCCCGGCGACGCGGGCGACGGCGGCAATGGGACCATCCATGCCTACAATCGTCAGATTGCTGCCGGCATCACGCACGCGTTTGGTCCGAGCTCAACGCTCGACGCTCGTATCGGATTTACCTGGACCCACGGCGGCAAAACCCCCTACTTGGCAGGGCAGGAAAGTCTGAACACGCAATCTGGTGTTCCGGGTCTGCCAACCGATAAAGCAGTTGTCCGACGGCTCAGCAACGAGAGTGTCAAAAACTTCACCACCTGGGGCGCTCAGACATCTAATCCTCAATTCCAAAACCCATTCGTCATCAATCCGAAAATCAACTACTCGCTTATCAAGAACCGTCATAGCATGAAATTCGGCTGGGAGTACCTGGCCATCAACACTGAGGTCGATGACTTCAATCCCGTGTATGGTGGTGAAACCTTCAGCCAGGGATTCAGTCAGAACGGCGGCGGCACAAGCGATGCTGGCGCTGCTGAAGGTGCATATCTCACGGACTTCCTGACTGGAGCACGAGATAGCTATCAGCTCAATAACTTCCGCATTGTCAATTATCACCAGTACATGAACTACTTCTACGTGCAGGACGACTGGAAGCTTCTGCCTTCGCTGACAGTCAACGTCGGTTTGCGGTATGAACTGGTGACACCGCAATTTGTTGATGGCAACCACCTGGCCAACTTCGATCCGGCGACGAATACAATCATTCAGGCCTCAAGCGGTTCTCTGTATAAGCGCGCTCTTGTGAACGCGCCGAAAACAAACTTCGCACCGCGTATCGGCTTGTCATGGCAGCTCGATCCGAAAACAGTTCTCCGGTCTGCCTACGGAATCAGCTACGACCAGTTCAACCGTGAAGGCGGCGAAAACCTGCTCGCCTATAACGGGCCATTCATCATCAACTCGACAGTTAACCAGGTGGCGCCCTTCGCCTTTACCGGGACGAAACAGCCACTTTGCACGGGCGACAACTACACCAACTGCTTCCGTACCGTCATGCAGGGCTATCCTTCCAACTTCGTCGATGCGAGCAACTTCAATACTTTGATCGCGCAGACCCGGTACATCCCGAAGGACATCCCAACTGGCTACGTGCAATCCTGGCACTTTGACGTTCAGCGTGAACTCGCGCGCAACACAGTCCTCACTGCTTCTTATATCGGGGAGCACGGTGTTCACATCTGGGTGCTCGCCGATCTCAATCAGGCTGCTCCCAATTCGCCCACCGGTACGCTCAGCGTGCAAGCTCGGCGTCCGATCACCACGTTCACCACGATCGAGGAATCCATACCGGCTGGTTTCCTCAGCTACAACGGTTTGCAGGCGAAGTTGGAACACCGCTTCTCCGGCGGACTCTATTTCCTTAACTCTTTCACTTGGTCGCACGCAATCGACAACGCTTCCGGTCATCTGGACACACCCAACGGCGACAATTCGCGCGTGAATCTTGCAAACCTGGATGGCGAACGCGGCCAATCAGCCTACAACCAGCCGATTAATGAGACGCTAAGCGTTGTTTGGGACCTGCCGTTCGGCAATGGGCGCCGGTTTGCAAGCCGTATGCCACGGGCGATCGACACCGCTCTTGGCGGATGGCAGCTGACTGCGATCAACACGGATACGAGCGGACAGCCTGTCAACCTGACCTACAGCCCCTCTGCTGCTTACCAGCTGAGCCCATTACTCACCCAGCGGCCTAACGTCTCCGGGAATCCAGTCAACCCGAGCAGCAACTGGGTAAAGACCAGCTCGGCTCTTAACGGCTACCTGAGCACGGCCAACGTCACGTTGCCGGGCGATCCGTCGCACCCATACGGAAACGCCAGCCGCAACTCGCTTCGCGATATGACTTTCAACCAGCTCGACCTGGGTCTTCACAAGAGCTTCCGCCTATGGAACGAGCACTCCTCATTTGATCTCCGCGGAGAAGCATTCAACATACTCAACAAGGTGAACTACATGGCACCCACCTCCAATCGCAGTTCGGGAAGCTTTGGTTCAATCACCAATGCCTTCCCCCCGCGTCAATTGCAGGTCGCGGGTAAGATCACGTTCTAACTGAGAGGGGTTCATGACTCACATCACACGGCGGAGCTTCGGCGCTCTTGCCGCAGCCGCAGTAAGTGCCAACCTCACGCGCTCGCTCTGGGCGCGTGAGGTTGCACCACATTCCGGGGATGGGCGCTTCTACATTGCCCTTATCGCCGACAGCCATATCATTGACACCTTTTATGTAAAGGGAAGTGAAAACGGGGTCGAAGACAACGAAAGTATTTTGGTGACTACGCCCCGTCTGATCGCTGCGAGAGATTTCATTAACTCGCTTTTCCCCGCTATCGAGCAAGTGTTTCTGCTCGGCGACTACTTCCATAACTATCCGTCAACCGATTACGACTTCTTCTTCAAGAACAAAACCCGGCTCGACAATGCCAAGGCGATTACCGATGGTTTTCACATGCCGGTCCACATCGGCTGGGGTAACCACGATTACGACGTCCGGCATATTCCTCGCGAGATGAGCCACAGGCTCTTTAAATCCAAATTCAATACAGATCCGTACTGGGTTTTCGACTACAAGGGATACAAATTCGTCCACCTGAACAATTTTCTCGGCTCCACCCAAGACAACAAGGCGGCGAACTTCAATCCGAACACGGGCTCTCTCGGGGAAGAGCAGTTGCACTGGTTCGAAGCGCAATTGAGCGAACGCAAACCGACCTTTGTGTTCGTGCATTACCCACTGCTTGCGGTGGAGGCCGTGGAGTTCCGCGGCTATGGTCTGCATCCTCTCCTGCGCAAGTACCAGGAGAACATCCAACTTGTTGTGTCGGGACATGTCCACAAATGGATCGATTTCGCCCACACCTACGGCCCGCAGCACTACATCATGGCTGCGACGCGCTATGATCCCAACGCCTACATGCTGCTTGAAATTGATCCAAAACGGGGTTCATGGCGCTTCTTGAATGCCGATCTGGTTGAGTGGTCAACCCATTACAGCAAGCCTTATCGCGTCAGCTGAGGGCTTCGCGGCAAGGATACTGCCGCGGAGGCTCGCTTCAGTTCATTCCCACGCCCTGTCTTTCTCGGTTTTCAAAGACTGCCACATGGTTGCTTTTCTAAGCCGTCGAGCTTCGGTGTAGACAATCCCAAATTTAAAGTGAGAAACTTTTGCTCTCTGGAAAGGTGCCTCTCGGCACGTTCCCCAGTACCCCTTTCCGGAGCGAGGACGATCCACCGTCCTAAGCAGAACATTTTGCAGGGGTATTCTGGATTGCCTACATCTGTCACGATGCGACGATCAGTTACCGGTCACCTCCGCCAAATACGGCCGGCCGGGCTCACGTTGCTCTCAGCCATGATGTTCCTGGCAGGCTGCCGGCATGCCTCGACTGTTGAAGCTGGCCGGGCACTCGACTTCAATCAAGATGTCCAACCAATTCTCGCCGCACGCTGCTTTAGCTGCCACGGTCCTGATCCCGAGATGCGAAAGGCGGGTCTGCGGCTCGATCTGGCTGAATACGCCGAAAAGAAGCGTCCAGGTCGTCCCGACGCGATTGTCCCTGGCCATCCTGAGCGAAGCGAACTGATCAAGAGAATCGAGTCGCATGATCCGCATTACCTGATGCCGCAGAATCCGCAGGGCGAAGCAAAGCCGATGGGCGACAGCGAGATCGCGACCCTCAAGGAGTGGATTCGTCAGGGTGCAGTCTATCGTCCACACTGGGCCTTCGAAGCTCCGAAGCGCCCCGCCGTTCCCCAGGCCAAGTTCCACCCGGATTGGCCGCACAACCCAATCGACAATTTCATATTGGCCAAACTTGGCAAGGCAGGTCTACAACCTTCGCAGGAAGCCGACAAAGCCACTCTCATTCGCCGGGTCACCCTTGATCTGACCGGATTACTGCCGACGCCCGAAGAGGTCCGCGCCTTCGAGCAGGACAATTCGCCGAATGCCTACGAGCACTTGATAGACAATCTGCTATCTCGGCCCACATTTGGCGAGCAGCGTGCCCGCTACTGGCTCGACTATGCCCGATATGCGGACACGTATGGCCTGCATTACGACAATAGCCGCGATATCTGGCCGTATCGGGACTACGTTATTCGTGCTTTCAACAGCAACAAGCCGTTCGATCAGTTCGCTACAGAGCAGATTGCCGGCGATCTGCTGCCCGCCAAAGATCTTGATCCACTCATCGCCAGCGGATATGTGCGCCTTGGCGAGAGCAGCAACGAAGGCGGGACCATTGCTGAAGAGCTGCGTTTCAACATAGCCCGTGACCGGACCGAGGCTTATGGCGCAACGTTCATGGGCCTGACAGTCGGCTGTGCTGTATGTCACGATCACAAGTTCGACCCGACATCGCAGAAAGATTTCTATTCCTTAAGTGCCTTCTTCAATAATCTCGACGAGAAACCGTTCAATGGCGATCGTCCTGTTTGGACACCTGTTGTTCGTATCCCTAAACCTCAGAACCGCGATGCATACGATCGCGTGTATGCCAAACGCTCCGAACTGCTCGGACAGCTTCGGTCAATGCGTTCACACGATCGGGACCTGGTTCTCGATTGGGTTTCCTCGCACAAGAATTCGCCGCTGGGAGTTTCAACGGATAAGCTGCTGATTCATCTTCGGCTCGATGAGGGAAGCGGCGAACTACTGCACAACAGTGCCCCGCACGCGAATCCAGCAACCTTCAAGGCGACAATGGTCGCCCCGCAATGGGGCGAAACCACATGGCTCTGGCCTGACTTCCGCATGCAGTCCAATACGCGCGTTATCCTGGATCGAACGGGAGACTTTGAGTCGAACCAGGCTTTTTCGGCAGGTGGCTGGTTTATGTTCCGCTCGGCGCCTTACTTCGCCGTTGACGATATTCCGGGCGCGATGATGTCCAAAATGGACACAACGCAGCACGATCGTGGCTGGGATCTCGCAGTTCGCAATGGAGTGATCACCCTCGAACTCGTGAATTCGGCGCCGAAGGAGATCAAAGACAAGAAACACCCTGAGCGCAAGGAGTCGTTCCTCTATCCTTCCCCACAGAATCTGACCAAAAAGGAACTGTCAGCCTACAAACCTCCTGAAAAGAAGGAGCCGGAGAAGAAAAGAAAGGAGAAGAGGGAAGAGAAGAAGCCCGAAAAGAAAGAACCTCCAAATACTACACCTCTTGTCGCCGTTCGCGTCTCCACCGTTACTCCGCTACCAACCGACGGGCAATGGCGCCACATATTCTTCACTTACGACGGATCGGGTAATGCGTCCGGAGTAAAAATATTCATCGACGGAAAACCGGCTGCAACAGAGGTCGAAACCGATACGCTGCATGGCGAGAGCATCCGCACGAGCGCGCCCATGCAACTCGGGTGGCGCGCGCCCGAGGCAAACCCCGCGAAGGAGTTCCGGTATCAGGACATCCGTCTCTATGGCCGCGCTCTGACCTCCGATGAAGCCCGTCGCCTGCCATTCGAAGACTACATTGCGGAGATCACCTCAAAGCCAGCATCGCAATGGACGGAAGATCAGTGGCATGTTGCGACCGAGTTCTATCTGAACAGTGTTGATCCGAACTTCCGCGCAACGTATTCACAGATGCACGCGCTGGATAAGCAACTGGACCAGCTATCCACCGGAGGCGACATCACCCAGGTTGCATGGGAGAAGCGCACACTGGCCTATGCGAATGTGCTCGAGCGGGGAAACTACGCTGCTCGAGCCGAGCGAGTAGAAGCCAACACTCCGCATTATCTTCCTCCATTGCCAGCCGGCATACCTCGCAACCGGCTGGCGTTGGCGCGTTGGACCGTCAGCCCTGAAAATCCATTGACCGCGCGCGTAACGGTCAACCGCATGTGGTACGAGCTTTTCGGCACCGGCATTGTCGAGACGACCGAGGATTTCGGCATCATGGGCCAGCGTCCTACAAATCAGGAATTACTTGATTGGCTCGCGGTAGAGTTTCGAGAAAGCGGCTGGGACGTCAAGCACATGTACAAGCTAATGGTGATGTCCGCGGCTTATCGGCAGAGCGCAAAATCGACGCCGAAGCAGCTCGCAAAGGACCCGCGCAACCTTCTGCTTTCTCATGGTCCGCGTTTCCGCATGGATGCCGAGATGCTCCGCGACATCGCGCTTCAATCCGGTGGCCTGTTGTCAAATCGTATCGGAGGTCCAAGCGTTAAACCCTATCAGCCGGCGAATGTCTGGGAGCAGGTCAGCTATCCAACAAGCGACACCCTGATCTATGTACAGGATCACGGCCAATCCCTTTACCGGCGCAGCATGTACACCTACTGGAAGCGGATGGCGTCGCCGCCCAATATGGACGTCTTCGACGCGCCCGTGCGCGACTCAGTATGCACCCGCCGCCAACGCACAGACACACCTTTGCAGGCGCTGATTACCATGAACGATGTGCAGTGGATTGAAGCGGCACGCGCGCTCGCCGAACGGGTGATTAAGGAGGCTGGTCCGAAGCCGGAAACCCGCATCGATCGCATGAGCGAAATCCTGCACTCTCACGATCCCTCGCCAAAGACGCTCGCCGTGCTGGAGGGCTCGCTCAATCAGATGGAGAAGCACTATGCGGCTGATCCGAAGGCTGCAAAAGCACTTGTGCACGACGGCGAGAGCAAGCCGGAAGGACATGTCCCCGAACCCGAGCTGGCTTCGTGGACGATGATCGCAAACGAAATGATGAACCTGGATGAAACGTTGAATAAGTAGCCGAGGAACACGATGAAGCAGCATCCGCTTTGTACCGATTGCGAACCCGAACTCGACCTGACCGCTCTAGCTATCCCTTCCGGACTCAAGCAGGAGTGGTCCGCTGTTGAAACTCGCCGACAGTTTCTCGGCCGTTCGGGCAAGGTCCTTGGCTGGGCTGCTCTCGCAAGTCTCTTGGGCGAAGCTGCGCTTCGCGGTCGCGCAACTGGTGCTGATGCAAGCAGTCCCTCGACCTCACCGGGCCGGAACAGACTCGGGTTGCCACATTTCGCTCCCAAAGCAAAACGCGCGATCTACCTTTTCATGTCAGGCGGTCCGCCGCAGATTGATCTGCTCGATTACAAACCCAATCTCGCATCACAATTCAACAAAGATATTCCTGATTCGGTCCGCGGGAATCAGCAGCTTACCGGTATGACTGCCGGTCAATCGCGCTTCCCCATCGCGCCATCCCATTGGGGATTCAAGCAGTACGGTCAAACCGGCACGTGGGTCAGCGACCTGCTTCCTTACACCGCGAAGATGGTCGACGATCTCACCATTATCAAGTCGACGAATACCGACGCGATCAACCACGAGCCAGCCATCATGTTCATCAACACCGGTAACATGAATCCCGGCAAGCCTTGCCTGGGGTCGTGGCTGGCATACGGTCTCGGCAGCATGAACGACAATCTGCCTACCTTCATCGTTCTGCAAACCAAAACAAATCCGAAGGAAAACAATCAGCCGGTTTCTTCGCGCCTTTGGAGCAGCGGTTTTCTCTCTTCTCAATATGCAGGTGTCGGGCTGCGCTCGGGCGGCGATCCGGTTCTGTATCTCGCCGATCCGGATGGAATCGATCGGGATGTTCGCCGCAGAATGCTCGACGCAGTTGAAGAGATCAATCGGCAGACACAAGCTGAAGTCGGCGATCCGGAAACCAACGCCCGTATTGCCCAATATGAGATGGCGTTCAGGATGCAGGCTTCTGTTCCTGAGCTTACGGACTTGAGTAAAGAGCCCCAATCAACCTGGGATCTCTACGGCCCGGATGCCAAACAGCCAGGAACCTTCGCCTACAACTGCCTCCTTGCCCGCCGCATGGCGGAACGAGGTGTGCGCTTTGTGCAGGTCTACAAACGTGGTTGGGATGTCCATGGCGATGTGGTTGGAGTGCTTCCGGTGCTGTGTCAGGAGACGGATCGCCCCTCGTATGCACTCGTTACTGATCTCAAGCGTCGCGGTCTGCTCGACGACACTCTTGTTGTGTGGGCGGGGGAATTTGGCCGTACCGTATATAGTCAGGGTGGACTGACGGCCCAGAACTACGGACGCGATCATCATCCGCGCTGCTTTACCACATGGATGGTGGGCGGTGGCGTGCGTCCCGGAATCACGTATGGAGAAACCGACGACTATAGCTACAACGTCGTAAAGGATCCCGTGCACGTTCGCAATTTCAACGCAACGATCCTCGCCTGTCTTGGTATTGATCACAATCGACTCACGTTCGACTTCCAGGGATTGGATCAGCGACTGACCGGACCTCAGCCTGCCTACGTGATTAGAGGACTTCTCGCGTGATCGTTGCTGAACGAGTAACGGGTGCAGCGCGACATTTCGTTCAACGCACTCGGATCGGGCCATCAGCATTCATCGTTCTCGGCTCGAGCGCTCTCCTCGTTGCATTACCATTCATTGTTCGTCTGGATGGCCGCGCACACGCAGATTGGCTGCAGTTCTTCGGCCGATTTCATCCGGCGCTGTTGCACTTGCCTATCGGCCTCATCGTTCTACTGCCGGCTCTTGAAATCGCCGGGACCAAGCGACCTGCCCTGCGCGAGGCGGCAGATTTTGTTCTTCGGGCCGCGCTTGCCCTTGCACTCCCCACGTTTGCTCTGGGCTACATGCTTGCCTATAGTTCTGGCGATACAGGCTCAACCGTTCTTCGTCACATGTGGGGAGCCGTCGCTCTCTGCAGCGGACTCATGTTGTGCGTTATTACGCGGCGCGCATGGATCGCTGCCGGGCAAGGTATCATCTATCCGGCACTTCTCACCGCGACTTTGCTGGCCCTTTTCTGGACCGGACATCAGGGCGGTTCGATCACGCATGGCAGCGGCTATCTCACCCGCTACATGCCGTCTTCTCTCAAAAGGGTATTCCCGTCTTTGGATTCGACAGGAGCCAGCCCGGATTCCTTCTACACGAAGCGTATTCGTCCCGTTCTTGATGCGAAGTGTCTTGCGTGCCATGGATCAGCTAACGAAAAGGGCGGGCTAAAGCTCGACTCCTACAATGGTCTCATGCATGGCGGAAAGGATGGCGCAGTAATTGTCGCAGGCAAACCGGACGCCAGCGTGCTCCTTACGCGTGTGACGCTGTCTCCCAGCGACTCACACTTCATGCCCGCGGAAGGACGCCCGCCGCTGACGTCGGATGAGATTTCCTGGATTCGCGCTTGGATTCGCGCCGGGGCGACAGCCACGGCAACCAGTGTTCCGGGTGTAACTATTGGAGACCAAAGACCCGAGCCGCCACCACAGCCGGTTGCCGACTATAGTCACTTCATGCCGGAGATTACTCGTATGCAGCAGGGAATCGCTGCAAAGTTGGTGCCCGTCTCCGCGAATCCATCCGATGGGCTCATCTTACGAACAGTGGACGTTTCGGCTTCTTTCGGCGACGCGCAACTCGCACAATTTCAGAAGTTCGCCCCTTATATTGTCGAGGCTGAACTCGCTCGTACTGCTATTACCGATGCGAGCTTTGATACATTGCGGATGTTTACGCATCTTCGCGCCCTTCACCTTGAGCGGACCTCAATCACCGGTAGCAATCTCGGAAAGCTTACTCCGCTGTCGCAGCTCACCTATCTCAATCTGAGTGGAACAAAGGTGACTGCACAATCCGTAGCCCCGCTGAGGAACATGCCTAACCTGCGCCATCTCTATTTATTCGATACGGCTGCGGAAGCTGATGGCGCAACGGCAAGGAGCAATTGATGAGAAGGAATCTCCCTAACCAATCGCGCCGGGCGTTTATTGCATGCGCCGGAACAGCTGCGTGTGCCACCATGTTCTCGATGGATGCGCATCCAAAATTACTTGTAAACGGTCGCGAGCAGCGCTCGCCGGGCGCAGTGCTCACCGGAAACGGAGCATGGACATACGAAGTCGTGTCGGGTTGGGGTGCGCTTCCGGCTGATACCAGCTTCGGTGGAACGCACGGCGCCATCGCACAGGACAAGGCAGGGCACATTTACGTCAGTACCCAAAGCCGGACTGGAGTCCTCGTATACTCCTCCGATGGACATCTGGTTCGAACCATTGCTACCCAGTACCCTGAAGTGCATTCCATGGTGTACGCCGAAGAGGACGGGACCGAGTACTTCTACACCACGGTTCAGAAAGGTACGGCTCGGGAGAACTGGCTCTTCGTCAAAATGAAGACAGATGGCACGCCGGTGCTCAAGATCACCGCCCCGCCGCAGGCCGGCTTCAAGGCGCCAAATGAATGGCGCATCACTGCCGCTCTCCCCGCGCCCGATGGCTCGATCTTCATCGCCAACGGTTACGGTGACTCACGGATCTTCCATTTCGATCGAGAGGGCAACTATCTCCGCAGTTATTCGGGCAAAGGCTCGGAGCCAGGCCTTCTCGATTGCAGTCACGGACTCACCCTCGATACGCGATACGATCAGCCTTTGCTGCTCATATGCGATCGCGAGAATCGCCGCCTTTGCCACTTCGATCTCGATGGCAAATATGTTGGCACCATCACACAGCACCTGCGACGTCCTTGTCAGATCTCAACCTATGGCGACTACGCCGTGGTATCTGAACTCGAGGGTCGAGTCACAGTTCTGGATCGAGATAACGTGTCGATCGCATTTCTTGGCGACAATCCGGACAAGGCGCAATGGGCGAACTACGATCTGGATCCCAGGACGATCTCAGCAGCTACGTTCAGCGCGGCGCACGGCTGCTTCATTGACCGTGATGCGAACATCTATATCTCCGATTGGAACCACACGGGACGGGTCAATAAGCTGAGCCGCCGCAGCTGAACCTGCGGATCTGACGACGGAATACTCAAATCCGATCGATCACCGCCGCGAGTCGTTCAAGCATCCAGTCGATCTCCAACCGCGTGATCGTGAGCGGCGGCGCCAGGCGAATCACATGGTCGTGTGTCTCTTTGCAGAGAACTCCCTGTTCCTTGAGCATCTCGCAAT
>DATNFD010000222.1:0-18539 GCA_035606555.1 Occallatibacter sp.
CCGGTGAACAATCAGGTGTGCGTGAGCATGCGATACAGCACTGAGAACATCGAGAAAAAGTTCGATCCGGGAATTCACCCCGAGATTGCGCTCATCGCACCAGCTATCGATCGACTGGCCGTCAACATATTCCAGCACGATGTAAGGCTGCCCGCTTGCGGTGACGCCGGCATCGATCAGCTCTGCGATGTGAGGCTCCGAGACTTGAGCCAGGATTCTGCCCTCCCGCTTGAATCTCTCTGCGCCCGACTGCGAGCCCAGCGAGAAACGCAGAAATTTGATCGCCACCTTGCGCTCGAATCTGCCGTCACTTCTCTCGGCCAGCCACACGGTCCCCATTCCCCCTTCTCCGATTGAAGAAATCAGGCGATAGGCTCCGATACACTGACCTGCCATCGATGTTTCTAAGGGACCGATTGGCTGTCCCGATAGAAATTCCTCGTCCCTGACTAATGCGTGTTCGCGAAGAAGTTCTTGCAATA
Source organism: Occallatibacter sp. (assembly GCA_035606555.1). Classification (GTDB taxonomy): domain Bacteria; phylum Acidobacteriota; class Terriglobia; order Terriglobales; family Acidobacteriaceae; genus Telmatobacter. The sequence goes on from DATNFD010000222.1 coordinate 483, forward strand.
GCGGAGCGAGTTCTGGATTGATTCGATGGAAATCTGCCATCCAGGCCCCGCGCTCCTCATCTGCGAGCGAAAGCACTTCGTCCAGATAGGGACTGATCTCCATCCATTGACCATGAGTGAGCGACATCGATCGTTAACCTTCCAGATCTCTGTTTAGCTTGCGGTGGAGATAGATGCGAGCCTTCTCCCATTGGCGCTGCACGGTTCGTTCGGAAAGGTTCTTCATCGCTGCAATTTCGGTGAAGGTGAAACCGCAAAAGAACTTCATATCGACAACCTCTGCCAGCGAGGCATCGACCTCCGCCAATTGGTCCAGTGCAGTTCCCAGTTCCTCCAATTCGGAATAGTTTTCTGCCCGTTCCAGCACGGAATCCCACGACGTGATGTGAAATTGGCCGCCCCGCTTATGTGCGCTCCGCGTTCGCGCGTGGTCGATAATCAATCCGCGCATGACCCTGGCGGCATAGGCCATAAAACGCGAGCGGTCGGGGAAAACTGCTGTGCTCCTGCCGGCCATTTCGATGTATGCCTGGTGAAGCAGTGTTGTCGCACCGATGCTCATCGGCATCTGGTGCGCGAGTTGGCACCGAGCCAGCCGATGAAGCTCGTTGTACAAGGCGCTGAAGAGGTCGTCGGAAATCGACTTATCGCCGCGCTCGGCGGCCGCAAAAAGTAACGACAGAGAAGATGACAATTCGTTTGGCCCCCTGACCTCAGATCCGAAGCTGTGGGCGTGACCGGAGCAGCCGCACAGAGCAAAACGGCAGCTTAGGTCAGCATCCTACCCTGATCCTGTTTGAACGACAAGATCACTTAGCTACCGATCCGCTGCAACTCCCCGTCAAGAAATGGACAAGGCGTCTCCATCAACCGGCGCGATCGCAATGTAAAGGGGCCGGTTCCGGGAAGTCTGGCAACCGCTCTAATTCCAGGACATGGGTGGGAGCACACAACGACCCTTTCCTCAGCAGATTTGCATATTATTTGCCTGGCACGGCGCAGAATTGTGACTGAGGCATGGGCGTAACGGACCTCGTCGAAACATCCGGTCGCCAGATTCCGGTTCACTCGATAAGTTTGTCGGAATGGAAGCCGTGCAGACGGGCAGCTGCACTTTCAACTCGCGCAAGCGAACAGCGGCAGGATGGCCCACCCGGAGCTAAGTCCTTATTTTTAGCGAATTTAGAAATCAAGTCATTTGGAATCATTTACTTATAGACATCAGCCGTCCGCAAACCGCTGAAAACACAGGGAGAGATGGGGAGGGGTATAGTCACACGAATCGCTGAACTGGCTGTTCTGTGGAAAAACGGCTTAAGATTATCGATCGACTCGCCAGCTAGAATCAGGTCATGTCGATCAGCGCTCCGAAGCCGGAACTCGCCAACGAACTCCGCTACGCACTGGATGTCATGGAAGAGAATTCTCACCTCGGTCTGGACGATGAAGCTGCCACTCGGCTGCGTAATATTCTCGTTCGCAGAATCGAGCAAGCGGAAAACTCCGGATCTGCGCGTCCGGCTGAAAAAGAAAAGGTATTCGCCTGAAACTGCGGTTTATGGCTTCCATGTTCCTGTTTCCGGCTCCTTCACTCCTGTTCGATGCTCTTTATGCATCGAATCCATCTGGCATGGCATCCTTAACGCAGCCGCTTTGAGCCGCCAGATTTCTGGGGTTCAGCCAGACGAATCCATCCAGAAGGTACGTGTTGCCGAGTTCTGAGTGTTACCCAATTGACGTGGCTCCTGGCCAAAGTCGGCTTTTCCTCGACTATTGTGCCGTTGATCCGGCTGTTCGGCCGTTCTATTCTTCCCTGCCCCGCGAAACTGCATGGCAGAAACGATGTCCGAAGCCCGATCACTGGAACGAGATCGCTGACCTGCTTGCCCAGCAAAATCCCTCTTCTGCCGCAGCTCCTTCCATCGCAGCACTTCGCTCAGGCGCAGGCACTGTGCTTACCGGTCAGCAAGTCGGCCTCTTCGGCGGACCTCTCTACACACCTTTCAAAGCCGCTTCCGCTCTCGCCCGCGCCAGACAGGCCACAGCAGCAGGACATCCGCATGTCGCGATCTTCTGGCTGGCAACGGAAGACCACGACTTCGCCGAAATCAATCACGTCACCTTTCCTTCAAGGAAAGAACTTCGCAAACTCGTCTATGCGAAATCGCCTGCGGCTCCTGTTCCAGTTGGAAGCGTTGTGCTCGACGAGACGATCGAACCGCTGATCGATCAAGCCTGGGAACTGCTCGGCACATCGGACGCAATGGATGCTCTGGTTGCCGCATACAAGCCTGGTCGCACTTTTGGGCAGGCTTTCGCGGAGTTCTATGCGAAAGCCTTCGCCGCTCAAGGTCTGCTGGTGATCGATGCAGCCAGTGCGGAAATCCATCGCCTCGGCTCTCCAGTGCTTAAAGCTGCAATCGAGCGCGCCGACGAGTTTCACGCCGCACTTGCCGATAGAAACAAGGTCCTTGAAGCCGCTGGTTATCACGCGCAGGTTGCAGTCACGCCCGACTCGAGCCTGCTGTTCCTGATCGACGAGCGAACTGGCGCGCGACTTGCACTAAAGCGCATACCTGCAGCCGCTAACGAGTCGAACGACCTGTGGCAAGCGGGCCGCGAGCGCTATACAACGGCTGACTTGCTTGGCATTCTCGCGGCGGAACCCGCGCGGATCTCTCCTGCAGCGCTGCTGCGTCCGATCTTCCAGGACTATCTTCTCGGGACTTCGCTGATCATCGGCGGTCCTGCGGAGATTGCGTACTTCGCGCAGTCAGCAGTGCTGTACGAGCGGATTCTCGGACGCACAACCGCTGCGGAGCCGAGATTCTCTGCAAGCCTGATCGAACCTGCCATTGGCGAATTGCTCCGCAAGCACGAGCTTGGTCTTGATCGCGTCTATCGCGAGAACGCCGACTCATTGGCTCAACTTCTGGCCGCAAGAGCGATGCCGATCGAAGGTAAACAAAAGCTCTCCTCAGCAGGCAGTGCCCTCGATGCAGAGCTACAACCGCTGCTTGAATACATGAAAGCGATGGATGCAGGTCTGGGACGCTCGGCGGAAACTGCTGCCAGCAAGATGCGGTACCAGATGAATCGGCTTCGGCGGATTGCAGCCAACTTCGAGATGCAGCGTGAAGGCTCGCTTCGCAGACATGCGGAAGCCATCGAGCGCGCATTGAATCCTGGAGGCGTGCTGCAGGAACGCGTTCATGGAGCAGCTTACTATTGTGCACGTTATGCCTTTGAACTCGCTGAAACGCTTACTGAACTTGCAGCCGATCCTTGTCCTGGCCACAAAGCTGTGTGGCTCTGAAGAAAACTATCCTATTGACGAATGAAATTGGTAAAGCTCTAATTCCGAGCATGGATTTTCGGCGGAGAGGCAAAATTGCCGCCATCAAAGCGCGACTCGAGATTTGCGAGGCTGAGCGTCACGAACTCCTGCATGTGCTGACAACAAGGGGAGCGAACCTGGCTAAGATCTCAGAACACGCCGACCGCATTCAGAAAGAAATGCGCAGACTCACGAATGAGTTGAAAGTCCTCGAACTGCCCGAGCCTGAAGAATGAACGGTTAGCTCGCAGCCGATTCCAGCTCCGCGATTTTTGTAGGCGGTCCAGTGAGACCCCAACCTGCGTGGCCACGAAATGTATCCGCGAAGAGCTGGAACTTGCGACCGCAGGAAGAGCACTCGAGGTTGTGTTCCACGATGTCCGAAGGCCATTCAGGCTTGAAGAGATCCTGAAGTGAGCAAGTGCTTTCCAACAAAGTGAGCGATCCGGATTCGACGACGCGCAACACGCGAAGAGGGATTTTGGGTGTGGTCCTCGATCGGGACGACTTATACGCGGACCTGATCTGCGATGGCTATCACGTTGCTCCGGAGGCGGTCCGTCTTTGGCTCAAAGTCAAGAGGCCCGAACGCGCCATTCTGATCACCGATTGCCTTTCAGCCGCGGGAATGCCCGATGGCAGATACATGGCGGGCGATACGGCGGTACATGTGCAAGGGGCGGCCTGCCGGACGGATGCGGGCGTGATCGCGGGAAGCGTGATCAGCCTGGAACAGGCAGTCGCAAACTTGCGCAGCATGACGGGAGCCGACCTGGCCGTCGCTGCACGCATGGCTGCGAGCAATCCCGCTGCGATGCTGGGTCTGCCCTCCGAACTCAGACCGGGTGCCTTGGCGGATTTCAACGTCTATGACGAACTCGGCATCAGGCGACACACGATCGTACGCGGGCTGCTGATCTCGTGAGCAAGCACATCCGATGGCACTGCACAACGCATACCGCTGCTCCTGAAAAGATCCGTTAACACTTCCGCTCCGTCTGGTCCCTAACTACAGGAATCAGGAGAGAAGCTGGCCGGCCGCTCTGGATTGGCATCGTGCGTGAGGCAGATCACTCGCAATCAATCCTGGAACCAAACGCGAACTGCCTGCGTATCTGGCTTCAACGGGCAGCGAACTTGTAATTGTGACCTGTCGTGCGCCGGGCTTTAGTTGGAACTGGAATTGGTTCGGCCAGTTCAAAAATTCATCATCCGCCGTAATCTTGCGGCTCGTTCATTTTGTCGTTCATTTGTTCTGGGGAGCGGGATAGCTCCAGTTGCTGGGAGGTGCTCCATGGCATCGCATAGAAGCAGAAAGGTCTGGATCTGGATTGGCTCCGTTGTACTGCTGTTCATCGTTGTGATCGGTGTTGCGGCTGCCCGCCTGGTGCGCACCGCGAACATTGATCCTAACCGTATCGCGAAGGTGCAACGCGGGGATGTTGCGCGATCTGTGGTTGCTACAGGCAAGATCCAGCCCATCACCAAGGTTGAAGTGAAGAGCAAGGCTTCCGGCATCGTCGAGAAGCTCTATGCGGACATCAACAACAAAGTCCACAAGGGTCAGCCTCTCGCACAGCTGGATCAGCAGGAGATTCTCGCCCAGGTTGAAGCACAACGTGCACAACTGGCGGCCGCTGAAGCAAACGTCGCCACCTATGAGGCAAATATTGAGCAGGACAGGGTGAACGCCGCAGCGCCCGACCTGTCGATGTATAAGGCAACGCTCGAACGCCATCAATTGATGGCTAAAGAGGGAGTTGTCAGCAAGCAGTCGTTGGATGACGCCAATCGCGACTACCTCGCCGCACTCACGAAGCGGGATGCTGCGAAGGCGCAGATCGGCGTCGATACAGCGAAACTGAAGCAGGCCAAAGCGCAGGTGGCCCAGAGCAAAGCCAGCCTCAAACAGCTTGAAGAACAGCTTTCATACACAACTATTGTTGCGCCGATGGATGGCGTGATCCTCTCCCGCGACGTTGAAATGGGAGATGCAGTCAGTTCTATTCTCGTTCTCGGCTCCACGGCTACGCTGGTGATGACAGAAGGCGACGTGAACCAGGTTTACGTACAGGGTAAAGTCGACGAGGCTGACATTGCCCACGTTTACATGAATCAGGCCGCCCGCATCAAGGTGGAAAGTTTTCGCGACCGCGTATTCAACGGAAAAGTCACCAAGATCGCGCCGCTCGGAGTGGAAAAAGACAACGTCACCACATTCGAAGTGCGCGTCAGCATCGATAATCCCGGCGGCGAACTCAAAGCCAACATGACGGCCAATGCCGAAATCATGCTCGATGAACACAAGGGTGTATTGATGGTCCCGGAAAACGCGGTCAGCTACGACGCACAGAAAAATGCTTTCGTGCAGGTGCCGGACAAGAGTCAGAAGGAGGGAACCCGCAAGGTCGCAGTGGCCATCGGTCTCTCCAACGGATCGCAAACCGAAATCACAAAGGGATTGAAGGAAGGTGACCAAGTCGTACTTCAGCAATAGTGAAGTTCGATGTCGTCCGGTCGAAGTTTGCAGTCGTTAACATTTGCTGTTCGCCAGTCGTCATCGTTATAGCGGATCGGCGAGGATAAATGCGGAAACTTACTCTTATTTCGTCTGGAGACATCCCGTGCGAGCGCTGTTCGCACCCGTACAAGGGTGTCCGCAAACGAACAGAGAGCCTTTTGCGCACAGATCTGGGCACTTCCGCTGAACCGAAGAATCGAATGAAGTTGGACCGGAGTATGCCTTTGGCAACACGCATGCTCCTCTTCAGATGTACCAGTTTTCAGCCCTCCCCCGTCAGCGTTGTATCTGAGTGTTTGCATAGCCTGGTCAGGAGACCGAAACCGGAGCGAGCAGATTGAGCAGAACCAGAGCCCTTACCGCAGCGAGTCCATTTGAATCGAGGAACAGATGAAACATTTTGCGTTAGCAACAGCCGTTCTGGCACTGTCAGCCCTCCCCGCGTTCGCCAGCGAAGCCACTTTCGAACGTAACCTCACTGTCAACGGCCACGTGGAACTCGCAGTTTCTACTGGCTCGGGACATATTCACATTAAGCAGGGCTCAGGAGATCGGGTCCACATATTCGGGCACGTAAAGTCCAATTGGGGCAGCGGCAACGATGGGAAGGTGCAGGAGATCGCCAACAATCCTCCGATCGATCAGACTGGAAACATCATTCGCATCGGCCAGCGCCATGAGAATTACCACAACATCAGCATCGATTACGACATTGAAGCTCCGGCCAACTCCTTCCTCGAAGCCAACTCTGGCTCGGGCGACATCAAGGACGAAGGTGTAGGCGAAAATGCCAAGCTCGGCACAGGGTCCGGCAGCATTTATGCGACTGGATTGCAGAACGGATTTATCGCGAACACTGGATCCGGGGACATTCATGCAGAGCAGTCCGGCGGTAAGGGAGACGTAAAGGTTCAGACCGGCTCCGGGAGTGTGGAGCTCAAGAACGTCAACGGTGGACTCCGTGCGGGCACCGGCTCCGGCGACATTAAGGTGTGGGGTTCGCCGACCTCGGATTGGAAGCTCGAAACAGGTTCCGGCTCGATTGAGTTCTGGGCCGGCAACAGCGGATTCAACCTTGACGCGTCGACCGGCTCCGGTTCGGTGCATACCGATCAGGAAATGACTGTTCAGGGTTCTTTTGACCGTCACCACACGATGGGCAAGGTACACGGCGGCGGACCAACCGTCCGCATGCAAACCGGCTCCGGCGACATTCGCGTTCACTAGGGTTGTTTGATCTTGATTTCAGGAATTAGTCCAATTTCTGAGATCGGGTTCGCAGCGGGTCTAGGTGGCCTTGACTGCTGCGAATAAGCTGTAAAGTTCGTTCCTCAGGCGAGGCCTCAATTGCCATCAAGACCGCGATGGCAGAAGTACCTCCTGGAAAGGCCTCGCCTGCCTTTTTCCCTCCCCAGCACTCCACCTTTTTCACGCGACAAAACCATCAGCAATAAGGCATGGAATCTTTTTCGCGCGCACGGTGTCTATGTGAAGTGGGAACCGCAATGCTCTGGAACGAAGCCCATCCCGAAGAAGCACAGCTGGCACAGTCCCTCCAGCGAATGTGGTCGCGATATGAGTTCGACGCGAGCCCGGTTCGTGCTCTCATGTGCTGGCTTGGCTTGCACCTCTGGCTTCAGCCCGGTTACACAGCGTTCACGCGTCGCAACTCCATTCGCTTCTGCCCTGCCTGCTCGAGAGTGCAGATCAACGGGCGCGTCTACAGCTGATTGTCGGCCCATCTCATCTTCCCTTTAAACTGAACACATGATCCGTGTTCTCCGTCCTGTGCCAGTCGATCGCCTCAAACTGCTCGTGTTCGATCTCGATGGCACCCTCATCGACTCCGCGCAGGACCTCTGCAACTCAGTGAATGCGACGCTGGAAAGATTCGGGCGTCCTCATCTGACTGACGAACTCATTGCAACCTATATTGGGAACGGGGCGCTCATGCTTGTGCGTCGCGCCTTCGCTGCCGACGACGGCCGCGAACCTAGCGAAGAACTCGTGGCGGAAGCGTACAAATACTTCCTCGACTACTACCGCGAGCATAAGCTCGACTACACCTACGCGTACGAGGGTGTTCTTGAAGCCCTCGATGCGCTTCACAAAGTTCACGATCAACTTGAGGTCCCGAGGCGTGCGGCCGGATCACAGCGCGCAGAAGCGCCGAAGCGCGCAATGGCAGTTCTCACCAACAAGCCCGTTCGCCCTGCACAGGCAATCTGCGAAGCTCTGGGACTTGCACCATACTTTCTCAACATTTACGGCGGAAACAGCTTCGCAACGAAGAAGCCGGACCCCGAGGGCCTTCTGGCTCTGATGAAAGAAGCCGGAGTCAAGCCAGAGGAGACGGTCATGATCGGCGATAGCCGAGTCGATGTCCAAACTGCCCGTAATGCAGGCGCATGGTGCATCGGCTGTACATTTGGCCTCGCCCCAGGAAGCCTCGAAGCGATTCCACCGGACATTCTTGTCGACTCGCCCGCTGACTGGACAGCCGCTCTATCTCCTGCGAAAATCGACTTATAACGACGTCTTTGTTAAGGGACTGTTAGCGTAGGAATGCGTTGGATTGCACCGCGCTCGGTACCACCGCAGTCCTGGAACTTTCTCGCAAGTGGCAAGTTTCTTCTCTGGGACGCCGCAGAAATGTAGTCCATCTGCTGGAGACTTTGCATGTTGCGTTTTCCTGCCTTGGCCGTTGTGCTGTTTTCCTGTGCCGCTGTGCTATCCGCCGCGACCACCGAGTCCAACTCCAAATCACAACCCGCAGCAACGGTACAGGGAGTGGTCGCCGACCCAACCGGCGCGATCGTTCCGAACGCACAAGTGAATCTTGTCGATGCTGACGGGGCTGTCGCAGGAACCACCACGTCAGACGGCGTCGGGAATTTCCGGATGGCCGCGCCGCACCCTGGCAGTTTCACATTGATCATCTCCGAACCCGGATTTGAGACTGTCCATCTTCCCGTCACTGTGAACCCAAATGTTGTCCTGGTGGCTGCCGCATCACATGTGCTTGCCGCGCCGCTCCATATCACGCTGCCCATCGCAGCCGTTGCCACAAATGTCCGTGTCAATGGGGATACCGACGAGGACCTTACCGCTTCGGAAGAAAACCGAGATTCTTCAGTTCTCACTTCGACCGAACTCAAAGAGCTTCCAATCTTCGATAACGACTATGTCGGTGCGATGAGCGTCTTTCTCGATGACAGTGCCTCAGGAACGGGCGGTTCCGGCCTGATGGTTGACGGCGTCGAGGCGAATCGTTCGCCCGTGTCGCCGTCAGCAGTGCAAGAAGTGCGCATCAACCAGGATCCTTACTCGGCACGGTATTACTGGCCCGGCCGTGGACAGATGGAAGTTATCACGAAGTCGACCGCTGACAAATATCATGGCCAATTCAATTTTTCCTTTCGCGATAATTCGCTGAACGCGCAAAACGCCCTCGCACCTTCCAAGCCGTTTGAGCAGCGCCGCATTTACGAAGGCCACGCCACCGGCCCTGTCTTTTTTTCAAAGAAGAGCAGCTTTCTTGGCAGCTTCAGCCGTGCCGAAGAAGACCTGAACTCGGTCGTCAATGCGGTCGTCGTCCCAACTCCCGACAGCCCCACCGGACTCCTCCAGGCCAACGTCGCCACTCCCAATCGGGACACGGAATTCAGTGCGCGCATCGCTCACCAGTTCGGAGATAAACACTCAGCATACGCGCAATATGCATACGAAAACTGGACAGGAAAGAACCAGGGAGTCGGGGGCCAGACGCTCGCCAGCGCTGCCTACAATGGCCTGTGGCACGAAGACGACATGGTCATCCATGTGGACTCGACCCTCTCGTCTGTCCTGCTGAACCAGTTCTCTGTCGTCGGCGAGCACACTATGAACCGACACGATAATGTCATCGAAGCTCCTCGCGTCAATGTGGCCGGCGACTTTACAGGCGGCTCGGCGCAGAGCGACTACCTCAGCACCGAATACAACTTTCGCATTAACGACATGGTCACGTGGACTCGCGGTCGTCATACGATCAAGCTCGGCGCCGGAATGCCGCACGTCAGCCGCCGCGCATACGACGACAATACCAATGCCCTCGGCTCCTACACCTACGGCCCTACGCTCAACCCCGACGGTTCCGTCGCCGCCAGCGCGCTTGAAAACTACTCCAACAATCGCCCTTCGGCCTTTTCGCAGAATACTGGCGATACGCACTTCATCTATCACCAGCAGGAGATGGGCGCCTTTATTCAGGATCAATGGAAGATTAACGATCGCTTCTCCATCACGCCCGGTATTCGCTACGACTGGCAGAACTTCCTCGCTGAGAAGCGCCTCGGCTTCGCGCCCCGCGTGTCCTTTGCGTACGTGATCGACGACAACTCGAAAACAGTTCTCCGCGGCGGTGGCGGCATCTACTATGACCGCTTTGGCTCCGGCCCGATCCTCGATCTCGTGCGCTATGAAAACGCCCGGCGTCGCGCGGTAAGCATCTCGCTCGATCCGGCGAGCGAACCTGAAAGCGGTTGCGTTCCGGTGAGCGACTGCACGGCAGTGAAAGAGCAGCCCGCTAACCTCGCGCAGCTCGCCCCCAATGCAGCAATTCCCTACCAGATGCAGTACGGGCTCTCGATCGAGCGTCAAATCGGGGAGAAGGCTACCGCCGTGGTCAGCGGTTACTCAGCTCGTGGCATTCACGAGTTCCGCTCAGTCGATATCAATGCGCCTACGCCTGTGTCCGGCTACACCGAGCGTCCCGATCCCAATTACGGCGTAGTCCGTCAAATGGAGCCTGAAGGCTTCTTCGAAGGCGACGGCCTCGACGTCTCCTTCCGCGGACGAGTCAACAAGTATTTCACTGGGTTTGGCCGCTACACTTTCTCGCATTACGACTCAAATACAAACGGCATCGGCTGGTTCCCGCAGAACCAGTACGCTCCCGATGATGAGTGGGGACGCTCGAACTGGGATCGCCGGCATCGTCTGGGCATGTACGCAATGGTGAATCCGAAGAGCATCTACAATGTCGCCGCGGGCATCTTCGCCAACACTGGCCGCCCCTGGACGATCACTACTGGAACCGACGAGTACGGCGACAGCTTATTCAACACACGCCCTCATGGTGTCGAGCGCAACTCAGAAACCTTGCCTTCTTACGTAGACCTCGACCTGCGCTGGGGTCATGACTTCGCCATCACCGCTAATCAGGATGAAGAAGCTCCGCGGCTCGGGTTTTCCGCCGGCGCATTCAACATCCTCAACCACGAGAACCCCTACAGCGTTGACACGGTGGAGACTTCTCCGACCTTTGGAGACGTCACCTCCGTAGGGCCTCCACGCCGGATTCAGCTGGGCATGCGCGTCGAGTTCTGATGCCCAGTGGAGCACGAGAACGTTCACTCGGACACAAGGTGCCTGCTGCAAACCAGGCAGTTGGCGATGTGTTCAGCGTAGGCGCGACGAGCATTGATGTGTATTCCGTCGGCTCTCCTCGCCGCCTGTGAAATCTCCCTGAGCTTTATCGGGCCAAGCGGCAGCATCTCAACCGCCTGTCTGTCCACTTCCGCCAGTCCCCATTCCTTTAGAGCGTTCACAGCAGAGTTGTATAGACGCAATCCTTCCTTACAATGCTTTCTCACCGTTGCTCCTGACTTGCCAGAGCCGAGGATGTAGGAAGGAATATCTGGTTTCGCTCTGGCGGTCTAAGTTAATTGATTCTCTAATTTACGAGTAGTACGACAGCTCTTGGCAGCCACTGGAGGCTACTGAATGCTTTGATGCGCGGCAACTGGTGAGAGAAGTCCGCCACTCCAGGGTGTTCTAGTCACCGGAACGCCTGGCATTTCGAGCGCTTTCACTTCTGCCGATTGATCGCCCCTGATGGGGCCTTCCTTCGGCTGAACACAGCTGCGTCATTACCTAAGTGCAGCGGTACTTCGGAGTATCCGTACAACCCTTACGTACTTCCGTGATCGTTCTGAATAGCTAAACTACTTACAATTACTCGCCATAAATCCTGCGGAGCCCGAATGATCGGACGTGTAAGCTGGCTCGGTAAAGTCTTAAAGCCTGATTCGGATACGATTGCCGCGTCCATTCGCCGGCTCGAGAAATTCGTCACGCCCGAGGCGGATAGAGCCCAGCGACGGAAGGTGGAGCAGTTTGCCGCATATCGTTGGAGCGGATCTGATCTGGCCCAGGACAAAGTCAGCGACATCAGTTCTTCCGGTCTGTATCTCATCACCCAAGAGAAATGGCGCCCCGGCACCATTCTTTCTCTGACTCTGCAGCGCGAAGGACCGTTGGATCCTGATCCGACGCGCCGAATCACCACACAGGCAAGGGTAGTGAGATGTGGACCTGACGGCGTAGGACTCTCGTTTCTCTGGGCGAAGGAAGATCCTCGCTCCAACCAGTGGGATAGTCTCCTAGAGTCACTCATCATTCAGACGCGGCCAGGTGACATGCTGAGCCTCGTACGGATGGTCGAAGCATTCGCATTTCTCGGCCAGATTTGCCCGGACGGAGTTGACGAAATCGGGGAGTGGGTTCGTACTCGCGCCAGCAGCCACAAAGTTCTCAATGCTGTGGCAATCGCACTCAAAACAGAGGATATTCTTGACCAGGAAGAAAGCGGTCAAAAAGCCATCCGGGTCAATCCTCAAGTTGCGGTGCGCATTCTCGAGGTCGGATCCGAAACACACGAAGATTGGCTGCATCGCTTCTGGGCGGGCCTCCTGATTTCTTCGACCGCCGTAGTCGAAGGCGACCCGACAGGTCTGGAGTTTATTGATCTTTTCAGCCAACTCACCACGATCCCAATCCGCATCTTCACGGTTGTTTGCACAAAAGCATCCAAGGTGTTGTCAGAAGCGGGCGACGTGAGCGCAGAGCCCCTGGCATGCAACCTCGAGCAGCTGGCATCGACGGTAGGGGCCCGAGGGCCCCAGATGCAGCGCGATCTTGCTTCGCTGGGCTCACTTCACCTTATAGAGAAGAACGCTGCTGCTTCGCCTGCCCTGGTCGCGAGCAGCGAAATCTGGATAACACCGACCCGTCTCGCTCTCCAGCTGTTTGCGATCTGTAATGGACATCGCGGAAGGCTCCAGGACTTCTATTTCGTAGACGCTCCCGAACCGGCGGCAAGGTGATCGACTGTCCGCCGGTTTGGTTCTGAGAAGCGCCGAATCCTAAGGGGAAGGACAGAACGGCCCATCTTCCGCGCGCTTTAGCTCGGCGTTGGCTTTCCGGGAACTTTCTACCAGCGCAGCGCGTACAATTTCGCGTGAGGGTCATCATGACTCAACGCTTGTTCTCTGCTTTCCTGCTCGCGTCGGCGCTTGTTCTCGCAGCCACCCCCGCGCGCGCGGAAAAAGATCGAGTGCAGTTTGGCAGCAATATCGTCGTGCCGGAGGGCCAGTCAATCCACGACGCCGTCTGCTTCTTTTGCAGCGTCAACGCCAGGGGCGACATCGACCACGATGTTGTCGTGTTCTTCGGCAACGTTCATATTTCGCACGAGTCGAAGCACGATGTCGTGGTGTTCTTCGGAACAATCCACGCTGACGATGATGCCGCGATCGGCCACGACCTGGTCAATTTCTTCGGCACGACCCGTCTCGGGGAAGATGTCTCCGTAGGTGGTGATGCCGTCGTAATGTTTGGCGGATTGAGTGCAGCCGATTCAGTAAATATCGCAGGGAACCGTGTCTCACAACCGGTATGGATCTTCTGGACACCGCTGATCGTTCTCGGGCTCATCATTACTCTCATCGTTCACGAGGTCCGTTCATACAAACGGCGACGCTACTTTGCCGCGTACGGATATGCGCCGGTACCGCCTCAACCGGTTCAGTCCATATCTTCGCCACAAGCTCCAACAGGTACGCCGGGATCGGTGCAGCAACATTAAGGGCAGTCCATCGCTAAACTAAACTGCAAGTGTGAGCACCAGCCGTTTTACGACAGAACGGCCGCTACGGATTGTGATACCCGGCGGCAGCGGTCAGGTCGGCAGCGTTCTTGCGCGCTATTTCTCTCAGCGCGGTCATCACGTCATCGTCCTCACGCGCGGCCCACACACTGCCGAATGGGAAACTGTCCATTGGGACGCACAGACAGCCGGCCTGTGGGTCCAGTACCTCGATGGAGCCGACGTCTGCATCAACCTCGCCGGCCGAAGCGTGAACTGCCGCTACACTCCCGAAAATCAAGCCGATATTTATAACTCGCGGATCATCTCGACGCAGCTTCTCGGTGAAGTCATAGGCTCTCTCGCGAATCCGCCGCGCGTGTGGCTAAATGCATCGACCGCTTCGATCTACCGCCACGCTCTCGATCGCCCTATGAATGAGCAAACCGGTGAACTAGGCGGAAACGAGAAAGGCGCGCCGAATAGCTGGGATTTTTCCATCCGCGTCGCGAAAGACTGGGAGACCACCTTTTTCAAGACCGACACGCCCATCACGCGCAAGATCGCGATGCGTTCCGCGATCACACTCAGCCCTGCACCCGGCAATGCTTTCGCTGTTCTTTCGAACCTCGTACGCGTGGGGCTCGGCGGGAAGCAGGGCAACGGCCGCCAGTGGATCTCATGGATTCACGAAGAAGACTTTGCCCGCGCCGTCGAGTTCCTCATTGCCCGCGAAGACCTTCATGGGCCGGTCAACATCACATCTCCGAATCCCGAACACAATCGCGACTTCATGAGCATCCTGCGCGAGGCATGGGAGATGCCCAACGGCCTTCCTGCGCCGCGGCCTGTTCTCGAACTGGCAGCCTATTTCATGCGCACGGAAACCGAACTCGTGCTCAAGAGCCGCCGCGTCATCCCAACCCGACTGCTTGAAGCAGGTTTCCAATTCGATTTCCCAAACTGGCCACATGCCGCCCAGGACCTCGTCGAAAAATGGCGCAGACGGCCGTGACCCGGCTCGAGGTCCGGCACTCCAGTCGGAGCTAGATTCTAAAAACTAGCGGCGGTCTGTGGGCGTGATATTCGTGACAGGCAAATCCCAATGCGCGGCGAGGATTTCAAACCGCCGCTGCTCCTCGCGCTTGTATACATCCTGATCCGGCCACAACTGCTTGATCAACGCACCTTCATCCGGATTCACAGTAGTCGCAACAGTGGAGTTTTTGAACGTAATGGTCACGCGATAGTCCCATCGGCCATCCTCTGTCGTGTGATACGCCGGGGATTCGATATTGACCGCGATCATGCGGCCTGTGGACTGAATCTTCTTCAGCAGGGGATAGTGGTTCTTCAAGAATAGGTCGAGAAACTCCTGCTGATGGCCCCATTGCACCTTGTAATAGTACTCGACCGTGTAGGGCTGGTCGGCGCCACCCTGAGGAGGAGCGCCTTGTGCGATGAGATGTGCGGGAAGTGCAAATGTGAATGCGAGGAAGAGAACAACTGAAACAACCATGCGCATGAAAGCCTCCTGGGAGTTGAATGGCAGATGGTTTCTGCCATTCTAGCGTGAAGGCTTCCCTGCGCACTTGCTCGGGAATTTTATATAAATACGCGCCGCGAACCCGGGCCCGACTACTCTATCGAGGCGAATGAAACATGATCCAGGAACGACTTTTACAGCTGTACAAACTACATGCCTGCGATGTTCTGGAGTGCCACCTTGCTCGGGATCTCGAGAATCGATCCGTGGAACGCCACAAGTCTGCGGCTCTTGAAGGTTGAAAGGGTACGTGTGACGGTCTCTCGCGAAGCACCGATGAATTCGCCGATCTCCTCGTGCGTCAGGGAGAAGCGGAACCGCATCCCGGTTTCCGTCTTCTGGCCGTTCTCGCTCCAATCCAGCAGCAGTCGCGCCAGTTTCTCCGGTGCGGAACCGGCCAGGGCCACCGTGCGAAGTTGTTCGCAGGCGACCTTATACTGCAGGCTCAGCTCCTGGGTGACGACCTGGTACACCTCAGGGTGACGCGCCATAAAGCCGAGGAACTGATCACGCTCAATCACCGCTATACGCGTCGGATACAAAACCTCAGCAGTCATCTCGCTTGGCAGTCCGGACAGCACTGAAGAGAGACCAAGCACTTCGCCGGCCTTCGCGATGCTGAGAATCAGACGCTTGCCATCACTTGAATTTATCGACAGTTTTACTTCACCCGAGATGACGATGAAAATTCCCGAAGGAATCGACTTCTCTGAGAAGAGCAGAACACCCGGTTGATACAGGGTCGGGAATTCCATCGACTCGAGATCGCGAAGCGCTGCGGGAGAGAGCTTCTTGAAGAACTCGCCCGGCCGCTGAACGTTGGAATTAGTAAGTGTTTCGCGCATGGTTTGCATCGTCATTCCCCCTCTTCCAGAACCACTGTTTTATTGGCTGTAACTTCTTCGGCCAGAAATTGCGTCCAGGGTGTAGTAGCAACGAACTCAGCATGGGTTTGAGCGTAGATGTCTCTCAGCACCTGCTTGCCGCCGGCATCCGCATAGGTGACGTTGTGCAGATCGATAACCAGCTTCCTTGCTTGCAGGCGCGTTGCCGCTTCCAACCAGACCCGATCGAGTTCGTTCGCCCACGGGCCTGCTACTCGCCCTTCCAACTTCATCTCGACTGCTTCCGTCGTATCTTGAAATGTGATTCGCAACGTATTCAGGCCCTCATCAGCCTCGCCCTCTATAAGGCATGTGGTGTGCCAAACTCGTGTGACGAGCTGACCTCGGTTAGTTTGTGGCTGATTTTGAAGGATTTATTTCTTATCTGGAGTGAGCCAAATCACTACTGACGATGCTAAAACTGACGAAGTGACGATGACGACATATCGTCAGCAGACGAGATCTCGTCACGTCAAGCGATCATCATTCCCAAACATTGAGCTTGCGGGGAGGGGTATCTGCAATCTCTGATCGCGCACCTCTATATATAGTCGCTGCGCTCGATCCCTAACTTCTTTAATTTCGAATTCAGCGTAGTACGTTTGAGCCCAAGCCGGGCGGCGGCTCCGTCGGCCCCACCGATCTGCCCGTCAGTTTCGCGAAGCACCCGGAGGATGTGCTCTCGCTCAGCGACCTGCAATGTTGGATTGGTCCGCTCCAGCTCTTCTTCCTCTTCGGCCACCTTCGTCTCCAATTCGGCCAATGGGACATAGAGCGAAGATCCGCGCGTGAGGATAACGGCGCGCTCAAGGAAGTTCTCGAGTTCTCGAATGTTTCCCGGCCACGGCCATCGGCAGAGCGCCTGCATGGTCTCTTCCGGGATGACTGTTATGTTCTTTCCCAGGCGGCGGCTGTGTGTCGTCACAAAATGCCGCACGAGCACCGGGATATCACCCGTGCGGTCCCGGAGAGGCGGCGCGAAGATCGGAAACACCTTCAGCCTGTAATAGAGGTCGCTGCGAAACTGCTTCTCCTGCACCATCTGGCCGAGGTCACGGTTCGTTGCGGCAATCAACCGCACATTCACGGGGATGGGACGGTTGCCGCCCAACCGCTCAATCTCCTTCTCCTGCAGTGCGCGCAACAGCTTCGGTTGCAAATCCACCGGCAATTCCCCGATTTCATCCAGGAACAGCGTGCCTTCATGCGCCAGTTCCACGCGCCCCATCTTGCGCGCGATCGCGCCTGTGAAAGCGCCCTTCTCATGCCCGAAGAGTTCGCTTTCCAGCAGGCCTGCTGGAATTGCCGCGCAATTCACCTTTACAAACGTCCGTTCGCTGCGGCCGCTAAGCCGGTGGATGGCGCGAGCCAGGAGTTCTTTCCCGGTTCCGGTCTCCCCCTGGATAAGCACGGTAGCATCCGTCGGGGCCACGGTTTCGATCTGCTTGAGAACCTGCCGCAGACCTCCGCTTTCTCCCACGATGTCTTCAAACCGATTCTCGACATTGATCTCTTCTTCGAGATATTGCTTTTCCTGCCGCAGACGATCGCGGAGTTCGGCGATCTGCCTGAACACCACCGCGTTGCTCACCGCCATCGCCACCTGGTCCGCGACCTGGACCAGCATCTCGACTTCGCGATTGGTGAATGCAGCTTCTGCGCGGCTGGCAACGGCAAGCACACCGACCGCCACGTCGCGGTGAATCAGAGGCACCCAGCAGCCCGACTTCATTCCAATTCTGGTCAGATGGGCGGCGCCTGGTGCCAGATTTGAATCCCAGATGCGATCTAACACGATCGGCTCGCGCACCCGGAATGCGCGGCCTGCAGGCGATTCTTCTAGGGGTACACGCACATCAG
>DATNFD010000223.1:0-12341 GCA_035606555.1 Occallatibacter sp.
TATGGATCTTCGCCATTGGACTCGACGATCCTGCCCCAGCGGGCGTCGCGAGCAATGTCAACCATGGGCGAGAAGACCCAGGCGATGCCGTCTGCCCGGGCTTCCTGCGCGCCAACGTGCGCGACGGTCTCAGCGTCTTCTGGATTCCAACTTGCGGCGATGGCCAACGGCACAGGAAACGTGGTGCGGTGCCCGTGGATCACGTCGAGCCCGAAGATAAGGGGAATGTGCAACCGCGATTTCTCCATCGCGATGTGCTGAAAGTGGTTGGTGCGCTCGGCGCCGACCACGTTCAGCATCGATCCGATGCTTCCTTTCGCCACCAGTTCGTCATAAGTAAGTTTTGACGCGGATGGTCCCGTTGCGAAGCCGGCCGAGTATTGAACGGTTTGTCCAATCTTCTCTTCCAGAGTCATCTGCTTCAGAAGGGATTCAACACGAGCGTTGACCTCGCGTGAAGCCAGTTGCGCGTTCTGCGCGCGACCGGCGCTCGGTACTGAAAGCAACCAGGATGCGACAACTACTGCGAGAAATCGGGTATTGAACATTTCGAAAGAATGATAAACCGTTTCACTCACGACCTTTTGTGAGGTCAAACAAAGAAGTTGTTGATTCCCCATGCACCGCGGCACCACTCACTGTGTGCGATTCAGGACTGATGCACTACTCTTTGGATGGAACCATGCGGAAGTTCCTGCGCCATTTCCGGAAGGCTGTATTTCTAGCCCTCGAACACGACGTGCTGAACACGGCGAAAGCAGCTGCGTATTCCGGAATGTTGATGTTCTTTCCCGCGTTCATCGTGCTGACCGCGATGATTGCGAAGGTTCCGGAAGGGCCGACAGCTGTGGGCGAGATCCGGTGGGTCTCAGGGCAGATCCTTCCGGCGGATACAGTACACCTGATGCTTTCATCGATGCATGCCCGCACTGCTCACCCGGGAGGCTTGATCATCTCTGGCTCGATTCTTAGCATTTTCGCGGGACTCGGGTTGATGCTTACGTTGATGGAAGGTTTTCGCAGAGCATATCGCTTGCCGCGAAATGACTGGGGTTTCTGGGAACGGCGGTGGCGCGCCCTATTTCTTGTCTTCCTTGTCCTGGTGCCGCTCGCGCTGGCTACCATCGTGCTCGTATTTGGACGTGCCATCGAGCTCTGGCTCGTATACAACGCCGGACACCAGCTTCGCAGTGTCGTGCTCTTTCTGTGGCGCATGGTGCGCTGGACTCTGGCTTTTGGAACCAGTCTTGCAGTATTGGGAGCGCTCTATCATTTCGGAACCAAGCGCGGAGAGCATTGGATGCGCATCATGCCCGGCGCGATTGCGGCCAGCATCGTGTGGTTTGCGGCCACGCTGGCCTTCGGCTGGTACGTGACGCGCATCGCAGACTACACGATTTTCTATGGCTCCTTCGGAGCCGGAATCGCGACCCTCGTCTGGTTGTACATCACCTCATTTACAGCTCTACTTGGAGCGGAGTTGAATGGCGTTCTGTTCCGCGAACGCAATCGCCAGCTTTAATTCAAGCCAATCGAAAGACCTTCGCATCCTGTCGGTGACCGCGCCCACGGACTGCATTGTGCCCATTGTGCCATGCTGGGTGGGGATCTTTGTCGCAGCGGCGCTTGTATAATGAAGCAGACCGCACACATACATCCCCTTTTCCTATACCTGATTTCATGGAGTTATTTAATGCCGTTCGTTGAAACGAACCTGAAAGATACCCCCATCCAACGCCGTGCCAAGATTGTTGCTACTCTTGGCCCTGCCTCTAACACCGAGCCGGTTTTTCGTGATCTGGTACGCGCGGGCGTGGATGTTGTCCGACTGAACTTTTCTCACGGCACTCACGAAGAGAAGCTCGCTCTCATCCAGATGATTCGCAAGGTGAGCCGCGAGGAACACAAGCCGCTTTGCATCCTCGGGGACTTGCAAGGACCGAAGATCCGCACGTCAAAGCTCAAGGATCACCAATCGGTCTTACTGAAGGCCGGCAGTCGATTGACCATCACACCGCGTGATGTACCTGGAACTGCTTCATTGGTAGGTACGACTTTCAAGACGCTGGCTGAAAACGTTGAACAGGGTTCGCGCATTTTGCTGTCCGATGGACTGATCGAGCTGCGCGTGCACGAGGTTACAGGTCCCGACGTCGTCTGCGAGATCATTAACGGCGGCATGCTAGGCGAGAACAAGGGCATCAACCTGCCCGGGATTCCGGTGCGGGTTCCGTCCCTGACAGAGAAGGATTCGCAGGACCTCGAGTTCGCTTTGAAACACGGCGTGGACGCGGTGGCTGTTTCGTTTGTACGTACTGCGGAAGATGTACGGCTGGTCCGCAATCGCGTCTCAGCGTATGGCGGAGAAACGTGGATCATCGCAAAGCTCGAGAAGCCGCAGGCCATCGAGCATCTGGACAGCATTCTGCAGGCGGCGGACGGGATCATGGTGGCACGCGGCGACCTCGGTGTGGAGGTTCCGCCGGAGAAGGTTCCGGCCATTCAAAAGCACATCATCCGGCGCGCGGCCGAGTACTTCAAACCGGTGATCACCGCGACGCAAATGCTGGAATCGATGATTGAAAACCCCCGCCCCACGCGCGCCGAGGTCTCGGACGTTGCCAACGCGATCTACGACGGCACCGACGCGGTGATGCTCTCGGGTGAGTCGGCAGTAGGCAAGTATCCGATCGAAGCCGTATCGATGATGGGCCGGATCATCAGTGAAGCCGAACGGCACATCAAGGAAGATCATCTGAACGAACCTTTGCTGCGGCAGACGCGGTTGTCAATTGCAGAGACAATCTGCGAAGCAACGGCACACGCGGCAGACGATCTGGACCTGCGCGGAATCGCGCTCTTCACGGAATCGGGTGCGACAGCGCGGCAACTCTCGAAGTATCACCCGAGTTCGCCGATCTTCGCACTCAGCCCGGTCGACATCACTATCAATCGGCTCAACCTGTTGTGGGGAACCACCCCGGTCCGCTGCCCAAAGGTGAATTCGACGGAAGCGCTTGTAGATGTTGCCGAGAGCCTGCTGGAACAGCATGGATATGTCCGCAACCGCGAGGTGATTGCAATTGTGGCGGGAACGCGGACGAAGTCGGGCTCCACGAATTTCCTTCGACTGCACGTACTCGGGGAGCACAACCAGGAGGGAGTACGGTTCTTTGCGCCGCACGAAGACGAAGCGCTTGCCAACCTTACGCCGGCAGTCCAGTCTGCTGAAGTGCCGGGCAAAGCGAAAAAGGGGCCGTCTGCAAAAAAGACGGCGGCAACAAAGCGACGCTAATTCTCCTTCACGCCAACCAAAAGCCACTCCATCCGCGGAGTGGCTTTTTGTCATGCATCTCCGAAAGAGACGCTGGTATTTGAGGCGTGGTCAGAACACCTATTTCGCTGCAAGTTGACGAAGTACGTAGAGCAGAATGCCGCCGTGCTCATAGTATTCGATCTCCTGCGGTGTATCGATCCGGACGACCGCATTGAAATCTCTCACGCTGCCATCCGTAGCCTTTGCCTTTACTTTCAGGATACGTCCGTTTCTGAACCTCGCCTTCAGCAGGTCTGTGAGACCAGCGAAGTCATAGACCTCTTCGCCGGAGAGGTTGAGCGATTCGACACTCTGGCCTTCCTCGAACTGCAAGGGGAGGATGCCCATTCCGACCAGGTTCGACCGGTGAATGCGTTCGAAACTCTCAGCGATCACAGCGCGTACTCCGAGCAGATTCGGGCCTTTCGCCGCCCAATCGCGGGAGGATCCAGCCCCGTATTCCTTCCCGGCGAGAATCACAAGCGGTGTCTTACGTTCTGCATACTTCACACTCGCGTCGAAGATGGACATCTGCTCACCTTCAGGCAGCAGGCGCGTGACTCCCCCTTCTGTTCCCGGCGCGAGCTTGTTGCGCAGACGAACGTTGGCGAACGTGCCGCGCACCATGACTTCGTGATTTCCACGGCGCGAGCCGTAAGAATTAAAGTCGGCCGGCTTGACGCCGTGTTCGGCAAGGTACTTTCCTGCAGGACCGTTTGCCTTGATGTTGCCCGCCGGAGAAATGTGGTCGGTCGTAACGGAATCGCCGAGAACGGCGAGGACGCGCGCGCCTGGAATATCTGTCACCGGATCAGGCTTGTGCTTCATGCCATCGAAATAGGGTGCTCGACGAATGTAGGTGGAATCGGATTCCCACTTGTACACATCGCCCGTGGGGAAGCTAAGACCCTGCCAGCTTGCATCGCCATCCGAGACGTTGGCGTACTCCCTGCGGAAGCCTTCGCTGCTGATTCCTTTGTCGATCGCCTCGGCGACTTCCTGCTGTGTAGGCCAGATATCGCGGAGGTAGACCGGGTCACCGTTCGAGTCTTTGCCCAGTGGCTCGCTTTCGAAGTTGTGACCAATGCGGCCCGCCAGAGCGTACGCAACAACCAGCGGCGGCGACATCAAATAATTCGCGCGCACGTCGACGTTGACCCGGCCCTCGAAGTTGCGGTTGCCGCTAAGCACGCTGACTGCAACGAGGCCGTGCTCATCGATGCTCTTCGAAACGTCGGAGGGCAGAGGGCCGGAGTTGCCGATGCAGGTAGTGCACCCGTAACCGACGACGTTGAAGCGCAGCTTCTCGAGATACGGCAGAAGGCCTGATTTCTCATAGTAATCGGTCACTACACGCGACCCTGGAGCCAGGGACGTTTTCACCCACGGAGGAACGGAAAGACCTTTCTCAACTGCTTTCTTAGCGAGAATGCCGGCTGCGAGCATCACCGAGGGATTCGAGGTGTTGGTGCAACTGGTAATTGCGGCGATCACAACCGAGCCGTGGTCGAGGTACTTGTCAGGATCGATGTTGAAGCGCCCCTTCACCGTGGTGCTGATTGGGCCGGTCTTGAAGGTCCGCTCGGCAGGATGGTCGTTGGCAAATGCCGATGAGGTGGCGGGACCTTCGTTCTCTTCTCGCGCGACTGCCAGAGCTGTATCGGTGACAGCCGTTGGTTCCCACATCGTGGCTGTACGCGTGCCAAGGGGCTTCGCTGTCGGAGCAAGTAGGGTTGGCAACTGCCTGGCGAAGCTTTCAGCTGTGTCTTTGAGTAATACCCGGTCCTGCGGCCTCTTTGGCCCCGCGACGCTGGGCTCCACCGTGGCGAGGTCGAGTGCGATTGTCTGGGAGTATTCGGCTTCCGGCGATTCGCCGGTGTGGAACAGTCCCTGCTCCTCGTAGTAGGCCTCCACGAGCGCGATCTGTTCGTCGCTGCGGCCTGTGAGGCGCAGGTAGCGGAGCGTCTCTGCGTCGACGGGAAAGATGCCGCAGGTCGCTCCGTACTCGGGAGCCATGTTGCTGATGGTGGCGCGGTCTGCGAGCGGCAAAGCGGCAATGCCGGGGCCATAGAATTCGACGAACTTACCGACAACCCCGAGCTTACGGAGAGCCTGTGTGACCGTGAGAACGAGATCCGTGGCGGTTGCCCCCTCGCGAAGCTTGCCCGTGAGCTTGTAGCCGACTACTTGCGGGACTAGCATGCTGACGGGCTGGCCCAGCATTGCAGCCTCGGCTTCGATTCCACCTACGCCCCAACCCAGCACACCGAGTCCATTGATCATCGTGGTGTGCGAGTCGGTACCGACCAGCGTATCGGGATAAGCCTGCAGTTCCCCGTTGACCTCGGTTGTAAAGACTACGCGGGCGAGGTATTCGAGATTGACCTGGTGGCAGATGCCCATCCCGGGAGGCACAGCGCTGAAGTTGCGGAAAGCTGTCTGTCCCCACTTAAGAAACGCGTACCGCTCGCGATTGCGCTGGAATTCAAGCAGCGAGTTAGCCTCATACGCCTTGGGTGTGCCGAATTCGTCTACCTGAACCGAGTGGTCGATGACCAGTTCGGCGGGGATGAGGGGATTCACCTTCTGAGGATCACCGCCCAATGTTTTGATGGCGTCGCGCATGGCCCCGAGGTCGACCACAGCGGGAACACCGGTGAAATCCTGCATAAGCACCCGAGCCGGCATGTAGGCAATCTCGCGGCTAGGCTCGGCCATTGCATCCCACCTTGCCAGGAACTCGACATCGCCGGCCGTGACGTTCACACCGTCTTCACGGCGGAGCAGGTTCTCGAGGAGGATCTTCAGACTGAACGGCAGGCGTCGCAGGTCGATTCCGTGTGCGCTGAGCGCCGGCAGTCGGAAAACTGTGTAGGATTTGCTTCCCGACTTCAGAGTGGCGCGGCTGTTGAAGCTGTTCATCAGGGTACCTTTCTATCCGCATTGGCGGATGAGCTGAAATGCCAGAACTGCGAAAGTTGCGCCGAGATATGCCTTCTGGTCCGGAGCAGGCACGGAGCGGGAAGAGGGATTTTCAACGGCAATAGACTAGCTCAGAGAGCGGGTCAGCGCCCACGGTCATGGCGTCCGCGGCGGAAGCGCTTGAGAAGTGGTGTGTCGGAGGGATGCGAGACCTTGTACATACCTGACACATAGATTTTATAGCGCTCAGGGGACACCTGAAAACCACATGTTTTCTTGCTTGCACAGCACGAGCCTGACCATTAGGCTCAGGGCGTTCAGGAGGTGAACGTTTGGTGCGCAAGAAAGCACTTCTGGCAGTCGTCGCCATCTCAAGTTCAATACCTTTATTCGCTCAGGCGACGACGAGTGCGCCAGCAAATTCCGCATCGAAGTGGGCTACGCGGGATGGCGTAGCGACGCTACGTGATTTTCGATTTGGCTCGGGCGAGACGCTGCCGGAATTGCGCCTGCATTACCTCACCCTCGGTACTCCACATCGCAACTCTGCCGGGCACGTGGACAATGCAATCCTCCTGTTGCATGGCACGGGCGGCAACGCGCACTCGCTGATGAATCCGATCTTTTCCGACGTGCTGTTCGTGCCGGGCGGCGTCCTCGACATCCAGAAGTACTACCTCATCCTGCCGGATGAAATCGGCCACGGCGAAAGCTCCAAGCCTTCCGACAGCATGCGGATGCACTTCCCCGCGTACGACTATGAAGACATGGTGCGTGCCGATCGCATGATGCTGGACCAGATGCACATCGATCATCTACGCCTGATCTTCGGCACCTCGATGGGATGCATGCAAGGCTTCGTGTGGGGTGAGACCTATCCCGACTTTGTGGACGCGCTCGCTCCATTCGCCTGTCTACCGGTTGAGATCGGGGGTCGCAATCGCATGATGCGCTATATGGCGATCCAGGATCTAAAGCTCGACCCCGCATGGCAGAACGGCGAGTACAAGACCGAACCGCAGGATGGCTTGCGCGGCGCGAACGAGATGCTGCTGGTCATGGGATCGGCGCCGCTCGTAATGCAGAAGCAGGCGCCCACGCGGGCCGAAGCCGAGCAATACGTCGATCGCTACCTCGCCCGAACCATGGCATCGACCGATGCGAACGACATGATCTATTACCTGAACGCAAGCCGGAACTACAATCCAGAACCGAAGCTCAAGAGCATCAAAGCCCCGGTGCTGTGGATCAACTCGGCCGATGACTTCATCAATCCGCCGGAGCTTGGCGTTGCAGAGAAGATGGTCAAGCTGATTCCGCACGGCCGGTTCATTCTGATTCCCATCAGCGATCAGACCCGCGGTCACGGTACGCACACCGATGCGGCCGTGTGGAAGAAGTACCTGGCGGAGTTCATGAAAGCGACTGAGCCCAAGCCCTAGTTCGAATCAGGTCCAGCTAAAAAAGAGTGGCCTTGCGCGCCCGTGTGCAAGGCCACCCGAACCGGATCGACGCTGGGGGAATCGCTTATATCGCCATCGGAGTCAGATGACGGCATCAGATCCGGAATAGTCGCTGAAACCATCTTCGCCGCTCTTCAATAAGTCGGAAACGGGCATGACAAGCAAATGACAAACAAGTGACGTGGTCTTTTCGATCCCTTCGCCCGGATCCATTCGGTAGAAAATCTGCCTAGTCTTCACGGAAGTCGCGGTAGCACTTCAGCACATCGGCCTGCGAAATCACGCCTTCCAGTTTGCCGAGGTCGGCACGATGAACAACCGGCACTGACGGATAGCGGTCGACATAGCGCAGCACCGTGTCGAGGGCCTGGTCGGGATGAACATAGGGCACGGCAGAGTCCGCCACCAGGGAACCGAGAGTAAGCGCACCCTTGCCTTCCTTCGCCATCGCTACTGCTTGCTCATGAGTTAGTCGTGCCCACTCATGTCCCGGCAAACGAACCATCAGCGCCAAGTGCGAAGAATCTCCAAACTTCCGCAACGCCTCATCAAGTTCTTCATCTGCATTCAGCACAGGCCCGGACGGTTGCATGGCATCTTCGACACGCAGGATGCTTTCTTCACGCTGTTCCTCCATTGAGGGCAAATCGAGGCCGTCCTGGCGGCTGAGAGTGTCGAAGATGGAAGTTGGCTGCAGAGAGCGCGAGATCACGTATGCGAAGGTATTCGCCACGATAACCGGCACAATGATCGTGTAGTTGCCGCTGACTTCAAGCACCATGAAGACTGAAGTCATAGGCGCGCGCAGGAATCCGGCAAAGAGAACACCCATCCCGACCAGAGCGTAGGTGCCTGCCGAGTACTGCAAATGCGGCAGCAGAGCATGCTCCGCGCCGCCGACAGCAGCTCCCAGCATGGCGCCGATGAACAGCGTGGGCGCGAACATTCCGCCGGGTGTGCCGCTGACAAAGGACAGCATGGTTGCGATAATCTTCAGCCCGGCCAGCATAGCCAGAAACTGCCAGGTGAACTGACCGTGCATGGCTTCATCGATGTACTCGTACCCAGCGCCCATCACCTGCGGTGCCCCGAGTGCGGCAATAACGCCAATCAGCAGTCCGGCGATGGCCGGCTGTAGATAGTGTGTCCAGCGTGGCAGCCTCATAAAGCGGGGTCGAAGCGCTCCGATGCCGCTTGAGAAGACGACAGAAGCCAGGCCGCCGACGATGCCCAGAACGCAATAGGCGATCAATTCTGAAGGGCGGCGCAGTTCGACAGACGGAATCCCGAACAGGGACTCCGACCCGAGAAACCACCTCGTTACAACCACACTCGATACCGCCGAAAGCACGACGGAACCGAGAATGCCCGCTGTCCACCGGCCAATCACCTCCTCGATAACGAAGAGCACGGCCGAAATAGGCGCGTTGAAAGCCGCGGCGAGTCCTGCCGCTGCTCCCACGGGAGCCAGTAACCGCATGCGGTCGCGTGAAAGCTTGAGCCGGCGGCCTATCGCGGAGGCGAGCGCCGCACCGATCTGCAGGGATGGATCTTCGGGTCCGAGCGAATGACCGGAGCCGATCGCAACCGAGGAGGTGATGAACTTACCTATTGCTGTCCTGAATGGAATGTAGCCGTTGTAGATGTAGACCGCAGCCTTGGTCTGATTCACGCCGCTGCCGCGCACCTTGGGGAAGATATGGATGGTGATGATCGCGATAACGGCTCCTGCCAGGGCGGGCGTGAGAATCAGCCTCCAGTGCGGAACGTCAACGCCGGAGCCGAGCAGATAAATCCGGCTCCACTCGATGGCGAAACGGAAGCAGACCACCGCCAGTCCCGAGAAGACTCCGATGAACACTGAGAGGACCAGGAAAAAGCGCTCTTCCCGGAACACCGATCTCAAGACACGCGCCGGCGTCAGTCCAGCTTCGAACTCCGCCTTCGTCAGCGTGTCACTTTCGACGGCGGTCGATGACTGAGCGAACCGTAACCAGCGCAATCTAGCTCCCCTCACGCAGTCGCGCCACGAGCAGCAAGGCTGCGTCCGCGGGTGCCGGCTTTCCGCACCAGTCGTTCGCTTGGCGCTCAATGGTGAAGACCAGGTTCATCGCTGTATCCACCAGGTCAGGATTGCTCCGAAGGCCCGCGACAGTCACCTGCGCCTGAAGCTTGTTCCATTCGGTTGAAAGATCGAGCGTCGGGTCATCTGGAGCGGCATAGGTGCCGGCGACAGGGCAGGACTTGAGCCGAGTTCCGCCAGCCGAGAAGTCTGCAACAACCTTCCTATATTTTTCGGCGGCGCGAATCTTGGGCTGGAACGGATCCATCTGAACCACAAACTTGGCTATTCTCAGGTTCTCGCTACTCACCGCATCGCCAGGATTCGCGGCAACAGCCCGCCCAAGATACCGGGCTGCGAGCGGGTACTGCTGAAGGTTGAACGCAGCCGCGCCGGCTCCCGCCAGCGCCGAGGTATTATGCGCGTCGGCTTCGATGCTGCGGCGAAACGCGGCCAGAGCGTGCTCATTATCCGGAATGCTCAGGAAGAAATTCCCCAGACGAGCCTGCTGCTGAGCGTTCTGCCCGACAAGCCCCGCAAGGGATATCAGTTCTGACTCGGCCTGCGTCTTCGCATTGATCTTGAGCAGGTATCCGATCAGCTCAAACCGTGCTCCGCGCTCCTGCTTCTCTTCGTCACCTGGCCAACTGGCGTAGATCGCGTTGTGGTAGAAACGCACAGCATGCTGTGTGTCATTGCGAGCGACAGCGATGCGCGCCAGTTCCAGATTGACCAGTCCGTTCTCCGGGTGCTGCGTACGCAGGTTGACCAGGTAGTTATAAGCTTCATCGGTGCGATTCAATCCCATCAGCGCCTGCGCCAGACCGAGACGGAAGTTGAAATCATCGCGGGTATAGAGCAGAGCCGCGCGAAACTCCGGAATGGCCTCAGCAAAATGTCCGGCGTTCAGGTCTGAGACGCCACGCATTGACCAGCGTTTTGCCAGTTCTTCCTGCTGGGCGAAGAACGCGCTGGAAATACCGGTCACGAAAAGAAAGAACGCCACCGCGCCCATCGAAAGCAGAGCGATGGTGACGGACTCGTGACGAAGATATCGCGAAAACTCCAACTTATTGGGCTGCGTGAACATGGAGGTGGGAAGGCGTGGACGAGAACGCCTCCATGATATCGCGCTGAGATGAATATGCCTTACTGCCTGCCTGGCTCCATGTTGTAGAGGAACACGGCGCGAAGTTCGAGGTATGGACCGTGGAAGTCTCGCGGCAGAGGCGGATAATTTGAGCCGGTGAGAGCTCCCCACGCTGCTCGATCGAGTCCGGTGTCACCCGAGCGGCCTTCGAGGGCCATGCTGCCTTCCATGATGCGGCCGTTGGGCAGCACCTTGAACCGGATGACGACTGCGCCTTTCTTGTAGATTGGCGGATTCACTTCATCGGGAATGAGTGGGTCCCAGGTGCGCTCTGTTTCGCGATGCCATCGCAACAGCCACGAGCTGAAATCGACACCCTGCGTGTCACTCAGGACCTGAACACCGCCTGTTCCGGCACCTGGATGCATGGGCAACTCGCCCGGGCCTGCGCCAGGATTAGTAGCGGCTCCGGGACCGGATCGTGAACCGCGCATGGCATCCCGGAGCTGGTCTGCGGGGTTTGCAGAACCCATGGCGAAGCTGGGACGAGGAACCGCTTGCGGTTTGGGAGCCTCAGTGGGCGGCGTTGGAGCAGGTTCGACTTTGGGCGCAGGAGCAGTGAGTGCTGGATTTGGCGTAGGCGTAGCTGGTTCGGAAGTCTCAGGTTTGGGAATTGGCGGAGCGGGCTTGCTCAGGGCTTCAAGAGTCTTCTTATCGACT
Source organism: Occallatibacter sp. (assembly GCA_035606555.1). Lineage (GTDB taxonomy): Bacteria > Acidobacteriota > Terriglobia > Terriglobales > Acidobacteriaceae > Telmatobacter. Next base: position 11,574 of record DATNFD010000223.1, read on the forward strand.
CGAGGCTGCTTCTGTGCGGGCAATGGCGCAACGTTGGGTTTGGCCTGTAACTTGCGGACGAGATCGGGCGGCAGGTCCAAGTAGGCGAGATCTTTGCGTTGTTTTATGGCGTCGAACGGATCGATGACGCGAGGCATGAAGACGTATTTCGGGAGAAGAAACGCGGCCAGAAGGACTGCGATGTGGATCAGCAACGCGATCCAGATGCCCTCGCGGAGGCGAGCCCAGCGACGCTCATCCTCGAGCTCGCTGATCATCATCAGGAGTTCGTGCGTGTCGTAGTCTACCCAGCGCGAGGTTGCTGCGCCGCGCGAGATGCGCATTGGGGAGTGAATGGAGTCGGTCGAGCTACTCTCGTCTCTTGCGGACTCGTCTTTATCCCAGATGCGTTCGTCTTCGGGGTAGCTGATATTGAGGGGGCCTGTGCTGGCCTTCCTGGGGTGCGGTACCGCGGGTTTATCCTGCTCATTCGCGGTAGGTTGTGCTTCACTGGTCGGCATGCGTAGGCGATGGCTGGCTCGGTGAAGTTCGCTCCGGGCCAGCTCTGCATCGAAATCCTTGCTTTCTATTCTCTCATCCTCTCGGATTGCGGCCAATCGTAACCCGGCGTGCGATCCTGCCTCGTACAATTGATCTTTTGCGGCTCCGGTTTTCGGATGAGTCCGAGCGAGCGCGAGACTCCACCCCATCAGGAATTCGCGCTGGGGTTTGGACGTTTCTAAGCGCGAAAGGGACGTTCTTGAAGCACTTTTTTCAGGCAATCTGGTC
>DATNFD010000224.1:0-36555 GCA_035606555.1 Occallatibacter sp.
GAAGTACTCGTAGATCTCGTCGGTGAAGACGAACAGATCGTGCTCGCGCGCAAGCTCGGTAACAGCCTCCAGTTCCGCTCGGCTGAAAACTTTCCCGCTGGGATTCGCCGGAGTGTTCACGATCATCGCGCGAGTTTTCGGCGTAACGGCTGCCCGCATTGCGTCCACGTCGAGCGCCCAATCGGGCTCGGCCAGTGGAACCAGCACAGGCTTCACGCGCATCGACTTGAGGGTGCTCACGTGGTAGCCATAGAAGGGCTCGAACACAAGCACCTCGTCGCCTGGATTGAGCAGCGCCATGCAGGCAGCATGCAGCCCCGCGGTCGCGCCGCAGGCCACCAGCACCTCAGTCTCAGGATCGTAACGGAGTCCGTAATCGCGGTGCTGCTTTTCAGAGATGGCTTGGCGTAGCCGTTCGATACCGTCAAGGCGAGTATAGATGTTGTGGCCGGCGAGAATGGCGGCGATTGCCGCGTTCTCAACGGCCCCAGGAACCGGCGTGTCGCAGACGCCCTGGGCAAGATTGATACCGCCGATGCGGTCGCATTCGGTAGTCATCGCCCGGATCTCCGACTGCATTGCTCCGGGCGCGAGTTCGCTCAGGGCAAGGCGGGAAGCTGTATGCGGATGAGGCACAAGAGTTTTGGTCACAGGGAAGCTCCGACCTTCACCGACATTCTACAGTCGAGTGCCGTTCGGCACACCCGTGTTCAGGCCGGAGGGATAGAATCGTGAGCTTAGTGAGGCCGCGTGCACGAGCTTTCCATCATATCCAGCATTGTTGAATCGGTCACCGAGACGCTCACATCCTACCCTGGGGCTCGCGTCAAGGAAGTCCGGCTCCGCGTCGGCGCACTCGCATCGGTGATCGAAGACTCGTTGCAGTTCTGCTATGGCATCGCTACGGAAGCCACGCCGCTCGAAGGCTCGGCACTGGTCGTGAAAGTTCTGCCGGTGAGGATGCACTGCGAGAAGTGCCTGCAGGACGTAGAGCTTGCGAATCTTCAGAGTTTCCGATGCCCCCGCTGCGACGAACCGGTGTCTGATCTTCGCCAGGGCCGCGAGCTTGAGATTGAGTCTATTGAGATCGATGAAGCTGAGGAGGCAGTATGACCACCCGGATCGTAGAACTGAGGCAAGGAATCCTGAAGAAAAATGACGAACTTGCGCGGGGTTTACGAAGTCAGTTCGAAGCAGTCGGCGTCCTCGTTCTGAATCTCGTCTCCAGTCCTGGTACCGGCAAGACTGAATTCCTCCAGCGAACGCTGCGTGAGTTGGTTGAATCGGGTGCCAGTGCTGCGGCACTGGTTGGCGACCTCGAAACCGACAACGATGCCCGACGCCTTGCCGCGAGCGGCGCTCCCGTTCGTCAGATCAACACGCATGGCATCTGCCACCTTGAAGCCGAGATGATCACGAAGCACCTCGACGGCTGGAACCTTGCAGATCTGGATTATCTCTTCATCGAGAACGTTGGCAATCTCGTCTGCCCTTCCAGCTACGATCTCGGTGAGAAGATTCGCGTTGCCCTACTGAGCGTGACTGAGGGTGAGGACAAACCCCTGAAATATCCCACTCTGTATAACTCCGCGGACGTTGCGGTAATCACCAAGATCGATATCGCGGATGCAGTCGGATTTGATCGCACGGCGGCGCTGAAGAACATCAAGGAGATCCGCCCCAAAATTCGTATCTTCGAAACATCTGCTAAGACGGGCGTGGGCATGGCAGAATGGCTTGCATATCTGGCTGAGTCTCGACAGGTTCGGTGACGCGATTTCCCGGGGAGGAAGATGCAAAACCTCAATTCCGCCATGCTGCGAGCCAAAACTCTCGATTCCGCCGCAGGAGTTGACGCGTATCTCGCCCAGGTTCCAGAGCCTGCCAAAGTCACACTCCAGAAGATGCGCGCAACGATCCGCTCGATCGTTCCGGCTGAAGCGACCGAAGGCCTGAGCTACGGAATGCCGGCTTTTCGATACAAGGGACCGCTGGTTGCCTATGCAGCGTTCAAGGATCACTGCAGCTTCTTTCCGATGCAGGCGTCGCTCATCGATCGGCTGAAAGATGAGTTGAAGCAGTACCGGACGTCAAAGGGCACTCTCCAGTTCCCGCCAGACAGGCCTCTGCCCGCGGCACTGCTCAAAAAAATGGTGAAGCTGCGCATCGCGGAGAACGAGATCCGGACAGCTGCGAAGGCTCGAAAGCGCTCCTAAGGTGATTTAAATCACATCTAGGCCCCTGTTCTGAGCGGTATAAGAGGGTTGCTATGTGTCTGGCAATTCCGGGAAAAGTGGAACGGATTTCGACCCAGGGTGACGTTCGCATGGGACGTGTGAACTTCGGCGGCGTGGTCAAGAACGTCTGCCTCGATTACGTGCCTGAAGTGGTGGTTGGCGACTATACGATTGTGCACGTGGGGTTTGCCCTATCGAAAATCGATGAGCAAAGCGCTCTCGAGACCCTGGATCTGTTCCGCAAGATGGGCGCGCTGGAGCAGGAACTGGCCACTGAGGAAGAGGCGTTTGCGCGGGCCGCGCACGCACCACAGTCGGCATGCTCCGATGGAAGCTGTGATCTGACTGGGAAGAGCCTGCGAAACGACAACCCTGGAAATAGCGAGCCGGGCGAATGAAATACCTGAACGAGTTCCGCAACGGTGAGATCGCGCAGCGCATGGCGCGCGAGATCTGGCAAGTGGCAACACGCCGCTGGAAGATCATGGAGATCTGCGGCGGTCAGACCCACTCTATCATTCGCAATGGCATCGATCAGATGCTGCCGCCGGGAATCGAGATGATTCATGGACCGGGCTGTCCGGTGTGCGTCACGCCCCTGGCCTTGATCGACAAGGCACTGGCGATTGCGGCGCAACGGAGTGTGATCTTTTGCTCGTTCGGCGACATGTTGCGCGTGCCGGGAACGGATGCCGACCTCTTTCAAATCAAGAGCCGGGGCGGCGATGTACGTGTGGTGTATTCCCCCTTGGATGCAGTTGAGCTTGCGGCAAAGAATCCGGAGAAACAGGTTGTCTTCTTCGGCGTTGGATTTGAGACGACCGCACCGGCAAATGCGATGAGCGTGCACCTGGCAAAGCGACGCGGACTGAAAAACTTTTCCCTGCTCGTATCGCACGTGCTCGTTCCCCCCGCGATCGAGGCGATCATGAGCTCGCCGGACAATCATGTGCAGGCATTTCTTGCGGCCGGACATGTTTGCAGCGTCATGGGCTACTGGGAGTATCCTCCGCTGGCAGACCGGTTTGAGATTCCGATCGTCGTCACCGGCTTTGAACCGCTCGACCTGCTCGATGGTATCCGCAGAGCTGTCATTCAACTGGAGAAGGGGGAACACCACGTCGAGAATGCCTACGAGCGGATCGTGACGTATGCCGGAAATCTTGAGGCTCAGCGACTTCTTGCTGAGGTGTTCGAAGTCACGGATCGCTCCTGGCGCGGAATCGGCGTCATTCCGAAAAGCGGCTGGCGCTTGAACGACAAATACCGAGTATTCGACGCCGAGGAGCGTTTCCAGATCAGCGACATCCATACCGAAGAGTCGCCGTTATGCAAATCGGGGGACGTGCTGCGCGGCGCGCTTAAACCAGCGGAGTGCCCCGCATTCGGCGCGGAGTGCACTCCTCGGCACCCGCTTGGCGCCACCATGGTCTCGAGCGAAGGCGCATGTGCGGCTTACTTCAACTACGGCCGATTTCTCTCGGCTGACGAGCTTGCCAGTGCTGGAGTGGCGCATGCCCGATAGCGGCGCTCCCGGTTCTTCCAATTGGATCTGCCCCCTTCCGCTCAGGCGCTATCCCACGATCGTGATGGGACACGGAGGAGGAGGCAAGCTAGGCAACGAGCTGGTGGAACACCTGTTTCTGCCTGCATTTCGCAATCCTGCGCTGGAGAACCTTGGGGATGCCGCAGTGCTGGAGCTGAGCTCGGGGCGGCTTGCCATGAGCACAGATTCTTTTGTGGTGCAACCATTGTTCTTTCCCGGCGGATCGATCGGCGAGCTCGCGGTGAATGGCACGGTGAACGATCTGGCGGTATCGGGGGCGGAGCCGAAGTTTCTCAGTGCAAGCTTCATCCTGGAAGAAGGTTTTCCGCTCCCGCAGCTCGCCGCCGTCGTGAACGCAATGGCCGAAGCTGCTGCGAGTGCGGGTGTTCGCATTGTGACTGGCGATACGAAGGTAGTGGAGCGTGGCCACGGCGATGGCTGCTACATCAATACTGCCGGTGTGGGAGCATTGCGGGCGGGAATAAACGTTGGACCGAATCGCGCGCAGGTTGGCGATATTGTGCTGGTATCGGGAACCATTGGCGATCATGGCATGGCGATCATGAGTGTGCGTGAGGGACTCGAATTCGAGAGTCAGATTCGCTCGGACTGCGCGGCATTGAATGGGATGATCGCCGACGTCCTCGATGCAGTCGGGCCGGCAGTGCACACGATGCGCGATCCAACGCGTGGCGGCCTTGCTTCAACGCTGAACGAGATTGCGACGGCTGCGAATCTCGGCATTCAAATTGACGAGGCGAATGTGCCGGTACGAAGCGAGGTGCAATCAGCCTGCGAACTGCTTGGACTCGATCCGGTTTACGTTGCCAATGAAGGCAAAGCGGTATTATTCGTCGCGCCTGAAGCAGCGGATCGTGCGCTGGAGATTCTGAGGGCGCATCCCCTGGGGCGGGAAGCGGCACGGATCGGCGCGGTCACGGCTGAGCATCCCCGCATGCTGGTGGCGCGAACGGCAATGGGTGCGAATCGGGTGATTGCGACTCAAATAGGCGAGCAACTGCCTCGGATCTGTTGAACCCCAGTCGTCTTCAATACATGACAAATCTGGACTGCCGCGACTAAAAGCCGGGACAACATTTTTCTGAATCCGCTCGTGATTTAACTACTCTGACCAGACGGCGAGGACATTCCCTTGTCCGTCAGAGAAGTGGAAGCGACGACCGCCGGGAAATTCGAATGTGGGAACGACGATCGATCCTCCGGCGGCAACGATGGCGTCCTGAGTGGTTTTGAGGTCCTGCGAGTAGAGGACGATGAGGGGAGCGGAGTCGCTCTGAGACTGCGTTGGCTCGCCTTTGCGGAAACCCCCGTCGATCCCGGCGTGGTCGCGGTCAAAACTGACGTAGTCGGGGCCGTAGTCCTCAAAGTTCCAGCTGAAAGCGCGCTCATAAAAGGCCTTCGTTTTTGCAATGTCGGTGGTGGTGAACTCGACGTAATTGATGGCGTGATGCTGCGCGGGTTCGCTCATGCGTGTCTCTCCTGGAATTGCGTCTATGCTTTGGGATGCGTGAGATCGCGGAAGGGTAACGCCGAGCGTAGCTCTCCCAGGCTCTGATACGCCTCCATCCACATTCCCTCAGAAGCGGGAGAGTGCAGGCAGAGCCCACGTTCACCATTGGTCGTGGGCTGCCGAGGTACGAAGGGAACGTATCACAGTGTGAAATCGGTTGCAAACGAGTTCAAAAGCATGATGGCATGACCTCATCGGTTTCCCGAGGATCGGAGAGGCGTTGACGCTGCAAGCGAGAGAATCAGTCCACATGAGATGTCTCAGAAAGAGCGGTGTCGCGCTCGCTTTCACTGCTCTGATTTCACCTTCAGTGTGGAAGGGGCGAATCCACGAACCGGGAAAATAACGGTACCAGTCATGACGTCGCTCACGGTGAAGCTCGACCAGCCGCTGAGCGCAAAAGCAGCAGGCAACGCAGAAGGGTTCACGGCGACAATCATAGAGCCGGTTGAGGTTGAGGGTGTGACGGTAATTCCGGTGAATTCATCGGCTGCAGGACTGGTAAGCAAGGCCGCTCAGGGTAGTGGGCAAATTGAACTGAATTCGGTTTTCGTCAACCGAAGATCGTATCGAATCACTACGTCGCCGATCTCGTTCAACCAAAAGGCTTCTCTTCGCTCAGGATCGATCGTGACTTTTCACCTTGTTCTATCGCTCAACGTTGCACGGTAAGTCCGGACGACTGCGGAGTCGTCGTTCATTCATGACCGAGAACAACGGCGAACCCTCCGGTGATGCTCCGACCGGGCATAGCGACGCCACTGATCTCCTGGTACCCAGTATTGCTGAGATTGTCCGATCGGAGATACGGACGAATGCGGCCACATTGACGGGACAGTGAGGCGTTCCAAACCGGGTAGACAGTCTGGTGATAGCGCTGAGCGATCCGGACGGCGTTATGGATAATCCATTCGCGACGAAGAGTGGCGTCCCAGTTGACGCGGAGATTGTTGACCGGATAGTTGAACACGTACTCGGACTCGAGCCCGTTGAGGGCGCGTTGAGCCCCGTTGAGGTTGGTCCAGGAGATGGCAATGCGTTGGGACTTACCGGGAACCCAGGTGGCTGAGGACTCCACTCCAGCGAAACGCAGGCCACTGAGATTGGTTGCGTGCCACTTGTCCGCAGGTGAGGCGCGGACGTAGTCAATGGCGTCGTGCTGGCGGGTGTAAAAGCCTGTGGCAGAGATGCTGAGTTTCGATGATGTGCTCCAATTGACGCCGCTGTCGAAGGACCATGCGGATTCGGGTTTCAGGTCTGGATCGCCGATGGTGGATGGGTCGGAGTAGTAGAGGTCTGTGTAGGTGGGAATCCGGAAGCCATATCCGGCGCTGGCGCGCAACCTGAGCTGAGGCGAGAGGCGGATGCTTCCGGCGAGTTGCGGAGCAAAGACGGGATCGGGACCGCCGGAGAAGACTTCTTCGCGAGTTCCGGCCGACAGGTCCCATCGACTTTTGGCGGGCCGGAGGTCGAGATCGAGGTAGCCTGCGCCGCGATTACGTACGTGTGCGCCGAGGTTGTTGCTGGTGATGCTGTCGCCATCGGCTTCAACGCCCGTAAGCAGGAGGGAATTGCCGCCGAGGCCGAAGGTGTGACGCAGTGAGGATTGCCAGGAATTGTCGATGTGGTTGTTTTCGTAGATGGATGGGTTTGCGCGAATCAGCACGAACTCATCGCTATGGCGACGATAGCCGAATGCGGCGCTAGTGCCAGGGCCGAGTTCCTGACGTGCAGAGGCAAACCAGCTCTTTGTGCGCTCCCATGATGAGAATGCGCCGTAAAACTGATCTGCTCCGAAGGAGCGGTCGCTTGCCGCGAAGAGCAGATCGGTAATGCCGAGGCGCGACCCGATCCAAGATTCGAGAGACGCGTCTTCGTTGCGGTAGTCGCGATCAGGGATGAAACCTGTGGAGAAGTTGCGAGTGGCAGTAGCGCGAGCGCTCCAGCGACTCCGCGTGAGACCGGCGACAACAGCTTCCTCGTTTGCTCCGAAGCTTCCCTGCCCTGCGCGGAGGAGTACGGACGAATGCGCCGGCGCAATCGTGACGAAGTCGACCACTCCACTGAGCGCGTCGGCGCCGTGAAGAGTGGAGCCGGCGCCCTTTAGAACCTGCACGGAGTTCATGGCCTCGAGCGGAATGGGAAGATCGAGATTGTGGTGAGCTGTCTGGCCGTCGTTGATACGGAAGCCGTTGACAAGCACAAGCGTCTGGGCAAAGCTGCCGCCGCGCAGGACGATGTCGGACTGTGCTCCACCCGCCCCGCGCTGCTCGATAAATGCGGACGTGTCATTCCGGAGGAGGTCGAGCGGAGTCTGAACTGTGAGCAGATTCGGTTCTATCGGAAATATTTCAACCGAACGGGATGATTCCGCGAGCGGTACGGGCGCGGCAGAGCCAAGAACGACGAGGGTTTCGGAGGGGGCTTTGGGTAGGTCCCGTCGCGGCGGAGAAGGTGAGGAGGTCTGAGCTGCCGTAGATGCAACACCGAGGATCACAACGGCAAGAGCTAGATGATATCGAACCATAGAATCGTTTGAGCTTGGATAAAGAACAAATCTCAGTGCGAAAGATGACCAGTTTGTCCTGCGGTATCAAGCGAAATGGTAAAAACGCCACATTGATAAATCCAGGTGGGGTTGCGGGTCTGGCCTGGGTGTGCACCGTTGTTGAAGCTGCAGAATCAGCTCAGGCGCATAGCGAAAGTCTGCAACGCCGTGAATCGTGTCAAGATCATGCGCTTCTTGATCATGCGATTCTTGAATTCTAGACACACCCGTACTGAGCAGATCCGGGAGCCACCCGCGCGCAATTGCCGCAGCGGCTACGGCATCGGCAGAGGTGGTGTAAGAAACATGCTGCAACTCATCACAACCGATGAGGCATGTGGCCGCGAGCAGAATGAGTGTGGGGTTTGATCTCATCGCTTCGGCTCCCGTTTCAAATTCGAGCACCTACAGAATGTAGCGGCTGAGGTCATTGTCGCGGACGATCGAGGCGACCATCTGCTTCACGTACTCAGGTGTAATCGTGAAAACCTTCTCTGGGCCTGAGGCGGTCATCCGCTCGGCATAAGGCAATGGCGCGCTGGACTCGTTCGCTCCATCTTTCGTGAGTTCGGCGGCTTTTTCAGCGCTTCCGGCTTGGCGGGCGATGTCGGGCGCGAGAAAGCTGACGTCTTCGAGAACGCGCTCCATGATCGTATGCAGGCGGCGCGCGCCGATATTCTCTGTAGTCTCGTTTACACGGAAGGCGAACTCAGCCATTTCGCGAAGAGCTTCGTTTTGGAATTCGAGGCGAACGCCTTCAGTTTCGAGCAGGGCCGAGTACTGCTTGGTTAGTGAGGATTTCGGCTCGGTGAGAATGCGCAAAAAGTCTTCGACGGTGAGCGACTTCAGCTCGACACGAATCGGAAAACGGCCCTGCAGTTCGGGGATGAGATCGCTGGGCTTCGAGACATGAAACGCGCCAGCCGCAATGAATAAGATGTGATCCGTGCGTACCATGCCGTAACGGGTGTTAACCGTGGTGCCCTCAACGATGGGGAGAATGTCGCGTTGAACGCCTTCGCGCGACACGTCGGGGCCGTGACCGCCTTCGCGCCCAGCAATTTTGTCGATCTCGTCGAGAAAAACGATTCCGCTGGATTCAACCCGCTCAACGGCAGCGCGGTTCACTGAATCCATGTCTATGAGGCGCCCTTCTTCTTCTTGCACGAGGTAGTCAAAAGCATCACCGACCTTCATCTTGCGCTTCTTGGAACCGCCGCCGAAGATGTTGGGCAGCATGTCTTTGAGATTCATCTCCATGTCCTCGAGGTTCTGATTGGAGATGATTCCGAACTGGGGAGTACCGCGTTCGCGGACGTCAAGTTCAACGGTGCGGTCGTCAAGTTTGCCCTCGCGGAACTGTTGCCGGAGCTTCTCGCGCGAACGCTGGTATCCATCGGAACCGGGCAGCGACAGCTGGCTTTCCTGGCCTCCGGGCGTTGCTGGAGGAGGCGGAAGGAGGAGATCCAGGAGGCGCTCCTCAGCGTTCATCTCGGCTTTGTCTTCAACTTCTTCGAGGCGTTCTTCGCGAACCATATCGATTGCAATCTCGACGAGGTCACGGATCATGGATTCGACGTCGCGGCCGACATAGCCAACTTCAGTAAACTTGGACGCTTCGACTTTCAGGAACGGCGAATTGGTGAGCTTAGCGAGCCTTCGTGCAATCTCTGTTTTGCCGACGCCGGTGGGCCCGATCATGATGATGTTTTTGGGCATGATGTCGTCAGCGATGTCGGGTGGTAGCTTCTGACGGCGCTGTCGATTACGGAGGGCGATAGCAACCGCGCGCTTGGCAGGGCGCTGACCGACAACATGCTTGTCGAGTTCAGCCACAATTTCGCGAGGGGTCAACTCGTCGAGCGAGAGATCTTGTTCTTCGGCGGAAGCTGGAAGATAGATGGCCATGGAACGTTTAGCCCTTCAGTTCTTCGAACGTGACTCGGTCGTTGGTATAGATGCAGATATCGGCAGCTATTTTCATTGCTTTCTCGGCGATCTCACGCGCGCTGAGATCGGTGTTCTCCATCAGCGCACGGGCTGCCGCGGTAGCATAGCTTCCGCCTGAGCCGATTGCGGCTATGGGCTCATCTGGATCGATGACGTCTCCGGACCCAGAGAGGAGAAACGTCTGGCCCTTGTCGGCCACGACGAGCAGTGCTTCGAGATTGCGCAGCATTTTATCGGTGCGCCAGTCTTTGGCTAATTCCACGGCGGCGCGATTGAGGTTGCCTGCGTACTGCTCGAGCTTGGCTTCGAATCGCGTGAACAGATTGAAAGCATCGGCGGTAGACCCGGCAAAACCAGCCAGGATCTTCTCCTGATATAGACGGCGGATCTTCTTTGCTGAGTGCTTCAGCACGTGGTCCTGCATGGTGACCTGTCCGTCAGCGGCCATGACCACCACGCCGTTGCGGCGCACGCAGATTACTGTTGTAGAGCGAATGCGACGACGCTCGGCGGACACGGATTGCTTGCTCGTGCTCAAAGACAAACCCTCAGAAAACAAGACTTCCGGCGAGCCGGAAGCCTCGAAAAGCGTACCTATCGAGTATAGGACATCGGATTACGAGGTCAGGCGGCTTCAGAAGTTGGGGGGGAAGACGCGGTGATCGAAAGGGATTCTGAGCCTCGGCGAGATGTGGGGGGTCTCGCCAGCGGCTGCGACGAGAGGCAATAGCGGGCAAGTACGGGGTCGACGGCTCACTCGCCCAAGTTAACGTGCTCAATGGCGATGATCCTTTGCAGACTTCAGCGCAGAGTGCGATCCGTCTCTTGGATAGATCTGGATAAGCAAGATGCTGGAGCAGGCAACAACAATCAAGTCACAACGAGTGACAGCCATCATGGTCATGCGGTTCCGTCACAGCGGGGTTTGACGCGCTTAAGGCCAGCAAATAGCTTTGAAGCAGGGAACGGGCGTCGTCTGCTCGTTGCCCGGAGGAGCCATGATGCAGAAATACTTGCCGGGGAGGCTGCCATTTGCGCTTGTGATCTTCGCAGCCCTATTTTTCTCCTGCGCGGGGTTTTCGCAGGATCTGAAGAGTTTCGAGCAGCGCATCACCACGAAAGTGCTGCCTAATGGCCTGACGATTCTGATCTGCGAACGTCCGGAGGCGCCTGTCTTCAGCTACACGACGTTTGTAGATGCGGGCGACGTGGACGATCCGTCCGGCGAGAGCGGCCTCGCACATATGTTCGAGCACCTCGCGTTTAAAGGGACGAGCAAGATCGGCACCAAGGACTACGCTGCCGAGAAGGCGGCTCTGGACAATGTAGAGGCGGCGAACAATGCTCTGGAAGCTGAACTGCGCAATCCGGCGGGCTCCGATTCGAAGAAAGTTACCGCCTTGAAAAAAGCGTTCGACGAAGCTCAAGCCGCCGCTGAAAAGTACGTCGTTCCCAACCAGTTCACCGAAGTTGCTCAGCGCAATGGCGCACACGAGTACAACGCGGAGACAGGACTCGATCAGACTATGTACTTCTGGTCAATGCCGGAGAACCGGCTGGAACTCTGGGCATGGCTGGAGAGCAGCAGGCTCGTGGATACTGTTCCGCGCGAGTTCTACAAGGAGAGGTCCGTTGTTGAAGAAGAGCGCCACATGAGGACGGATTCGAATCCTGAGGGCCGGCTGTTTGAGCAATTGATGGCTACCGCGTATGTCGCGCACAATTATGGACGCAGCGCCGTTGGCTGGCCCAGTGAGTTGAGCCAGATCACTGCAACCGAGGCAATGGCGTTCCACAAAAAATACTATGTGGGTTCGAACATCGTGGTTTCCGTGGTAGGCGATGTAAAAGCAACGGAGGCCATGCCGATTCTGGAGAAGTATTTCAGCAAAGTACCGGGTGGGCCGAAGCCGCTGGAGATGACGACCGTCGAGCCGAGGCAGTTCGCTGAAAAGACGGTTGTGATCAAGGATCCGAGCCAGCCCATTTACGTTGAGGCATATCACAGGCCCAGTTACAAAAGTCCGGATGACGTGGTGTACGACGCCATCAGCGACATCGTATCGAACGGGCGTGTATCACGACTGTATCGGAGCCTGGTGCGCGATCAGCAAATTGCGGCGGTTGCAGCGGGTCAGAGCTCATTTCCTGGAAACAAGTATCCAAGTCTTTTCCTCTTCTTCGCGGCGCCACTGCCCGGACACACCTCGGCCGAGATGGCAACAGCAATCCATAAGGAAATCGAGAAGCTGAAGACCACCGATGTAACGGATGCTGAACTTGCGATGTACAAGACGCGAACACGGGCGGACCTGCTGCGCGGGCTCGCAGATAACCAGGGGCTTGCCAACGCCCTGGCTGAGTACCAGGCGCGTTTTGGAGACTGGCGGGAATTATTCAGACAGCTCGACCGCGTGGATAAGGTCACCAAGGCGGATATTCGGCGAGTCGCAAGCGGGACGTTTGTGGAGTCAAACCGCACCGTGGGAGAAATCGATACCGAGGCGCCGAGTGTTCCCGCAGGGCCGGTCAAGAACGAGGGGGGAGAAAAGTGAGAAACAGCGTTCAAGGTTCAAGGTTCAGCGATGTGTCGATCTCCTGCTTCGTCCAAATCGTACTGGCGAGCTCTTCCTTGCTGGCATTCATGCCTGCGCTGCATGGGCAGCAGAGCAAACCCTGGGAGCAAATCCCTATTCCACCGCTGCACCAGTTCAAGCCGCAGCAGCCCAAGCGCATCGCGTTGAAAAACGGCATTGTCCTATTTCTGCAGGAGGATCACGAACTGCCGTTTGTCTCCGGGTCTGTGCTGATACCGGAAGGATCGCGTGATGAGGATCCAGAGAAATGCGGCTTGATCGATATTTACGGGCAGGCATGGCGCACCAGTGGAACAGCCACGATGAACGGCGACGCGATGGACGACCTGCTCGAATCGAAGGCGGCACATATCGAGACTGGTGGCGATCTAGATTCAACCGCTGTCTCATGGGAATCGCTGAAGGCAGACACGGACCAGGTTTACGACCTTGCAATGGAGTTGCTGTTCCATCCGAAATTCGAGCAACAGAAGCTTCGGCTCGCGCAGCAACAGGAAGCAACCGGAATCGTGCGGCGGAACGATGATGAGAACCAGATCGCCGGTCGCGAAGCAGCCAAGCTGGTTTATGGCGCAAGCAGTCCGTATGCGCGGCAACCGGAATTATCAACCATCTCAAGGGTGACGCTTGCGGACCTTCAGGCGTGGCATGACCGCACGATTGGCGGGAAGCTGATTGTTGCGATCAGCGGCGATTTCGATCTGGCAGCAATGGAAGCCAGGCTGAGGGCCACATTCGAGAAGCTGCCGGCCGCAAAGCCAAATCCTGTGCGGCACGATGACATCGCGGGACCGAAGCCCGGTATTTACTTCATCAATAAAGAAGACGTGAACCAGTCTAACGTGGAGATCGTAGGCGTTGGTCTGGACCGGCACAATCCCGACGTGCCGAGCGTTGCAATGATGAACGATGTTTTCGGCGGCGGATTCGCAAGCCGCCTTTTCCAGACAGTTCGGACTAGATACGGGCTCGCATACGCAGTTGGAGGTGGCCTTTCATTTGCTTGGGATCATCCGGGCACCTTCGATGCCATGGTGATGCCGCGCAGCGATAAGACGGTGGAAGCCATCCAGCGCACATATGATGTACTGAACAGCCTGGTCACGGAACCCTTCACGGAAGAAGAGCTGAAACGCGCCAAGGACAACATCCTGAACTCGTTTTTGTTTCGATATGACACGAAGGATAAGGTGCTGGCCGAGCGGGTGCGGCTTGAGTTTTATGGATATCCGGCAGACTACCTGGAGACCTACAAAGCCGCGCTGGAGAAAGTTACACTTGCCGACCTGAATACCGTGGCGAAGAAGTACATTCATCCCGACAGATACGCGGTGCTTGTGGTTGGCAATAAATCTGAGATCAATCCGGCACTCGACGCATTGAAGATGGGCCCCGTACACAACATCGACATCGAAATTCCGCATCCGGGTGCTCCCGCCTCAGGTGCGGAAGCGGAAAAGCGACCGTGAGGAAGCAAGTGGAAAAACCGCCGAATACGAAACTCGCAGTCGTCATTATGGCTGCCGGAAAAGGTACGCGCCTGAGATCGCGCCGGCCTAAGGTACTGCACGAAGTCGGAGGCAGGTCTCTGTTGAGCCACGTGATTGCGACTGCGAGAGAGCTGTCGGAAAGCGAAGACATTTATGTCGTAATCGGACACGAGGGGAGACGGGTTCGCGACGCTGTGGGCGAAAGTGGCGTTCAGTTCGTGGAACAGAAGGAACAGCGCGGCACCGGACATGCGATCCAGTGTGCGCGCAATGAAATTGCCAAATATGACCACATCTTGGTGCTTTCAGGCGATGTGCCCTTGATCAGCGACATAACACTCCAGCACCTGATGACGATGCATCTCGCCGAGGGTGCCGCGATGAGCATTCTGACTGCCGTACCACAGAATCCCACTGGCTACGGGCGCGTGGTTCGCCGCTCGCCCGAGCGGCCCGAGGTTGATGCCATCGTCGAACAACGAGCTCTGAAGCAGGACCAGCTTGGGATTACAGAGGTCAATTCCGGTATTTATGCGTTCAAAACGCAGCCGTTATTAGTGCATATCGACCGGCTCTCGACAAACGATCCGCATGGCGAGTTCTATCTGACGGATATGGCTGCGCATCTGAAGGTGGCTGGCGAGAAGGTTGTTGCGCTTCAGGCTACACATATGGAAGAGGTACAGGGGGGGAACACGATTGCGGAGCTCATGGCAATGGATGCGAAGATACGTCTCGCAGTCGCGAACCGGCTGATGGCAGCGGGCGTGACGATCTTTCGCCCCGAAACGTGCGTGATTGATCCAGATGTTGAAGTCGAATCTGACACAATTATTGAGCCCTTTGTGCAGTTGCTGGGGAACACCAAGATCGGGTCTGATTGCCACGTCCGGTCCTATAGCGTGATTGAAAACTGCATGCTGGGAAATGGCGTTCTGATCCGGCAATGCTGCGTGCTGGCGGAGAGTTCAGTGGGCGACGGCGCGAGAATTGGTCCTTTCGCACATCTACGGCCTGGCAGCGATATCGGGCAGAATGCGCACGTGGGCAACTTTGTCGAGACGAAGAAGGCGAAGTTGGGCGAGGGAGCGAAGGCGAATCACCTCACGTACCTTGGAGACGCGGAAATTGGTGCAGGATCGAATATCGGAGCTGGCGTGATCACCTGCAACTACGACGGTGTCAACAAGCACCAGACCCAGATCGGACAAGGAGCGTTTGTCGGGAGCGATTCGACACTGGTAGCTCCCATAAGCATCGGAGATGGGGCTTACATCGGTGCGGGATCGTGCATCACTCGCGATGTTCCGTCGGGTGCGCTCGCGGTAGGCCGGTCACGGCAGGTCACAAAAGAGGGTTGGGCGACGGCTCAGCGAGCGCGGAGAGAACAGAAGAAGAATTAACTGGACTCGCAAAAAGATGATTCAGAAGCATGGTGCGAAATCACATGCTGGGATTCCAATCAGTACAGAATTGATTGGAAATCCATACCACTTTAGTACTTTGGTACTTTACCAAGAAGGACTTGCGCCCTCGTCTGCCTGGGCGTAAGTTCTTGATACGTTATCAGTGTCTTGTCTTGAAACTACTCCGGATCGACACAACGCATTCCCGCTAGGTCACACAATTTAACGAAAGCGGGAGTGAATTCCGGAAGCTCTCAAGCAGAACTGCTCTAATGACGATGAAGCTCTTTGTGAACGTAAGATTCTCTTTTTCATCAGTTTGAGAGATAGCTCGTGCCTATAATGAGATTGCCTCGCCGACGGTGGACTGAGCATTGGCGAGAAAACGGGAAGGATGCAGGGTTGACGCCAAAGGCGCATCAGGACGCCAGCCAGCCGGCGATCGTATCGGGCACGGACTCGCGAACGAAGAAGAAGCCGCGCACCGCAGGCCGCATTCTGGTGGTGGATGATGAGGCACATGTCCGCTCGATGATCGCGGCGACGCTGGAACGTCAGGGCTACGAAGTGATGCTCGCCTCTGGCGGACAAGAGGCGATGGATGCGCTCGAGCAGGAATCCTTCGAACTGATTCTCACCGATATTGTGATGCAGGAGGGAAACGGACTCGCCCTTCTGGAGCATATCCATGTCGAGAGCCCTAATCTTCCCGTCATCATGGTGACGGCAATCCACGACATTAGCGTGGCTATTGATTCGATGCGCCGCGGAGCTTATGACTACGTCCTGAAGCCGTTCGAGCGCGAGCACCTGGTCGCGACAGTACAGAGGGCCCTTGAACACCGCCAGGCGCTGCAGGAGAGCAGGACGTATCAGCAGAATCTCGAACAGGTGGTGCGTGCGCGTACCGAGATGCTGCGCCAGGCAATGGAAGATCTCGAGCACTCATACGACGTGACACTGGAGGCTCTCGGCGATGCGCTCGATCTGAAGGATTCGGAAACTGAGGGCCACTCCAAACGGGTCACCGCGTACACGATCGCGCTGGCGCGCGCGATCGGTATTTCGCCGGCAGAGGTCAAAGTGATTGCGCGTGGTGCATTCCTCCACGACATTGGCAAAATGGCGATTCCCGACTATATCCTCAGGAAACCGGGCAAGCTCACTCCAGAGGAGCAGGAAATCATGCGCGAACACTGCGCGCGCGGCTACCAGATGCTCAGAAAGATTCCCTTCCTTGCAGAGGCCGCTGAAATCGTCTTCACGCACCAGGAGCACTACGACGGCAGTGGTTATCCAAGCGCTCTTAAGGGGTCCGCAATCCCGATCGGGGCGCGGATCTTTGCTGTCGCAGATACACTGGATGCCATTACGAGCGATCGCCCATACCGCGTCGCACGTACGTTCGACGCAGCGCGCGAAGAGATTATCCGCTGTTCGGGTACGCAGTTCGATCCGGCGGTAGTGGAAGTCTACCTGAAAATTCCCAATGAGTTGTGGCTTGAGTTGCGGTCAGAGATCACAGGTCAGAGCCATCGGTTCTCAACCTTCGACATTTCTCATCCGTTGAGCGCATCAAAGAGTTAAGGGAGCTCAGACGCTCACCCGACAACCCAATAAACGTGAGGCAAATTAAGCGGCATCCTGGCGGTAAGGCAATGCCCCGTCAGCCTGCTCGCGAAATGACCGGGGAAGATCGGCCTCGTTGAATTCGACGCCGGAAGCGGAGAGTTCGCGTGCGGTTTTTTCCAGTGAGGCTCTCTTCGTGACCATGACTTTCTCGGCTTGCTGACGATCTTCTGGAGAATCAAACGCACCATATTTCCGCAGATCAGCGAGCTTGCGGTCGTAAAAGTCGATTTCCTGGTAAAGAGATTTCAGAAAGTATTTGTCGCGAGGGGCAACAGCAGATTTCTTCATTCGTGGACTCCTTGGTGGGGATGAAAAGGGGCGGTCATAAACGACCGCCCCGATCGGAATGAATTTCTAGCTAACTCAGGCGGGCCGGACGTTCTCTGCCTGGAAGCCTTTGGGGCCTTTCACGACGTCGAAGGTCACTGGCTGACCTTCCTGCAGGCTGCGAAAGCCATTTGCCTGAATTGCGGAGAAGTGCACGAATACATCTTCGCCGTTAGGGCGGCTGAGAAAGCCGAAACCCTTCGCGTCGTTAAACCACTTAACTGTTCCCTGTTCCATTTGAACTTGTTCCTTGAAGAATTGATGTACCGCCGAACACAATTTGGAATCGATTGCGTGTAGCGGGGTAGCGGAACAAGCAAGAAAGACCAGATCGGATTCTTCGATCTATCTCAGTATAACACGGTATCGATTGACGATTGCTCGTCCTGGCCGCCCGCACGGTCTGATCGAGATGGGGCGGCGAGACTTACGGGGTTTCGGCCCACGGCCATTATTCAGGGGAGAATGAGAAGTGTGTCAATCGGTGGCGGTGGCGTGATTTCGGGCAGCTTGTCGATAATCTGCGGGCTCTTGGCTACCTCAGTAAATACCTTGTTGATGGTATCCTCCGTACGCGTCGAATCAATATGCAACTTTCGAACCGCCCTCATGACCGCCGAAGCCAAAAGGAAGCGGTTATGTACCTGTAATCCAGCAGAGTAGACCAAATCAGAACGCATGTTCCCTCCCTTGCCACGTTCGCTTCACGTTAAGGAGCGTTTGCCACCGAGCCAAGGACCGGGTTTCGGAGCCGGCAGACATCAGCGAACTATGGAGATTCAATGCTGACTGGCCTTTAGAGACTGAGGAGGGCTGAGTATCGGGAGCGTTGAACGATCCCCTCTATCGACAGCATACGCCATCCAGGACATTTCACCTCGACATATTCAGTCTCATTGCAGTCTAAGGTGCTGAGCCTGAGCATACAATCTCCGACAATACGACTTCCTATCGCATCTTCGAGAGGACCGTCGAAAGGGATGATGGCACCAGCGGGCATCCCAAGGTAAGTTTAAGCACTCTGATTGCGAAGAAGTGGTCACAGGTATTGCAAGAATCGGCCTTTGCTCCAGCCGAAAAATCTGCTCCTCCGGTTTGTTGTACATCTCTTGACCTCTCGATCAAGGCGTAACTCGAAGCAGAGGGTGAAATAAATAGCGATAGCTTCACGCGTCAGACCGAACTCTCGGTAAGTCGGAATTCAGAAGCGTGAACGTCGTCTTGGGCTGATCATTCAATTTCCTGAAATACGGGCCGACGCAATCGTGCTGGGGAACCATAGCGGCCGAGCTCAAGAGCTGGAGTGATTTGCATCACACCTTTTTGAACTTTCGCCTGCCCCTCATGGGGAATATGCGAAAAATCGAATATTCTTATGTAATATTGAGACGATGCCCGACTCACTACGCCGCTTCAAGGCCGACGTATTCCAGGCTCTGGCGCACCCAACCCGAATCGCGATTATCGAACTGCTTGGGAGCCGAGAACTCCCGGCTGGCGACCTGATTGAGGAACTCGGTATGGAACAGGCCAACGTCTCCCAGCACCTGGCCGTTCTCCGATCGAGACAACTTGTTGTGAACCGGAAGGTTGGAAACCAGGTCTTCTATTCCGTTCGCGATCCGATCCTGCTCCAGGTACTTGCCCTTATGCGCAGCTATTTTCAGAAGCACCTGAACGAAGCGTTGGCCATCCTTGAAGAGATTGGCGAATCTCAGGCGGAGGACATCAAGTGATGGAGCCGCCTCAAGTCTCTTCATCGCTATCGTTTCTTTCTGCGCGGACTCACGGAGGAGAATCGGTTTGATCGCGCAATTCTGGGGCAATTTCCTCAGCACTGTTTTCAGTCACCCGCTCGATTCCACGCTCCTGGTCGTGGCATGCTGGCCGCTGATTGCAATCGCGTGTCTGCTGCGCCCGCACAGCATCCGCTACGTCGCACGTTTTCTGTTTCCCGTTGGCGCTCTGGTCTGTGTGGCCATGTTCTTGTTGGCCGGAACGTTCCTCATCTCCGGACACTCGCCCCAGGTGATGACTCTGCCTCTGGGACTGCCAGATCTCCCCTTCCATGTGCGTCTCGACGCGCTCTCCACTTTTTTCTTACTGATTCTGGGCCTCGTGGGGGCTGGGATATCCACGTTTGCGGCCGGGTATTTTCGAAGTGGGGAAGGCACCGCGCCCGGCCTGCTCGGTCTCCACTACCACCTGTTTCTTGCCAGCATGGCTGTGGTGATGCTAGCTGACGATGCATACCTCTTCATGGTGGCTTGGGAGTCGATGGCCTTGACCTCGTATTTTCTCGTCACATCACAGCATCGGATTCCCGAGATTCGGCGCGCCGGGTTTCTCTATCTGCTGATGGCGCACATTGGTGCGGTGTGCATTCTGCTGAGCTTCGGGGTCATGCAGGGTGGAAGCTGGCAATTCACGTTCGACGCCATGCGCAGTGCATCGCTCGCGCCTTTCTGGGCCACCGTAGCATTCACCCTCGCGCTTCTCGGATTCGGGGCCAAGGCTGGTCTGGTGCCAATGCATGTCTGGCTGCCTGAAGCACATCCTGCGGCGCCATCACCGGTCTCCGCTATGATGAGCGGCCTGATGCTCAAGACGGCGATCTATGGACTGCTTCGAGTCATCTTTGATCTGCTCCATGTTCAGTTCTGGCAATGGGGAATTGCCGTGCTCGCGTTGGGGCTTTTCTCAGCTCTGTTCGGAGCCATCTTCGCCGCCGTTCAGACTGACATGAAGCGGCTGCTGGCTTACTCCTCAATCGAAAATATCGGACTGATCTTTACCGGTATTGGGCTGTCAATTCTGTTCGCGGCGAGCAATCTGCGTCTTTTCGCAGCATTGGCGCTCGCAGCTGCTCTGATTCACGCGCTGAACCACTCGCTTTTCAAGAGCATGCTGTTTCTGGCCACTGGCAGCGTTTTGCATGCGACACGCCAGCGCAGCCTCGGAAAGCTCGGCGGTCTCATTCGATCGATGCCATGGGTCGCCGCGCTGGCGCTCATCGGCACGCTGGCCATCGCGGGCTTGCCTCCACTCAATGGGTTTGTTTCCGAGTGGCTGCTGCTGCAGTCGTTTCTCTACACACCGCAGCTGCCTCACGCTTTCATCAACATGCTGATTCCTCTCGGCGCGGCGGCGCTGGCTCTGACGATCGCTCTGGCTGCATATGTCATGGTGAAGTTCTACGGCGTAATCTTCCTCGGGAAGCCGCGCGAGACATTGTTGGCGCAGGCTCACGATGCGAATTGGCTGGAACGATTCGGCCTCGCGTGGCTCGCCGCTGGTTGTATCGCGATCGGTGTGCAGCCGCAACTTGCACTTCATGCTGCGGGAAAATCGACGGGGATGCTTGTGGGACAGACCATCGCTCCGGCCCCCTCCGTCTGGCGGATTGCTCCGATTGCACCTGAGCAGGCTTCGTACAGCGGATGGATATTCCTTGCCGTCATCCTCTGTACCATTGCAGTGACTTTTCTGCTGGTGCGCCTGTTGGCTCACGGGCGAATACGCAGAACCGCACCATGGGACTGCGGCTATCCGTGGCAAACATCCCGCATGCAGGACACGGCCGAAGGATTCGGCCAACCGATACGTCACATGTTCGGCGCCTTCTTCCACATGGAGCGGGACCTGCCGGCTCCAATGGACTTGACGCCCCGGTATCGCGTCTACATTGAAGACCGCTTCTGGCGTGCTCTCTACCAACCGATCGCTGCCGCAGTCCAGCGGTTGGCAGATGCCGTTAGCTTCCTGCAGGGTGGACGCCTCTCGGTTTACCTGCTCTTCAGCTTCCTCACGTTACTCGGGCTTCTGGTGTTCGTGCTATGAGAGGAATCGCGCTTGTTTGGCAATTCGGAGAAGTGATTCTCGCAATCGCGCTGGCGCCGCTCTTTTCAGGGTGGATCGCTCAATGCCGCGCCTGGATGCAGAATCGATCCGCTCCGCCGTTGTCGCAGCAATATCGGATGTTGCGCAAATTGTTCATTAAGGACGCTGCACTGGCTGAAGATGCTTCTCGCCTGTTCCGCACCACGCCCTATGTGCTCTTTGGGACCATGGTTTTGGCCGCGGCGATCATCCCTTCCGTTGTGACGGACCTTCCCTTTGCGCGCGCTGCCGATGCTATTGCACTGATCGGACTTTTTGCCACTGCGAGGGTGTTCCAGGCACTGGCGGCTATGGACATCGGCACTGCCTTTGGAACTCTGGGAGCACGCCGAGAAATGATGGTCGGCTTTCTTGCCGAGCCGGCGATCCTAATGGTCTTCTTCAATGCTTTTCTTCTCTTCGGCACAACGGCTCTCACTGGCATGGTCGACAACTACACCACGCATCCTTCGGTGATCGATCCCAGTGTCGTCTTTGCCGCGATCGCATTCACCATGGTCCTGCTTGCCGAGAATGCCCGAATCCCGATTGACAATCCCGCCACCCACCTTGAACTCACAATGATCCACGAGGCCATGGTGCTCGAATACTCTGCGCGGCACCTTGCTCTGATCGAATGGGCTTCGAGCCTCAAACTTTTCAACTATGCCTGCATCGGTCTGGCACTTTTCCTCCCGTGGGGCATTGCCATCCATGGAGCGCATGTCGGCTCCGTTCTGATTGCGCTTTCTGCTCTGCTCGTCAAGCTTGCGTTTTGCGGAGCAGGGCTCGCGCTGATCGAGTCCGTTTCCGCCAAATTGCGAATCTTCCGTGCTCCGGAATTCTTGGCGATGGCGTTTCTGATTGCCGTGCTCGGATTGCTGGTTCACCTTCTTCTCGGAGCGAACGCCAATGCTTAGATCTCCTCTGAACGTCCAATTGCTCTCGCACCTGGACGTTGAATTACTGAAGCTGCTGGCCGCGGGTATGCTGCTGATCTCGTTTGCCATGCTATCGACGCGGCGAACGCAGCAACTGATCACTCTGTTTGCCTGGCAGGGCGCGATCTTGTTTCTCTCGACCACACTGGTCGCGCATGAAGCCAGGCTGACAGATCTCTATTTTTCCGCCGGGCTCACCCTGATTCTGAAGGTCATTACTCTGCCTCTAATTTTGCATATCCTGATCAAACGGCTGGGAGCCCAATGGGACAATGAACGACTTGTCAACATTCCGATCACTATGCTGGTAGGGCTGGTGCTGGTCATCTTCGCTTTTGGCCTCGCTCAGCCAATCAGCCTACTCGCCACGACGATCACCCGACACACCATCGGCATCGCGCTTGCTGTGATCCTGCTTTCCTTCCTGATGATGATCACGCGACGCAAAGCGGTGACACAGGTGATTGGGTTTCTGGCGATGGAAAACGGCCTCTTCTTTGCGGCAACCAGCGCCACCTACGGGATGCCGATGGTGATCGAACTAGGCATTGCACTCGATCTTCTCGTGGCCGTCTTCATCCTCGGAATCTTCTTCTTTCAGATCCGCGAACAGTTCGACAGTCTCGATCTGCACCACATGGAATCCCTGAGGGAGAAGTAAGCATGGAACTCTGGCTGGTCCTGGGAATGCCGCTCTTGGGGACATTCGTCCTCGCTATACTGGGCGCCCGTCGCTATGCTCCTGAAGTCAACGTCGGAGTGAGCCTTGCCACTCTGCTGGCGGCGTCTCTCCTCGTCGCGCGAATCATCCGGAACGGACCTTTGCTGGTCGGGCGTGAGCAATTCTTTGTGGATCCGTTCAATGTATTTCTGGTTGCGCTGACCGCTTTCGTCGGTCTTACGACAGCCATCTTTTCAGGACCGTACATGCGAATCGAAGAGCATCATGGCCGGCTCAATGCCCGGCGCTTGCGCCTTTATCACAGCATGTATCAGCTCTTCATGTTCGCGATGCTTCTGGCACTGCTCACCAACAATATGGGCCTGGTCTGGGTTGCCATGGAGGCGGCTACACTTTCTACGGTCCTGCTCGTCTCGCTTTACAGGACCAAAGCCAGCCTCGAAGCCGCTTGGAAATATTTCATCCTGTGCGGCGTCGGGATCGCTCAGGCCCTCTTTGGAACCATCCTTCTCTACTTTGCTGCGGAGCGCACGCTGGGCCGTCAGGGCATGACCGCATTGCTCTGGACGCACCTGAACGCGGCAAAGGCCGATCTCGAACCGACGGTTATGGGCCTCGCATTTGTTTTCCTGCTGGTTGGATATGGGACCAAGGTGGGACTCGCCCCGCTCCACAACTGGCTTCCCGATGCGCATGCCGAAGGCCCGACGCCGGTCTCCGCCGTGCTTTCTGGCCTCCTCCTCAATGTCGCGCTCTATGCCGTGATCCGCTGCAAAGCTCTGGCTGTTGGATCTATCGGTCCTATAATGCCTGGCCGGATGCTGATGGCATTTGGATTGTTGTCGGCGCTTCTGGCGGCATTCTTCCTGTGGAGGCAGCGCGATATCAAGCGTCTCTTCGGCTACTCGTCAATTGAGCACATGGGCATCATCACGTTTGCTTTTGGCCTGGGCGGCCCTGTCGCTAACTTCGCAGCGCTACTGCACATGACCGTTCACTCGCTCACCAAGTCTTCCATCTTCTTTACAGCCGGACATGCCTCTCAAACAGCCGGGACGCAACAAATGGACGGGATCCGCGGCTTGGTTGGAGTCAGCCCCACAATCGGTTGGGGCCTGATGCTCGGATCTCTGGCAATCCTCGGCATGCCCCCATTCGGTGTGTTCGCAAGTGAATTCCTAATCCTTACGACAGCCATGCGAGAGCATCCGTGGACGACGCCGTTTCTTCTCATCGCGCTCGGAGTGGCGTTTGCCGGAATCTTCATGAAGGTCCAGCCGATGGCATTTGGCGAGAGCGAGGCGCCGAAGCTGCCGCACTCTCCGGCCTTAGTGCCCGTGTTTGTTCATTTGGCGATGGTCTTAGTTTTGGGACTCTATATTCCGCCCGCGCTGGCGGAATGGTATCGTGCCGCTGCGCGGCTGATCGGGTGATTCTATGACACCGGGGTTCAAAGAGGGAACGAAGACAGTGCCGTCGAACCTGCCAAGCAGCCGCAAGCGCGTGGGCGCTGTCGAATGGCTGGAGATCGCGAAATCAGTGCGTTCCGCGGGCGGCCGCTTGTTCGCCCTCTGGGGAACTGATGATCGAGATCGCGATGGCCGCTTTCGCGTGTTTGCCGTCTACCTCCATTCGGGTGGCGTCATCGTCGTCGAACATGAGATGGAAGGTGGAACCAAGCCCACCTATCCAACTCTCCGAGAGTACTTCCCGAGTGCTTTACGAATGGAACGGGCCATTTTCGATTTGCTTGGCATCAAAAGTATGGAACCAGACCATCGCGGATGGCTGCGTCACGGCGGATGGCCGGAAGATGCGTTCCCACTTCGACGAGACTTTGACCGCAGCAATCAATTTGACGTCGTATCCGAACCGTACTCATTTGTCCAGGTCGAAGGAGACGGGGTACACGAGATTCCAGTCGGACCGGTTCACGCCGGCACCATTGAGCCGGGACATTTCCGATTCTCCGTAGTTGGAGAAAAAGTCCTGCGCCTCGAAGAACGCCTCGGGTATAAGCACAAAGGAATCGAAAAGCTGTTTGAAGCGATGGACCAGAAAGAAGGATACAGGCTGGCTGCGCGCATCTCCGGCGACTCTGCAGTCGCGTACTCATGGGCCTACTGCGCCGCTCTCGAAGCGGTCACTGGCACCATCTGCCCTCCTCGAGCGCTTCAACTGCGCGCTCTTGCCTTGGAGCATGAACGGTTGGCCAATCACCTCGGAGATTTGGGGGCGCTTGGGAATGACGCGGGCTTCGCCATTGGACTTACCCATTTTTCGAGCATGAAGGAAGATCTGCTGCGCACCAACCGGGCGTGCTTCAGTGCTCGCTATCTGATGGATTTCGTTGTGCCGGGCGGTCTGGCATCCGATCTGCTGAATGACGCTCCTCGATTGCTCCTCGACCACTACCGTTCCCTTGAAGCCGATGTGATCGGTATGCGCAATACCTACGATAATCACGCGGGAGTTCAGGACCGTTTCCGTGAGACCGGAATCTTGTCTCACGAAACTGCGTACCGTCTCGATGCCGCCGGTTTGATTGCTCGCGCCTCGGGCATTCCCCACGATTTGCGGGCAGATTTTCCATGGCCCCCTTACGACAACCTGAAGGTCAAAGCGTCTTCGCAAGCATCCGGGGATGTGGCCGCGCGGGTTGCGGTCCGGTTCGATGAAGTGATCGAATCTCTGCGAATTTGCCGTGCGCTTCTGACGAGCCTGGCCGCGGGCGAGATCCAGAGCGCTCTGCCGGATGTCGAACCGGGTCTTCTCGGAATAGGCGCCATTGAGGGCTGGCGTGGTCCCGTGCTCATCGCTCTCGAAACCGGTTCGAACGGAAGCATTCGCAGATGTCATCCGCACGATTCCTCATGGCAGAACTGGCCGCTTATCGAATACGCGATTCTTGGAAACCTCGTGCCCGATTTCCCATTAATCAACAAGTCTTTCAACCTGTCCTACAGTGGGCACGACGTCTGAGGCTCTAATGATCAACACGCTCTCGCGCATGATTCGAACGGGGATACTCACCGAAGAAGGTCCCCACGCGCCCAAATCCGATTTGCCAATAGGAGACCTCCAAGACAACATCAGGAGAGTCCTGGGCCGTGCTCTCTCGATCCGCCACGTCGATGCGGGTTCCTGTAATGGATGCGAACTTGAGATACAGGCGCTCAACAATCCCTACTACAACCTCGAAGGTACAGGCATTAAGTTTGTAGCAAGCCCTCGACACGCCGATCTGCTTCTCGTGACCGGCCCGGTATCGGTCAACATGGAAGAGGCGCTCAAGAGAACCTTCGACGCTGTTCCCGATCCAAAGCTCGTGGTTGCTGTTGGCGATTGTGGCGCTTGCGGTGGAATCTTTGGCAAGAGCTACGCGAGCCGAGGCGCGGTAGCGGAAGTCATTCCCGTCGACTACACTGTGAAGGGTTGCCCTCCCTCTCCTGTAGCAATTCTGCTGGGAATCCTTGAAACTATTCAATCAACCACCTGATTGAGTCGCCCTCTATGAACAACCACCCATCAATCCTCAATCGGACACGGAACCACGCCGCATCTCGTACCCTGGACAAATTACCTCGAATGATGAAGCACGAACCAATCCTTCAAGATCTCGTCAGAAGATTTGGCTGGGGGTCGTCATCGCATCGTTGGATGTTGCCTTATCGGTCTAGTTGCAAATAATAGGCAAACAGGCGCTGTTGAGCGGCCCCTCCCCGGAACAAGAGCGCATCACAGCTCTTGCGAAGCAATCATTTCACTCACTCAGCCTGATCGTGTTTCCCGATGGCCGCGTATGGTACGTACGCTTTGTGCGTGGAAAGAATATCAAGGAGGTCGGCTGGGTCGGCGGCAATACCAGGACCAAAGATATGGACTCATTTGTTCTCAGGGAAGACAGGATAACGCTTGTTCACCACCATGCCTCCGACCATGACAATGCACCCGGCGCGGCCACCACGCCATCAAGCTAAATCTGCCTGCGTATAGCAATATGCTAAGTTGGTCCGTTATGTGACTTTTATCCCTGCGACCCCTAAGGCAGTGAACGATGCTGGGAAGAGCGGGGCTGCAAGAGCCTTTATCACAGCAGCGTTTCAACCAGAAAGTGAGTTGGTGAGCGAGAAAGACGGGCTTTGAGTTCACTTTCTGCCGCTTGCATGGAGGTTTTCAAGTATGGCAAAACGGGTGGCAGAGCTTTTCGTTGAGGTGCTCGCAGCCGCGGGCGTAGAGAGAATCTACGGAGTCGCCGGTGACTCCCTGAATGGCATTACGGACTCGATCCGCCGTCGCAACGGAATCGAATGGATTGGCGTTCGGCACGAAGAGACGGCTGCCTTTGCCGCAGGGGCCGAGGCCGCCCTGACCGGAAAGTTAGCGGTCTGCGCGGGGAGTTGCGGGCCAGGAAATCTGCACCTCATTAATGGACTCTATGATGCTCATCGAAGCCGCGTGCCCGTTCTGGCCATCGCGGCTCATATCCCTTCCCAGGAGATCGGCAGCGGATATTTCCAGGAGACCCATCCCGAGCTCTTGTTTAAAGAGTGCAGCCATTATTGCGAACTGGTCTCGAATCCATCCCAAATGCCACGGACATTGGAAATCGCAATTCAGACAGCTCTGTCAAAACGTGGGGTCGCGGTGGTTGTGCTGCCCGGCGATATCGCCCTGCTCGATGCAGAATACGATGACCGTCGCGTTAACTTTACGTTTGCGCAGCCGCATATCGTTCCCCGTCCGGAGGAACTTGACCGCATGGCCACCGAACTCAACCATGCTGGGCGCGTGACGATTCTGGCCGGAGCCGGTTGCGTGGGTGCGCATGACAGTCTCATCGCCTTGGCGGAGCAGCTCAAGGCGCCGATCGTGCACGCCATGCGCGGCAAGGAGTTTATCGAGTACGAGAATCCTTACGACGTGGGTATGACGGGCCTACTGGGTTTTGCCTCTGGGTACCACGCCATGATGAACTGCGACGCATTGCTCATGCTGGGCACGGACTTTCCTTACCAGCAGTTCTATCCGAAGAACGCGCGCATCTTACAGATCGACATCCGCGAAGAGCAACTGGGCCGGCGCAGCCATCTCGACCTTGGACTGGTCGGCGGAATCGCGGAAACTCTGCCAGCGCTCCTTCCGCGCGTCACGCAGAAAACCGACCGCAGCTATCTCGATACCTGTCTCAATCACTATCGCGAGGCGCGCAAATCTCTCGACGATCTGGCGACCGGCAAGCCCGGGCAGCGGCCGATCCATCCCCAGTACCTGGCCAAAGTTCTAAATGAAATCGCCGCAGATGATGCAATCTTCACCATCGATGTCGGGACACCGGTTATCTGGGCAGCGCGTTACCTCGCGATGAACGGCCATAGGCGCTTGCTCAGTTCGTTCAATCACGGTTCGATGGCCAATGCCTTGCCACAAGCCATCGGCGCGCAGGTCTCCCATCCACGCCGCCAGGTAGTGGCTCTTTCGGGCGACGGCGGTTTCTCTATGTTGATGGGCGATCTGCTTTCGCTCCGTCAATTGAATCTCCCCGTCAAGATTGTGGTGTTCAACAACGGCTCGCTTGGCTTTGTGGAACTTGAGATGAAGGCCACCGGATTCGTAAATCATGGGACGGATCTGGTGAACCCAAATCTTGCCGGGATCGCAAAAGCCGCGGGTGTGCTTGGTTTCCACGTAGACGATCCCGAACAGATTCGGCCTGCTTTGGAAGAAGCTTTCGCGCACGATGGTCCCGCTCTGGTGGATGTTGCCGTGAACCGGCAGGAACTCGCCATGCCACCTTCGCTCAAGCTCGACCAGATCGTCGATTTCAATCTGTATCTCATCCGGGCGCTCCTCAATGGCCGGGGAGACGAGATTATCGACCTCGCTCGAACGAACCTGTTTCGATGATTCAGGTAGGTTCAGGAGACGAGGTGTTTGCAGAACTTCGAGACTTGCATTGAATTCTCTTCTCGCCACAGGCCTGATAGTGACTTTTGTCACGGCGATCCCTGTGTCCGAGGCATAGTGTAGTGGCAGTGAGAGATCAATCCAACGTATAGGAGCAATCTTCCCCAATGGAAAAGCAAACTGAAGAACTGGACCTGCGCAACGTAGAGCGCTTCCAGCGTCATCCGCTCGTATTTGCGAAATTCGACGCACTCGAGGTCGGACAGTCGTTCGTGCTGATCAACGATCACGATCCGGTTCCCTTACACGGACAAATGGAAGCGATGCGCCCGCACCAACTCACCTGGGATTACATCGTGCGAGAGCCAGGGATCTTTCGCATTCGGG
This sequence comes from Occallatibacter sp., assembly GCA_035606555.1. Classification (GTDB taxonomy): domain Bacteria; phylum Acidobacteriota; class Terriglobia; order Terriglobales; family Acidobacteriaceae; genus Telmatobacter. The sequence continues at coordinate 29,061 of DATNFD010000224.1, forward strand.
TCAGCCGTATCGCACCGCTGAATGGTACTGAGACTTCTCCAAGCGCCGTACCGCAGTCGTTGTGGGGCATCCAGTAATCGCGATAAGCGCCTGACCTGGCCCGTCCGTCGCTCTGAAGTCCTGCATGAGCGGATGGATATCCTACGAAGTACCTTATCCATCCGCACGTCGCAAACGACTTTTGTCACTGCTCCTCAGAGTCAGGTTTACCTACGCTGGATTCAGGAGGTTGTCGATTATGGCATTCGTTATTGCTGAGCCGTGCATCGGAACTAAAGATACTGCTTGTGTAGACGCCTGCCCCGTGGATTGCATTCACCCAAGGAAGGATGAACCAACATTTGGGACGGAGCCGCAACTCTACATCGATCCGGTGGAATGTATTGACTGCGGCGCCTGCGTGCCGGCATGCCCTGTGTCCGCCATCTATGCTGCCGATGACTTACCCGAGAAATGGAGGCACTTCGCGGAAATCAACGCCACGCACTACGGGCACTAACCTTCTTCCCATACCGGCCATCGGGTCCAGTCAGAGAATAATCCATGGGAAGGGCAGCGAGCAGCGACCCCTGCCCTTCTCAATGCATTCGAGCGCCAATGAAGTCTTTGAGTTTCGATTTGCTTACGGGTCCGCCGTTCCGTCTGGATCTGACCGCTTGGGGCATTGCCCCGGCGACCGCATAAGGTGGATCGATGGGATGGGATCAGTCGCAATCCAGTCGTTGCGCTCACATTCTTAGCGAGAGCACAACGACGAACCATGCAACGCGGTTTCATGCAGTGAGGCGTTGCTCTTCTCCTGCCCAGACAATGTGACGATCTGCTCGTGGGTGACACCGCATCTGGTACACGTATCCGCCACTGCCCACGGGTTCTCACTACCACTCTTCACCAACGCGGCAATGAACCGGCCTGGCTCGCCCAGGTCGCTCCAACCGACCTCACCGCAGCTAGCAACTCGGAGTCGTTCCGTGCTCACCGCGAGGACCTCGGAAAAGTCTGACGGAGCCATCGTGTCATAGATAACCTGCATTCCAGGGTCGTCGGGGCCCAACCCGCCGTGCGGCAGGGTGGACCTGAATGTTTCGAAGAGGACGGGTGCGGTATTCCGGATCATTCCGAGGAATGCAGCCACCTTGCCGATCATCACGAATGTATTCCAGCGGCGCACCGACAGAACTGCTCGGCCGATTGTCGCCGCATGCAGGCCGGTGAGAGGCTGCAGGCGTGTTTCATCGCTCCCGGCGAGAATGACGCCCCAACGATGCCCCGCAGAGTTGGAGCGCACTGTACCCCAAAACCCTGGGTCAATTCTTGCCGCGCCCGCCAACTTCAGCCTGGATCATCGCCTCACCATTCTTCTTCGGCCTCCATCTTCTACCTCAGTCGGGACCGTCATAAATGGATCAGGCATCCTGGCAAGAGGTACATCTGTCACGGGCGCTTACGAATTGAGTGAGGCTTACAATCGGACAGGTTAGAGATCGTAAAAGCAGTATTTCGAGTCCCAGCCTCTTGTGGGATCCGATTGTCAGGTGAATGCATATGGAAACCAGGATCGAAGATGAGATCGCAAGAGCCGAGCCGGTCCAGTCTGGATCTCGCACAAGTAACGGCATAATCGAAGATTTTCGCCGGTGGGGTTACCTGCAGGCGAAGCTCGATCCATTAGGGCAATATCTACAGCCGCAGGCCGTTCCAGAACTTGACGTCACGGGGCCAATTGCCGATAAGGCGCGAAAACTATACTGCGGAACGGCCGGCATCGAATTCATGCACATTGCAGATGGCGCAAAGCGCCGGTGGATTCAGGAGCGGTTCGAGCGCGAAGAACCGCGGCCGGACCAGCAGCGCATTCTCGATCTGCTGGTTCGCGCCGACATCTTCGAGCAGGTTCTTCAAGCACGTTATCCCGGTACAAAGCGATTCTCGCTCGAAGGCGTTACAGTACTCATTCCGTTCCTTGATACCCTGCTACATTGCGCAGCCGAGCGGGGCATGAGCCAGACCATCCTTGCCATGAGCCATCGTGGACGCTTGAACGTGATGGCAAACGTCATCGGCTCTGCACCGGCCGCAGTCTTCTCAAAGTTCGAAGACATCGACCCGCGCAGCGTGCTCGGCAGCGGCGATGTGAAATACCACATTGGCGCAACCGGTCAATGGAAGGATGCCGGCGGCAGCACGGCCGAACTCCATCTGGTATCGAATCCCAGCCACCTTGAATCAGTCGATCCGGTAGCCATGGGACGCACACGCGCAAAACAGGCTCGCTTCGGCTCCCAGGGAGAGGACCGTGTGCTGCCTGTATTCATCCACGGCGACGCGGCTTTCGCGGGCCAGGGGATTAGCGCGGAGACTCTCAACCTTGCTTCTGTGGTTGGATTCTCGGTAGGCGGGAGCGTTCATGTTCTCGCGAACAATCTCATCGGCTTTACCGCTGGGCCAGCTGAGTCGAACTCGTCGCTTTTCGCTTCCGATGTGGCCAAGCGTCTGGCCATCCCCGTACTGCACGTAAATGCGGAGGATCCGGATACGGTCGTCCGCGCAGCCACGTTTGCCGCCGACTACCGCTACACCTTTCACACCGACGTGCTCGTGGACCTAATTGGATACCGGCGATATGGTCATAGTGAAATCGATGATCCCACCATCACGCAACCCGTTCGCTACGCGCGCATCAAGGATCATCCTCCGCTGCACAAGCTCTATGCGAAACAAATTGGAGTTGACCCCTCCTCGCTAGTGGGCGAAATCCAGTCCGCAATGACCGCCGAGCAAACTGCCGCAAGCCGGTCGAAGAAGTCCTCCCCGCTCGCAACTTTGCCCGCATACTGGGGGCCGTACCACGGAGGCTGCTACAAGGGCGAAGACGAGTTGGACACAAACGTTGTTCCCGAGCGTCTGCGAGAGATCAGCGTAAGATTATCTACCTATCCGGATAACTTTCACATCCATCCCAAGATTAAAAAGCTGCTCGAACAAAGGGCAGAGATGGGACGAGGAAAGCGACCGCTAGATTACGCGACGGCCGAAGCTCTTGCATTCGGATCGCTCGTTCTTGATGGAACTCCCGTGCGATTGAGCGGCCAGGACAGCCGACGCGGCACGTTCAATCAGCGCCATTGTGTGCTTATCGACACGGAGACCGAGACCCCTTATATTCCTCTGGCCAATCTTGCGCCAGATCAGGCGCGGTTTGAAGTTTACAACTCGATTCTTTCCGAAGCCGCTGTACTCGGATACGAATATGGATTCAGCCGTGATTATCCCGAAGCCCTGGTCTTGTGGGAGGCGCAGTTCGGCGACTTCGCAAACGGCGCGCAGGTCATTATCGATCAGTTCATCGCAGCTGGCGAAGAAAAATGGGATTTGTTGAGTGGACTGGTTCTGCTGCTGCCTCACGGCTACGAAGGACAGGGGCCGGAACACTCGAGCGCACGCATCGAACGGTACCTGCAGCTGGCCGCGCGCGACAACATTCAGATCTGCCAGCCTTCCACCGCCGCCCAGTATTTTCATCTCCTGCGTCGACAAGCCCTCGGTTCCTGGCGCAAGCCTCTGATTGCCTTCACTCCGAAAAGCATGCTGCGCCACCCCGATGCGGCATCACGTTTAGACGATTTCGCGGCACCGCGATTTCAGAAGGTCTTGCTGGAAACGGAAATCAAGAATCCGAAACGTCTGCTCTTCTGCACCGGCAAAATCGGACATGAACTCCGCACCGAGCGCACGCGACGCAAAGAGACGAATACCGGAATCTTGTTCATCGAGCAGCTCTACCCTTGGCCGGCTGATGAGATTGCGGCAGCATTGGATCGCTATCGCAACGCGCATGAGATTGTGTGGGTACAAGAAGAGCCTGCCAATATGGGGGCATTGTCATTCGTTGTACCGAGGCTAAGGCGGCTGGCGCGGGGACGCCAGGTGCACTCTGTAAGACGATCGGCGGCGGCCAGTCCCGCTACGGGTTCGGCCAAGGCGCACGTTCTCGAACAAAAAACAATCCTGGCCGCAAGCTTTGGCGGCAACTTTAAAGCGGCAGATCAGAAGCTTTAATAGTCCAAGCACAATTGCAGACGGGTCGCCTTCGACATGCGCTGCATCATCCATGATGGATCGAACACAATCGCCGAACCTGGAACAGTCGTAGGAGAACTTTGATTTTGCGTATGAGCTCACGACCAAGGGGATCCGGAAGTTCGTAGAGCCTTAGCAAAGCACGATGAAGAAGATTGCCTGAGAGCCAGATCATTGCCATCCAGATATAGATCGGTCGGGAGCCGCCAAACGGTAACGCAGAATACTGTGAACGCGCCGGTGAGTATAGCTCGTGGATAGAGATCCCGGAGAATACGCCCCTTCGCAGACGGACATGAGCCGGTCGACCAATGCGCGTTGCTCGTGCGCCGCGACAGTCATCGTTCCTCCTCGCGCGAAGCGCGCTCCTTTATCACGTCAATGGCCAGTGCCGAGTGAGCGATGGCACCCCCGGCCCGCATCTCCGCCGCAACCCAGATAGCCTCCATGATCTCCTTGTCGGTCGCACCCTTGGCAAGAGCGCTTTTGGTGTGCGCGCGGATGCAATACGGGCATTGCGTTACATGAGCAACGGCAATCGCTATGAGGTCCTTCGTCTTCGCGGGCAAAGCTCCGTCGGCAAACACCTGCTGGCTGAAGGCGCGCCAGGCGCTTAGGGTTTCCGGCGTAAGCTGTTCGCGCTTCTTTGCGATTTCGAGTGTTGCAGCAGGATAAAGTGGGTTTTCCATTATCGGACTCCTCTATTCAAAAGATGCTGCCAATTGCAGATCGAATCAGGTGGAGCAATGGCGAGGAAAGGATTCCAAACCAAAGGTAACCCTATGGATTCGATGTTGCGCGAATGCACCCGCTTTTCTATCGATCCGGCGACCAGGAAAAGAGCACCAATTCTGATTGCATGGGCGATTATGGTCATGTCAGTGCCGCGAAGTGCGAAAGATCCAGCAAGTCAAACTACACAAAGCACGTGGGCTGCAATCAGCTCCCAGACTTCTTGATCGTCTCTCGTCAACCGCAGATTACGCTCCTAACTGCGGGACGCCTCGAGTTCGATCGCGCGCGGGAACAGGATGTTATTTTCGAGATGAACATGCCGGTGCAGATCGTGCTCAAACTCTTTGAGCCCCTCGAAGAAGGCACGATAGGTCGTACAGGCATATTCCGGCGCGTTAAAATCACGGCCCAGACTACGGATCTCGGCGAGTAGAACTCCAGCATTATCGTGCTCCTGGATGAGCACCGCGAGGGGATTCCCGACAGAGGCGCGAGATTCCTCCGGGTCCACACCGGTGCTTACCTTTTTTGCTTCAAGCTTCACGATCATGGGGAATACGACAATCTCTTCTACCGCCAGGTGCTCAGTAAGCTCTTCGGCGAGTTCGGCCAGTCTTGTTCGGATCAATGCCAGCTCCGGATTCGTCCCCCCGTGCGCCTTGACCACCTTCATAGCCTGGCCAGATAGCCGCGGAAGTTGCTCTTTACAATAGGCGTGATGAGTGGCCACGATGTGCTTCGTCAGGCTCGCGAGAGATTCCTTCGTCCAGTCTTTCACTTGTGGATTCTCGTTGCGGAGAGCAGCCTCGAGCGCAGAGATCACGGCATCGACGTCAACGTCCTTGGCCGCGCACGCCTCGATCAGCCGCTCGCCGCCTCCGCAGCAGTACTCGATTCCAAACTGCTCGAACACACGTATCGATGACGGCTGGGTCTGTGCAATCTCACGAACGGTTTGTGTAGTGGTAGCCATGTTTCTCCTCCCGGCGTTCCTCGCCCTTTTCGGTTAAATATTCGGTAACAGGTCGAAATACTCCTCGTCTTCGTTCTTTCCGCCTTCCCCCTTGCCCAGCTTCTTTTCCGATTCGACGAAATCGATGCGCTCGATCCACTTCACCATCTTGTAGCCAAGTTGATTCTCAACACGGAGCCGCAGAGGCGCACCGTAGACAGCCGCCAGGGGCTTGTCGTTCATCTCCGATGCGAGCAGACATTGCGGCTTCAGCACGTTCTCAATGAAGTGCCAAACGCGTGCGATACCGATCGTGTGCCGGTATCCGGGCGTTCCGATGAGCGGCGATAAATAGCGCGCATCGTCTTTCGCTGTCCAGAGCCGGCCGCGAGGAACCTTGATGGGCGTGAATCGGATCCACTCGCTCCCTGGCGTGCAGTCATCGTTGAAATAGAGTCGCGGATGGTCGGCCAGGATGGAAAGCCCGCTGCGGATCAGGAGGGTGACGAAGAGGAAATTGAAAAAATGACAATACCGAACCCAAAGCGGAAACCCGTGTGGCCCTGCGAAGTTGTTGGGATAGACGACGGGAACGGCTGGAATGCGCGGAAGCCCCGCGATGCCTAGTTCGATCCACGCCATGGCAACTAACAATGCAATGACCACGGCAGTGCCGACCGCGATGGAGGGCCTGATCCAGATTCGAAAACGGCGATCCTCAGGGTAATGGACGGCCCGATGTTCAGCACCAAAAGGAATCATTCTCACACCTGAGGAAATACAAATCAGACTGACCTCAGTGTTGCTTTCCGGAGTGTGGCGCCTCAATAGTATGTTCATACCGCCGCGAAGGAGGGGGGTACTTGCTGGGGGAATCACGACAAACCACACCATAAGGCCCCGAAGGAACGCCGCTGTTAACGTCTAAGCGGTTGCGCGTAATTCTGTGCTTTGTAAGAGGCACGGCTTTAACAGGCTGCGAAAAACCACATCGGAGCGGCTTTCTGACAAGGGCACGGCTTTAGCCGGGCCGCCTGCCGCTGTGCAGGAAGTGAGAAAGGAATTGCGATCACACCGGGCCGGTCAAATTTCTGCTGGCTTTGGGGCAAAGCCCGGGAATCTCCCATTCCATTTGGCGTTCAACCAGTTTCGCGCTTCCTCTTGGGCGCTAATTCCGAAACTCTTGGTCGGACTTGCGCTAAGGTCGTTGTGCGGCCGCGTGGAGTGACAGGCGACTCTGACAGTTTGCACCGCGCTTTGATCAGGTCTCTTTCCGTAAACCTCCGCATTCTCATCGGATTACAAAGCCTCTTTTCGATTCAGCCGCACCCCTTCAAACACTGCAAGATGACAAATGTGAACCGCGAGATTACCGCCGGTTCATTGTCCGAATCTGCTCTTAGGGCGACGCTGAGAGGGAACGTTGAAGGATGTTGTTAAGAGATGCTGAACCGACAGGGGCAAATGGCAAGTAAACGGTTCGAACGAATAGAAAGTAACCGAGGGACTTTTGTCACTGCTGCCTGTCTCTTTCACTCTTATCTTCTGATCAAGTAAGGAGTTTCCTGCAATAAGAGGCAAAGTATGAAAGCTACCAATGTATCCCAAGCCTTTGAAGTCCCACGTCTGGCAGTGCTTGGATTACTCTGTGCGATCTCGCCAGGTGCGGCGTTGGCGCAGAGTCATGATCATGCGATGCACATGAACCAGATGGAGCATCAAGCACAG
>DATNFD010000225.1:0-5722 GCA_035606555.1 Occallatibacter sp.
TTCCGGTCACGTCATCGTTCAGGATCTTCCGGGTCGCCCGATCGAGTACCACGGATCTTCTTTTCGGGTTTACATGAAGTCTCCGGACGATGAACATTACTTTGGCCTCGGCGACAAACCGGGCCCTCTCGATCGTCGCAATGAGGCTTTCACCGATTGGAACACCGACGCGTTTGGGTGGCAGCAATCTACTGATCCCATCTACAAGTCGATTCCCTGGTTCATAATGTTCCGCAAGGGCGTGTGCGCAGGTATTTTTCTCGACAACACCTGGCGCTCCAGTTTCGAGTTCAACAAGGAATATCGGGACGCATACTCGTTCGGCTCGGAGGCCGGGCCTCTCGACTTCTACATCGTGTATGGCCCCGAACCAAAGCAGGTTCTCGAAACGTGGGCATGGTTGGTCGGAACGACGCCCATGCCGCCAATCTGGGCATTGGGCTATCAGCAATCGCGCTACAGCTACTATCCCGAGTCTGAAGTCAAACGCATCGCCGACCGGCTGAGAAGCGAGCGCATTCCGGCAGACGTGATCTGGCTTGACATCGACTTCCAGTACAAAAACTGGCCGTTCACCGTTGATCCGGAGCGCTTCCCCACCTTCGAACAAATGATCAAGGACCTGCGTGCAGAACACATCCGCACCGTCGTCATCACCGATCTGCATATTGCCGACCAGCCGGTGGCGCATTACAAGCCGTTCGATGAAGGGATAGCAGGCGATCACTTCGTAAAGAATCCCGACGGTTCCATCTACGAGGGCGTAGTGTGGCCCGGAAAAGCAGTGTTCCCTGATTTCACCCGCAAGGCATCACGCGATTGGTGGGGAACCCTGTATGCCGACTTCGTGAACAAAGGCGTTGCCGGTTTCTGGAACGACATGAACGAGCCCGCGATCTTTCTGGTTCCATCGAAGACGATGCCTGATGACGTTCAACACCGCATCGAGGAACCTGGCTTCACGACGCGAACAACGAACCATCTCGAGGTTCATAACATTTTCGGAATGCAGAACTCACGGGGTACGTTCGAAGGCCTTCTGAAGTTGCAACCAAACACGCGTCCGTTCGTCATGACCCGCGCAAGTTTCGCCGGCGGCCATCGCTACGCAGCCACGTGGTCTGGGGACAACTCCAGCACATGGGATCATCTGCGGCAGACGACGCCCCAGCTTGTGAATCTCGGCCTGAGTGGCTTCGCAATGTCCGGCGCCGATGTAGGTGGGTTTGCCGGCTCTCCGCAACCGGAGCTCCTCACACGCTGGCTTGAAGTGGCGGCATTCCACCCGATCGATCGCGATCATACTGCAACCGGCACAAATCCGCAGGAACCCTGGGAAAACGGAACGGCCGAGGACGTAAGTCTTCGTCGCCGCTACATCGAAGAGCGTTACCGGCTGATGCCTTACCTCTACACCACGGCGGAGGAAATGAGCCGGACAGGTCTGCCGATCATGCGGCCTCTCTTTATGGAGTTTCCTCACGGCGCAGCAGACGCAGGACCGCTCGACTTGAGCACAGGCAATGCGTTCATGGTCGGTGGAGACCTGCTCGTTGCACAGAGTCCGTTCCCGGATGAGGTGGACGACTACTCGGTCGCATTGCCGCCATCGAGTTGGTACGACTACTGGACAGGCTCGCGGATTGATCCGAGTTCAGGACGCAAAGGTATTGACAATGCTGCGATCTCTCAACCAGAAGTGCACATTCACCGCACGCTCGAGACTCTGCCAGTATTCGTTCGAGCTGGATCGATTGTGCCCGAGCAGCCACTCATCCAGAGCACCGATGAAAAACCTCAAGGTCCGCTGACGTTGCGAGTCTATCCGCCGACGACCTACGGTGCGGACTGCAGCGGCGCACTTTATCTCGATGACGGCGTCAGCTACGACTTCAAGAAGGGCGATTTCCTGCGCGCTAACTTTGCATGCAGGTTGAGCGCACAGGGCCTGATTGTTACCGTGGCGCCTCGCGAGGGTACATTCGAGCCTTGGTGGAAACTACTTTCTATCGAGGTCTACGGTGCAACGAAGCCGTATACGAGCGCAAGCGTTACGCTGCTTGATCATCCGGGCGCGACTCCGGTGACGACGAACTTCGATGCCGAGCACCACCGCGTAACCGCACTCGTAAGCGACGATGCAAAAGGACTGCAGCTACAGCTGACATACTGAATCGGTGTTCAGGCTCAGCAAGCCTACGGCTCAAGAAATCGACAGCGCAGTCGAAGTTTGTTCGCTTACCGAATCCAGGGGAGGGCTGCTTCATCCTCTACGCGGGTTGCAAGGGTCAAGTTTGCCCACGGGATTCTCCCATGATCTGTTACGCACCAGGATCGGCACGGGAGTGAACGTCTTCGAAGCCGCAGTCCGAGCTTTCGAACAATGGCGACAATTCGAGCTGGGTTGGATGAGAGTCGCAAATCCAACTGCCCGTATTGAGGTCAGCCGGATTGTTGCAGTTGAAGTCCATTCGCTGGGCTTGTGGTCCTTGAATCTGAGCAGAATCATCTCCGTAACGAGAGACACTCACGCCTTTGGATTTATTTACAGAACCGCTCAGCACCACATCGAAGAAGGGGAAGAGCGATTCCTGCTGACCTTCGACCCGAGCACCGAAATAGTTTGCTATGAACTGGAAGCGGTCTCAAAACCACGCAATTGGATGGCGATCCTTGGTTATCCGATAACCCGCGCCTTCCAGCACAGGTTTGCAAGGGAATCCCAGAAACGTATGCAAAAGGTGGTGTCTGGCTGATCCTACCGTTTGAGGGTCCTGTGCTCTCTGATTCCCTCTTTCTCCTGAATAATTAATCCGTGTTAACAAACTGATAACCTAGAGACATGAAATTCGGCGTACTTGTGTTCCCGGGATCCAATTGCGATCACGACACCTACAACGTGATCGCCGAGATCGCCCATCAGCCAGTGACATTTCTCTGGCACGATTCGGACGACCTTCAGGGAGTTGATGCGGTGCTGGTTCCGGGCGGCTTCGCGTACGGAGACTACCTGCGGACGGGCGCGATTGCACGGTTTTCGCCTGTAATGGGCGCAGTGCAGAAGTTTGCAGCGAGTGGCGGTCTTGTGCTCGGCATTTGCAATGGGTTTCAGATCCTTGCTGAATCGGGTCTGCTTCCCGGTGCATTGATGCGCAATGCGGGTCTCAAGTACATCTGTAAGCAGGTGCATCTCCGGACGGAGACAACAAACAGCCGGTTCACGAACAAGCTGACTAAAGGCGAGGTTCTGCAGATTCCGATTGGGCATATGGAAGGCAACTACTTCTGCACGCCCGAAGAACTGGCTCGGCTTGAAGCAGAAGATCGAATAGCATTCCGCTATGCCACTCCGCAGGGCGAAATCACACCCGATGCGAACCCAAACGGTTCGCTGGCAAATATCGCAGGCATTCTGAATGAGCAACGCAACGTGCTCGGAATGATGCCGCATCCGGACCGCTCGAGCGAGACTCTGCTGGGCTCCAGTGATGGATGGAAGATCTTCGAATCAATGATTGAGGCTCTTGCAACGCGCTAGACAGACGGTCGTGAAGAAAGACGGAATCCATTGATCGACATCCACACACACCTGATCTACGGAGTGGATGATGGCGCGCCCGATTTTAAGACGTCTCTGGAATTGGCCCAGATGGCGATCGACGAGGGCGTCACACACCTGGTTTGCAGTCCTCATGCGAGCGAAACTTTCCCTTATCAAACCGAAGTGAACAAAGCTCGTTTGGAGGAGTTGCGAGCGGAACTGGATGGTCAACTCGGTCTGAGCCTGGCCTGCGACTTCCACATGAACGCGGCCAACATTGAGGATGCCCTCGCCAATCCCCTGCGCTACTCAATCGATGGCAAAGGTTACCTTCTGATCGAGTTTCCCGACCTGCTGATTTCGGCGCAGCTTGCTGAATCGATGCACCGGCTGCGCAACGCAGGCTACACATTGATCATTACGCATCCTGAACGAAATCCTTTTCTGCAACACCATCCGGAACGGCTGGCAGAATTCATGCGTGACGGATGCCTTGTTCAGGTTACGTCCGCTTCAATCTACGGTCGATTCGGAAAAGTGGCAAAGGCGTTTGCGGATGCATTGCTGGAACGCAACTGGGTCCACTTCATGGCAAGCGACGCGCACCATCCTGAATGGCGTCCGCTCCATCTCAAGAAGGGTTATGACTACGTGGAGGCCAAAGCTGGTGAAGAAACGGCACGCAGGCTTTACGTGACGAATCCGCGAGCAGCAGTGGACGGTGCAAAGTGGCCTGTGCAGCCAGAACCAATTGGCCTTTGGGAAGAAGTTCCGCTCGTGTTTGGCAGAGATGCCGAAAAGAAACGTACCACGAATGGCCGAAGCTTCTGGAGCCGTTTGTTCGGACGCTGATTCTTTCTTGAATACCTGTGCAGCTACAAGCCCAGTCCGCCATCGACGGCTAGAACCTGACCGGTGATAAAGCTGGGGGCAGACGCAAAGAAAACGACTGCTTCAGCTACGTCCTGCGCGGTGCCGTTGCGCTTCATCGGGGTCTTCGCGGCAAAACGCTGAACTGTTTCCTGATAGTTCTCTTCCCCTAAGTCAATCCATCCTGGAGCTACACAATTCACGGCTACTTCCGGCGCGAAGGCCTTTGCCATTGCCTGAGTAAGCATGTGCAATGCAGCCTTCGACGAGCAGTAATGAGCGTGAGTTGCCCAGGCATGGATTCCGCCGAGAGAACCGATGTTGATGATGCGGCCTTCGGATTTCCGAAGGTGTGAAATGGCCTGGCGCGCGACGAGAAACGGACCGCGCGCATTTGTGGCAAAAACGGTGTCCCACTGCTCGAGGGTCAGCTCTTCCAAGGGAACGCTCTGAAAAACCGCGGCATTGTTGACCAGGACGTCGAGATGCCCGTGAAAGTTCACGGCAGCGACGACTGCATCGCGAACTGAGTCTTCTTGACGAACATCACATTCAACCGCAATCGCGAGGCGACCTAAGTCTTTGATGGCTTTAATGGTCTCTTCGGCTTCGTGACGCGAGGTGCGATATGTAACTGTCACTTCAGCGCCGGCGGCAGCGAGTTGAAGCGCGATTTCGCGGCCGATGCGGCAAGCGCCTCCTGTGACCAGCGCCGCTTTTCCTTGAAGTGGTGCGCTGGTCATCGCGGATCCCTCAGGTAAGAACTTTCTGCCGAGGTTTGATGCAGATTATTTCGATTGCGGCTTGGACTGGCTTTCGGGAGCGGGTTTGTCTTTGGGTTGATCCTTCGGCTCGTCCGAGTCTTTATTCTTGTCATTCTCGGCGTTTCCGTCTTTGCCGTCGTGGTCCTTGTAGATGGAGTACTGCTCAGTTGGGCGCCTCATGTGGACGGCCAAGGCCATCTCGGGCTTCTCGATCTTGTAGTCCTGCCCGTAGGTTTGGTAACCCTTGGCAATAATCTGCAGGCGCATGACGGAGCCGATAGGAAGCACGTCAATCACAGACTTGCCATCCTCGTTCGTCTTCAGTTCCATATTTCCTTTGTCACCATCCATGTCGACGTGGAAGATGACGGCCGCATTCTCGATAGGCTTAGAGTCTGAGGCGCGCAAAACTGTGATTTCAATCTTTGCGGTGGGCGGCGGCGGCTTGTATTTGCGGCCGCGGCGGGTCTTTTCCTGTGCGGAGAGGCTGACGGCCACCATCACGAAGAGAGCGACCATGACGGTCGAATAACGATGAAAACGCCTG
>DATNFD010000226.1:0-24163 GCA_035606555.1 Occallatibacter sp.
GGGCAGGTGACAGGAACTCCGGCGCCGGAAACGGGATCGCTGCTTCAATCGATTCTTGGCAAGCTGCTCTAGAGCTGATTACAAGTGATCGGTGTGCGCAGCGATACGGCGGAGCGCCGCAAGAAAGCGCAGAATCAGCCACATGGATTCCCCGAGGATGATGCGCCTGCGGTGGCTGGAGCGGACGCTCGCAAGTCTCAACCGGATTGCGCGCAAACGCGGCCGCGACTCCGCCCCGGCACATCTCACTGTTGGCGTTGATGGTGAAGACGCAGTCCTCTTCTTTCTCTTGCGGAAGGGATATAGGGTTGTGGCGCGGCGATGGTCGTCGGGCGAGGTACCGGGTGATGTTGATCTGATTGCCTGGCACGGGCCAGTGTTGTGCTTTGTTGAAGTAAAGACGCGCACGGCTCGGGATATGACCCCGGCCGAAGCTGCGGTGGATGATCATAAGCGCAATGTGCTGCGCAGACTGGCGCGGCGGTATGTGCGGCAACTTCCGCAGAAGACTTTACCGACGGTGCGCTTCGATGTGATCAGCGTGTACCTGGTGCCGGGCCAAGACCGTGAATTCGAGCACTTCGAAGGGGCATTCGCCTTGAGCGAAGGTTGGCAAGGCTGACCTCTGGCTTGCTTGACCCAAACTGCTGCAGCCAGCAGGCGTCGGCCCCTCCCCCACGTGTGTGGCTTGTGTTTTCAGTGCTTTACGGCAAGAGGCGGTTGTAAACGATTCTTATATATAGACTAGATGTCAAATACATGAAAATAAAGGAATTAAGCAGAGTGACCCGACTGAACAGGTAGGAGAGACATGCCTCAAGTTTTCTTCCCTTACCTTACGCATTGTGCAACAGAACGCACAAACTCTCTGCAAAACAGCTGTCGCGATTTTGGCCAGCGGGATCAGACCTAAATCGAACGCCTTGAGTCCGCTCGGTCCAGGCGTGTGGGGAGAGAGGTTCCCAGGCGCAGCTCAGATGCAATCGCATGAGGATAGCAGCTGTTCCAGCGTTTCAGACGAGGGGCGCCCGCATGGGATGGCAGGCGCAGATGATGCCGAAATCGCCTTCAGGGAGCTTGTCGACGGCGAACGCGCAGCAATGCGATCCGACGTGATGGCGGCTCTGATTCAGGCGAACGCAATCCTGTGCCGCTTGTTCCCTGGTTGAATAACGAGATTTGGGAGTCGGCTGCGCTGAGTATTGAACTTTGACATGTGTGCTCAGGTCCAGACCGTAGTTGATTGCGTATGCTTTCATGGCAGGAATCGTACCCCCGGGAAAATTAAAACGAGTTTCTGAAAACGTGAATTTCTCTCGAAACGGAAGCGGGGCATCCTTGAACATCCACCGCTGGCTCGACCGACCTGTTGTCTCGCGGAGAACATCTCAAATCCATCTCAATCATCAGCTTGAATCCGAGAACTTTCAAATTACCGATTCGAGGTTACCCAGATGACTGGGCTGATTACGATGGTGGTAGTGTTGGCGTGCTGAAGGTGAGAGGCCTAGCTCCGATGACTTCTGCCCCCCCGTGTGGCCGTGTGATGGTCCCCTGTCAGCAATAGTGTCGATGGTCTATACATCGTTTCAGTCCTAAGAAAGAAAGCGAGGCGGCCAACTCGAATGCCAGACACCACCCAGCACGTCTGCCAACTGCAGCGTATGTGCGAATGTCGCATAGAATCAGGGCATGTGCGGAATCGTAGGGTATGTCGGGCGTCAGAAAGTTGTGCCCGTCATTATTGAAGGTCTGCGGCGGTTGGAGTATCGCGGGTATGACTCGGCGGGGATTGCGGTAGGCGGTCCGAATACAGCTCTGCTGGAGGTGTGCCGCGCGCCGGGGAAGCTGGGCAACCTGGAAGAGGTGTTGCGCGAGAAGCCGCTGGAGGGGACGTTCGGCATTGGGCATACGCGCTGGGCGACGCACGGACGGCCGACGGAGGAGAATGCGCATCCGCACAGGGACTGTTCGGGGCGGATTGTCGTGGTGCACAACGGGATTGTGGAGAACTACCTGGAGCTGAAGCGCGAACTGACGGCCAAAGGGCACAAGTTCGTTACCGAAACCGATACCGAGATCATTGCGCACCTCATTGAGGAGATCCAGAAAGAGGCGGAGAAGGACGGGGCGAAGATTGCGCTCGAAGATGCTGTGCGGAAAGCAGTGAAGCATCTGACGGGAGCGTTCGCGCTGGGGATTCTGTCGTCGGCTGAGCCGGACAAAATTATTGCGGCACGGTCGGGGCCTCCCGTGGTGATTGGCGTGGGCGACGGCGAGTACTTTGTGGCATCGGATGTGCCGGGGATTCTGCATCACACGCGGGATATTTATTTCCTTGCCGATGGGGATATGGCGATTCTGACGCTGGATGGCGTGAAGCTCACGGACTTCAGCGGGAAGCCGATCGAGCGGCAGGTGCAGAGGATCCAGTGGGACCCGATCCAGGCGGAAAAGGGCGGCTACAAGCATTTCATGTTGAAAGAAATCTGGGAGCAGCCGCGGGCGATTCGGGATACGACGCTGGGACGGGTGAGCCTGGATTCAGGAAGCATTTTTCTGGGCGAGATGGAGATTGATGACGAGGAGCTGGCAGGGGCTTCGAGCATCAACATTGCGGCGTGTGGGACAAGCTGGCATGCGGCGCTTGCAGGGAAATACATGATCGAGCGGCTGGCGCGCATGCCGGTAGATGTGGACTACGCGAGCGAGTACCGATATCGGAATCCGATTCCGGACAGGAATGCGCTGGGGCTGTTGATTACGCAATCGGGTGAAACGGCGGACACGCTGGCGGCCCAGCGGGAGATGAAAACGCTGGGATCAAAGACGGTGGCCATTTGCAACGTGGTGGGCGCGATGGTAGCGCGCGAGGCGCATGGTGCCATCTATACACATGCGGGGCCAGAGATCGGCGTCGCTTCGACGAAGGCATTTACTGCGCAGTTGACAGCGCTATTTTTGCTGGCGCTGAAGCTGGGGCAGCTTCGCGGGCGGCTGAACAAGGAGCGGTCGATTGAGTTGATCGAGGAGCTGAGTCGAGTTCCTGCGAAGATTGAAGAGGTGCTGAAGAGTTGTTCGGGCCAGTGCGAGCAGTTGGCATCGAGCTTTGCGAATGCGCGCGACTTTTTGTACCTGGGACGGGGAATCCACTTTCCGATTGCACTGGAAGGGGCACTGAAGCTAAAGGAGATTTCGTATATCCATGCGGAGGGATATCCGGCGGGGGAGATGAAGCACGGCCCGAATGCGTTGATTGATGAGACGCTGCCGGTGGTGGTGCTGGCGACGCGGGATAAAGGTGATCCGGCGTCGAAGCTGCGGTATGAGAAGACGCTTTCAAACATCCAGGAAGTGACGGCGCGGTCGGGGCGGGTGATTGCAGTGGCCACGGAGGGGGATAAGACCATCGGGCAGCTCGTGGAACACGTGATCCATGTCCCATCAGTTTTTGAGTTGCTGTCGCCGCTGATTGAGATTGTGCCGATGCAATTGCTGGCGTACTACATTGCTGTTCGGCGCGGATGCGATGTGGATCAGCCGCGAAATCTGGCGAAGTCGGTGACGGTGGAGTAAGAGAAGCGGCGAGTTTATTGATGATTATGATGATGCTTGATTGTTAGGTAGGCCGCTCACAATAATCGGCGGACAATCGAGAGATTCGGCTCCAAGCTTCTGACCAATTTGCGACAGATTTTCACGGTGTGAGTTCTATCTGAAACCAGTGGAGCCCGGGTGCCATTTTGGTGCGAGCTGAACGGCCTGGCGGATGGCTTCGATCAGGCTGCGTTCATCCGCTTTTCCCGTTCCTGCAATATCGAACGCAGTGCCGTGATCGACGGATGTCCTCACCACGGGTAGACCGATGGTGATGTTTACGCCGGACTCGAGTCCGAGGACTTTCACCGGTCCGTGGCCTTGATCGTGGTACATGGCGATCACCAGGTCGAAGTCGCCGCGCTGTGCGCGGTAGAAGAGTGTGTCGGCCGGGAGCGGACCCTCGATGTTCCAGCCGCGCTTGCGACACGCCTCGATTGCCGGCACGATTTTTTCTTCTTCTTCACCGTGTCCGAATAGGCCATTCTCCCCGGCGTGCGGATTGATGCCACAAACGCCAATGCGCGGGTTTGTGATCCCGGATCTTTCAAGTGCCTCCTGTCCGCGTGCGATGGTGCGTTCCACAAGACCGGGCTCGATGCGCGCGATTGCATCGATGAGCCCGATGTGCGTGGTTACGTGCAATACCTTCAGTTTCGGGGTGGTCAGCATCATGGAGACTTCAGGAGTTCCAGTGAGGTGGGCGAGAGCTTCAGTGTGGCCGGGAAACTTGTGTCCGGCAGATTGCATTGCTTCCTTATTTAGAGGTGCCGTGCAAATGGTGGCGACGCGTCCTTCCATGGCCAAACGCGCGGCTAGCTCCAGATATCGATAGGCGGCTTCGCCAGCTTCGCGCGAGAGTCTTCCCCAGGGAAGATGCGCCGGTAGCAGCTTGAGATCAACACAATTGACCGTACCGTTGCTGAACGTCGCATTTTCGAGTTGTGAGTCCGGCAGCCCGTGCACCTCCAGTTGAGAGCTAACGATAGCTCCGGCGGAGCGCAAACGATCGGCATCGCCAATCACCAGTGGGCAACACAGCTCATGTACCTCGGGATGAGACAGGCTTTTCATAATGATTTCGGGACCAACGCCGGCGGCATCGCCCATCGTGATTGCAACAATTGGTTTTTGCATAATCAACTCTCGTGGTGCAACAACGGATGCTTCGAATGGAGACGTGCGCGCGCGTTCGAGTTCGCGTAAAAACTGGTGGCAGCGAACGAGGGCCTGTGGCGAGCCGAATGCACCTGCTTTTGTAATTACGGGCAGGGGACGTATCCAACGGTCGGCGACCGAGAATGGCAATCCCGCTTCAACTTCTCCGAGCAGACGCAATCGATGGATTCCGAGAGCATCGAGGGTTGCTCTTGCTGTGTCTCCGCCAGTCGCCACGAGTCCACCTAAGAACCGGGGACAATCTGAGAGTAGTGCAGAGAGAGCTTGAGGCAGGAACTGCGCATCATGGTTCGAGCAATGCTCTCCTTCATCCAACACGAGAAGCACATCGCGGCCGGCCTGAAGACTTTGCGTGATTTCGGTGTGCATGATCGATGAATTGAGAAGGCCTGCAGGCGTCGCATGGAACGTTGCTATCTCCGGAATCGCTTGAAGGAACCGCGCCTGTTGACGCGAGACAGATGCGGTGGTACCGACCACGAAAAGCGTGGAGCCCCGTGCGAAGCACCATACACGACGTTCAGTGTCAGGCACCATCCTTATTGCCTGCGGGATTTGAGAGGCCAGACCAGCGGACCCTGCGAATGCCGTGAGCGCTGGATCGCCGAGGGAGGCCTCAATGATCGCGCGAAGATCGCTATCTGATTCCGCATCGCAGACCACAACGTCGACGTGGCTCGCGGCTTGCCGAACGGCTTGTCGAAGATTGGCCAACCCGCTCCGGACAGTGTTCAAGTAGACGAGTCCGCTGGAAAGTCCGGCATCGGCAAGGAGGCGACGAATATCGGACTCGGGGGTACAAACTTCCGTTTGCCAGATATCTGTTTTCTCTAGAGGAACTCCATTGACCATAAGACGACCGCCGACCGTTGTACGGCGCTGCGACGGCAGAGCGGGAGCCATCAGAATTGATAAATGCGAACTCGAAGGATTGCCGGCGCGACGAGCGCGCAGCAGAGCGGCAAGCTCACCCGCCACGTTGCCGCGAAGCGTTGAGTCAATCTTCTTGAAGAGGACATATCCGCCGCGGTGTTCCTTGCGCGAATCGCACAAATCTACCAATTCGGCAATTAGTTCCGTAGCCTGTTGAGCGGGTAGACAGCGGCTATTTGCATCGATGGAGAGGATGTCCGCATCCGGCCTGTCCGCGTCGAAATTCAGGTGGTTAGGAGAATGTAAAAGGACGACGGCACTGCAGCCGAGAGTGGCCGGGGTAGCGACGCAGTCGGCGGCGCCGGTCAGGTCGTCCGCAATCACCACCATCCTAGCCACGGTCCAACTCCAAAGCCCTCTACTTTGAGGATATCCGCGAATGCCACCACGCTGTAACGAACGGAGCTGCCATTGCAGTAACGATCACGCTGCAAGCCACAAGAACGGTCGCGGGAGCAGCTGCGGCAGCGTATTTAGGGTTCGCCGCGGCTACCAACGCAGGAACAGCGGCGGCATTGCCAGCGGTTGTTGAGGCGGCTATCCCCGCAGTGCCTTTGCCTCCGGTGAGCCGGTCTGCGATGGCGAGGAAAAAGGCGGAGAGGATCAGCACCGAGATTCCGAGAGCAAGGCCGGAGAGGCCTGCCTTCCAGACGAGTTTAAGGTTCAGGGTAGCCCCGAGCGCAAATGCGAAGAAGGGGATGAGCACCGGCGCAGCATTGCCGAGGAAGTCGCGCAGTTCGGGATCGAGGTTGCCGAGAAGCATGCCGAGTGCGAGAGGTAAAATCGCGCCAACCAAGGCCTGCCAGGGAAATGCCGACAGGCCTGCTACACCAAGGGTGACCATGGTCAGGAACGGACCCGATTCAAGCGACATGACGGAGTAGGCGGCTGCGTCCTCTGCGCGACCATATTGGTTCATCAGGGCCATGTACAAGCCGCCGTTGGTGTCATTGATGGCCGCGACGACGGCGAGGGTTGAAAAACCGGAGAACCATCCTGCTGCTACCGGCTCGATTCCGATCCAATGCCCGACGAGAACTCCGACCGCAATTCCGAGCAACACTTTCGTCCCGAGGAGGACTCCGCCTTTTCTCAGCACGCTCGGAAGAGATCGGACTGAAACGGTAGCGCCGATGCAGACGTAAAACACGGCAAGTATGGGCAACGAGCCAGTGAAGAGTGCGCCAGTGAAGGAGCCGAAGAATGTGGGCGCATTCGGCGCGAATGTGGTGAGGAGAGCACCCGCCGCAAGGGGCAACGTCATCATGCCGCCGGGCACGCGATCTACGAAGCGCTTGATCGGTATGGACATCGGCGCCCGCTTGGCTTGAGGAATGTGAGTCGGATGCAACGCAGCGCTGAGTGTAGCACGGTCATTGAGTTGTGCTGATTGACTGTCGCACCTTCGCAAAGGTGTATGGCCCTTCGGGCACCAAAAGAATTCTTACGCGGCGAGGGAGATCGGCGGTGGCTGCTGTGAGGGCATCCGGGAGGGTGGAAAAATGTCGATTTTTGAGGATGCCGAGATCTTCGGCCTGAACTCCGGGGGCATAGAAGAAGAGTTCGCTTCGAAGGGCTGCAAGCGCCAACTTCTCTACTTGCCATTGATCGATCTGCACGGGAGGGACGGCAATCTCGTGCAAGTATGCATTAAATGACTGGATCTTCTTCAGACTTGTCGCGAACTCGGTTGAGCCGACGCCTTCCGAGCATTCGGCCAACACTAGAATTCTTCCACCTTGCTTGATCAGGTGCTGAGCGGCGGTGACTGCCTTGACGCTTTGATAAAAAGTGAGGTCGAGAGGGAAACCTGCTGAACTTGTAATCACCAGATCAGACGGTTCATCGAGGTAAGCAAGGCAGGATTCCTGAACAAAACGAACGCCTGCGGCATGAGCGACAACGGGATCGCCTGCGAATACTCCTGAGATCTGCCGATCGCGAGTCAATGTGACATCGAGAATGAAGTCGTGACGCGCAATGCGCGCTATCTCGAGCAACTCATTGTGCAGGGGATTGCCTTCGATGGATCCTTCAGTGGCCAGCGGTTCGCGCATGAACATGGGCGAGTGAATGGCCTTGATGGTTGGTTCCGCTGCCACTCCGGGAACAACCAGCTTTCTTCCTCCGGAATAGCCGGCCATCAGATGCGGCTCGATAAATCCAAGCGTGATGCGAAGGTCTGCGTTTACCAGGCAGTTGTGAATGTGAATGGGGGTTCCGCGCTTCGTGGTGCCGAGATACCGATGCTGCCCGTGGGCACGGGCATCATTGCTGATCACGCGGTAGGACTTCGCGATGGCTGGGCCGACGATCTGGTCCACTTCGGCCGGCGTGGCGGCACGATGCAAGCCCGTCGCAATCAGAATTGTGATTCCGTCATGACTGATGCCCGACCTGTGAAGCCTATCAAGCACATATGGAAGCGTTATGGAATTGGGAGCAGGGCGGGTGATGTCGCAGACCACGATGGCGACAGTCTTTTTGCCTTTGGCAAGTTCGCCAAGGGGAACAGATGCCAGCGGATGGTCGAGAGCATGCTGCAACGCACCGTTCACATCGTCAAGCGGCTTTACGGCCCTGCTCTCGATTACGTCGCAGGCGCAATTATCCGGGACTGAAACTTCGATGCCGCTTTTACCGAACGCAAATCGTGTTTTCATTAAGTGTGAAATCGCAGTGCAGAGCCATGATAATCGATCCCTGTAAATGCTCGCTTCACTCGGTTCGGATGTCGACTACGGCAACCGTGTATGGATCCAGATCGACTGCAAAATCTGTCGCGTACTGAAGGCTCTGGACTTTGGGAGCGATCGCATCCGGGTGTTCGAGAGATGCTGAATCTGTCAATGCTGCACTGATGGTGTGCAGTGTCGCTACGGCTTTTTCCGGAACCCTGGATCCTTGCAACCGAACCAGCACGGCATTTCGCTGCGGCGAATAGTTGACTGCCTTGATGACGATTCGGCGTCCGTCCGTGCTCATCGTGGCAATCGCATCGGTCGAGCCGGGGACCCAATTCTCCGGAATGAAAGTCGAAATCTTGTCAAACAAACGGCTCCGGTCAGTAACATCCCGGACTGCGCCCGTGGCGGATGCAAGAAACCGCTCAGCGTAGTGCTCCCGAAACAGCTTCTCGACCAGGTAACCAGCACCTGGGAACCATGAAACGTGGTCGTGGTAGATGAAGGATGTCCATTTCGGATCGTCCGTTGTGTTTCGCATAAGCAATGCAGGGCATGTCATGGTTAACCCGGGGCTGAGTTCCTCATACATCATCAGGCTGCCCGCAGTATGGAGACCTGCACGCCAATCGTAGGTGTGCTGAAGACTCCACTCAAGAACGCCGATTTCAATGCGCGGGTGCTTCGAAGCGCGAATGTAGTCTCGTAGCTTTACAAGGTAGTCGCGGATACGCCTTAGACCAGTCTCGAAGTTTGCGGGCTCGTACTCGTAATTGTGGCAGCCCAGGATGTCGAAGTTCTCTCCAGCGAGGTCGATCACCTTCTCGCTCCAATCCATATCGCTGGACCGCTTTTGACCGCACGCGACAATTCGTGCGTTCGGAGCAAGCTCCCGCAAACGTTTGCCGTAAACGTTGACGCTTTCGGCGTATGCCTCCGGTGTAAAGCCGTTGTTCATAGGCTCGTTGTCGATCTGAAACAGCTGCACTCCATAAGACTCCGGATGACCGTTCGCAGCTCGTTTCTGTCCCCACTGCGTTGATGGAGGGTCGTTCAGGTAGTGAACCCAGTTCATGGCGTATTCGACCTGCTCTGGCCTGGTGCCAGGCGCAGGCAATACGATCAGAGGCTCGGCGCCGATCTTCTTGCACAGGCCTAGGAACTCGTCGGTTCCGAAGCCGTAGTAGTCGGAGTAGCCTCCCCAGATCAGATTGGGATGATACCGGCGCGCTACATGAGGGCCGATGCCGTCTTCCCATTTGTATGTGGAAGCAAACGATCCGCCGGGCCAGCGGATGAACGAAGGCTTGAGATCGCGCAGAGCCTGCAGCAGGTCGGGCCGCAGCATTCCGTCGTGGCGCGCGTCAGAGCGCATCATCGAAACGAAGTCCAGAAGCACTGTACCTTTTCCCGTTGCGGCTATCTCGATGGATGCCTGCGTTTCCCGCACAGGGCTGGTGAATGCGAATGGGACTTCCTGCCAATCCGAGCCGCTGACCGTGAGCGGCAGGGATGCGATCGAGTCGCCATCTGCACTCTTAAAATGGAGCGTCAGCTTCGGTGATCCATTCTCGTGTTTCAGCCACAGTGAGCCGTCGTACTTTACTCCCTTGTCCAGAAAGAGACGGCCTTGCCGGATTGCCGCCCTGCCACTATCAACCCGAAGACGTACGCTCTTCTTGCCGTTCCGGAAGTCCATGTCGGCGACCGCAACTTCCCCGTGTTCTGCGGAAGTTTCCCAATACTTTTGGAAGTCTTCGCCTTCGAAACCGGCTCCGCGGATTTGTTCAGCGAAGAGCCCATCCACTACGGAATGATTGATGTGCTCGAGGAACTGACCATAGATGCGCTGATCGATCGGAGTAGTGATGCGGTCGGTGTCCACCAGCAAAACAGTAACGCCCTGCTCGCCAGCAGGTGCAAAGACGCTGGCTCGATGCATGCCAGTCACCCTATGCAGAGGGAAGACAGCGCCTGCCAAGACGGATTCTTTGAGGAAGTATCGTCGATTCATAAGCGGAATAGTCCGGAACACGTCAGCATATGTGCGAGGGAACTGCGGGTGTCAGCACCACGTCAATGCTGGCTGCTATTCTAGCGGACAATCCGGAGGTGGGGTGGAACCGCAATCCCTGAAAGATCAGCCCGGATTCGTTCTGGTGCAAATGGATTTCGGAGTTTCTGACCAATGAAGGCCGATCCGGTTCGCGATATAGCTCGCAGGGAATTTCTTAAACTCGCCAGTGCCGCCGGGGTGTGCGGGCTTGCGTCCACCGGCTCTGCCGCGGGTACAGCACGCGTCTGCCTGATGATTGATGCCAAAAATGTAGCCGCATCGAGCGTTCCTGCAATGAGGGCCATAGCTCAGCTGGCTCAGGCCCTCGACGCAAAAGGCGTGAGACACGAAATCGTTCGATCAGTTGAGGCGATCGAAGGCGCTGAGTTTTGCGTTGTTCTGGCGGATTCGGAATCGCACCTGGCCAAGGGATTCGCACGCGGAGAAACGAGTACTGCAGCGGAGAGCCTAAGGATGGCGCCTGGACGGGTGGGTGAAGTGCCTGGGACTCTGGTTTCCGCGAACGACCCAAGGGGTTTTACATATGCGCTGCTCGAATTGGCTGAGCGGGTGAAGTACGGCGGCGATCCGCTGAAGTCATTGCAATTGAGGAGCGCCGTAGAAGAAAGGCCAGCGAACGAGTTGCGCAGTGTGAGCCGCTACTTCTGCAGCGAGCTGGAAGACAAACCCTGGTACTACGACAAGGAGTTCTGGAACGGGTACCTGGATCGTCTGGTGGCCAGTCGCTTCAATCGATTCACGCTAGGCTTCGGCCTGGAATATGACTTTCCACGCGGGGTGACGGACGACTACTTTCATTTCGTGTACCCCTACGTTGTTGAGGTGCCCGGGTATCCACAAGTCCGTGTCGTGCAGCTTGCCGAGGCAGACGGCACCAGGCTGGGAGCTCCAAGGCCGCTGAGTGCCGCAGAGCGCGAAAAGAACCTGCAGATGCTGCGCTTCGTTGCCGCAGAGACCGCCGCGAGAGGATTGCAATTTCAACTCGGTATATGGACGCATGCCTACCAATGGACAGATAGTCCAAATGCGTATCACCGCATTGAAGGCTTGACGCCAGAGAATCATGCCAGCTACTGCCGCGATGCACTCGCCATCATTCTGAAAGCGTGCCCGGAAATTCAGGGCCTGACCATGCGCGTGCATGGCGAAAGCGGGATTCCGGAAGGGAGCTATGGATTCTGGCAGACGGTTTTTGAGGCAATTGCGAATTCAGGGCGAAAAATCGAAATAGACATGCACGCAAAAGGTGTCGATGACAAGATCATCGACATTGCCGTGGCTACTGGAATGCCCGTCAAGCTGGGAGCTAAATTTTCCGCTGAGCACCAGAGCCTCGGATACCAGCAGGCAGACATTCGTCCTTTGGAGATTCCTCACGGAAACCTTTCCAGGAAAGACGAATCTCTCTTCCGATTCAGCAGTGGCTCCAGAAGCTTTACTCGCTACGGCTACGCAGATTTCCTTCGCGAAGGAGCGCGTTATAAGTTGTGGTTTCGTGTGTGGCCGGGCACGCAGCGGCACCTGCTCTCGGTGGATCCCGAAATGGCGGCCGCTTATGGGCGAACGGCAAGCTTTTGCGGAGCGGCTGGTATTGACCTGATGGAACCTCTCACCTTTAAAGGGCGCGAAGGATCCGGCCAGCCGGGAGGGCGATGCGCGTACGCTGACGCCTCACTCAATCCTCCGCACGATTGGCAAAAATACGATCTCTACTTCCGCGTCTGGGGACGGAAGTTGTACAACCCCGACGCAGATGCCGAGTCCTGGCGCAGAGCTATGCGCGCAGATTTTGGTGCAGGGACTGAGGCGACAGAAAAGTCTTTAGCGCACGCATCCCGCATCCTCCCGCTGCTGACCACGGCGCATCTGCCCTCGGCGAGCAACCATGACCTGTGGTACGAACTGCCGACAAATATGCCGATCGTCGAAGGCAGTGAGCCCTCTCCCTACGGAGATACACCGACACCCAAGGTATTTGGAACTGTCAGCCCGCTGGATCCGCAGATGTTTTCAACCATAACCGACTATGCTGAATCGCTGGGACGACAGGAAATGTCCGCGAAGTATTCACCCATCGAGGTGGCGCAGTGGATCGAGCAGTGCATCGATGGTGCGAAACATTGGTTGGACAGCGCCTCGCGCATGGTGAAGACTCGTAACGCAAGCGCATTCCGGCGGATCGAGGAGGATGTACTCATTCAGATCGGATTAGGTATCTTCTTCGCGCATAAACTGCGCAGCGCTGTGCAGTATGAAATTTTCCAGCACTCGAACGACACAGACGCGGCCGATGCAGCGATCGAACATTACGAGAAGGCGCGCGATGCCTGGGCGACAATGGCCGAGCGCGCGAAGAACACGTATCGCTCAAACATCTCATACGGCAGCATCCCCAAGCGCCGAGGCCACTGGCTCGACAGGCTGCCCGGAATTGATATTGACATCGCCGCGATGAAGGCAAGAGTTCAGCAGAGCAACGCCGAGACAAGCTCGCCCTCGATCACTGCGAGCGTCAGCGACATTTCGCGGAAACAACGGCTGAGCAGCCGAATTGACAGCAGCCACACACCCCCGGCGAAATTCACGCCAGGAGAGCCGCTCGCATTGAAGCTTGTGATCTCCGATCGAGAAGGTATCCCGAGGATGCGCTCAGTGCGGCTTTGCTATCGGCACGTAAACCAGGCGGAGCGTTGGAAGACCATCGATGCCACTCGCGATCAGGGCGCCTACACTGCCGCGATTCCGGGAGAGTACACCGAGAGCAAGTTTGCGCTCGAGTACTACTTCGAACTGGAAGACGGCAAAGGAGTGCAGTGGATGTATCCGGGTTTCAATAAGAGCTTCTCGAACCAGCCCTACTTCGCAGTGTGCAAAAGAACTGAGTGAGCAGAGCCGCTATACGTAACAGATGCACATCGACGATCTCGGCCGGGGCGACTATGGGTGTGGCAGGAGCGTTCCGGAATCAGGGACGTGAACACCAGCCCGTGATGGCAGTCACGGTCTGCGAATGAAACCAAACCTAGTATCGGTATGTGAATATCGATACAAAATTATCGATTCATACAGTTTCCGAAGCGGGCAGCGCCTCCGGAATCCCCCAGCCAAGCCTCAACCGTCTGCCCCAATACCACCACTATCTCAGCGAGCTTAAAACCAGAGGGATCAATCGCGTATCGTGCAGCCACATTGGCACTGACCTCAATCTTGTTCCTGTCCAGGTGCGCAAAGATCTGCAGTACACCGGGATCGTCGGCAAGCCGAAAACCGGCTATTCCGTACTGGAGCTGATTCAGGCGATTGAGGCGTTTCTCGGCTGGAACAACGTGAACGAGGCTTTCCTCGTGGGTGTTGGTAATCTCGGCACTGCCCTCCTGGGGCACGAGCGCTTCTCAAATTTCGGGCTCAGTATCGTCGCTGCATTCGACGCAGATCCCGAGAAGATTGGTCACTGGATCCACGGCAAGGCGGTCCTCCCGCTTGAAAAGTTAGCCGATCTTGCCCAGCGCATGAGCATCCACCTCGGCATCATCACCGCGCCGGCTGAATTTGCGCAAGCCATCGCCGATGAAATGGTCAGGGGGGGCATCCAGGCAATCTGGAACTTCGCACCGGTACGTCTTAAAGTGCCGGCACACATCATTGTTCACAACGAGGATCTGTACTCGTCTCTGGCTTCTCTCTCCTGGAAGCTGGTGCGGCGTTACCAGGTTCCAATCCAGCAAGACGGAGGCTCGCACTGAGATGGCCGCTGCGCCAGTTGCAATTGATCGCGCGAGGAAATTTGAAAAGGTATGCAACATCCTGGACCGTTACGGCTACCGCCCTTCGGGATTGATACCGATTCTTCAGGCGATTCAGCATGAATATCAATATTTACCGGAAGAAGTTCTGACGTTTGTGGCAACATCCCTCGATGTGCCGCCCGCGCGGGTGTTCGGCGTGGCCACATTCTATGCGCACTTTGCGCTTGAGCCAAAGGGCAAGCACGTCATCCGCGTCTGCGACGGGACCGCCTGCCACGTGAAGCACTCGCTGCCCGTATTGAATGCGCTTCACGAGAAACTCGGCACGAGTGAGAAATGCAAGTCTTCTGCCGACATGCTGTTCACAGTGGAAACCGTCGCGTGTCTCGGCGCGTGCGGACTCGCGCCCGTTTTGGTGATCGACGAGCAGGTTTACGGCGGCATGACTCCAGAGCGCGCGCTTGCCCTGGTCGACGAGATCAAGAAAAACGAGATTGCATCGGACTCGGGTTGCGCTTCTGCCGAGCAGCCGGCAAATGGAGAAGCACTTCATGTCCAGTAGCGATGGCCTGGTTGTCCTCCCTCAGCATTCAAATCAAAATCAATCACTCAGCCAGTTGAGGCGCGTCATCCTCTGTGCCGGTACAGGCTGTATGGCCAACGGAGCCATGAAAGTCTTCGAGCAGTTCAAGCGCGAGATGGCGGGCTCGGGTCTCAACGTCATTCTCGAACTCCGGGCCGAAGGCGCCGATCACGATGTGCGGCTCTCGAAGAGCGGATGCCAGGGCTTCTGCCAGATGGGTCCGCTCGTCTCAGTTATCCCCGACGGCATCCTCTACACAAAAGTTCGGGTAGAGGACGTTCCAGAGATCGTGCAGCAGACGCTCGTCGGCCGACAAGCGGTCGAGCGCCTGCTCTATAAAGATCCTGCAACGCGCAAGAGCTGCCGCGGCTTGGAGGACAACCCGTTTTATGCGCGTCAGAATCGCCGGGTGCTGCACGAATGCGGATTCCTCGATCCCGAAGATATTCACGAGTTCATCCAGCATGGCGGCTACAGCGCGGCGAAGAAAGCCTTCCTCGAAATGCAGCCCGAGGAGGTCTGCAAGAAGATCGCTGAATCCGGCCTGCGTGGCCGCGGCGGCGGCGGATTTCCGACTGGCCGCAAGTGGGAAGCCGCTCGCGCGCAGAACTCGGCGAAAAAATACGTCATCTGCAACGGCGACGAAGGCGATCCTGGCGCATTCATGAATCGATCGGTGATGGAGGGCAATCCTCACAGCGTGATCGAGGGGATCATGATTGCCGCGCGCGCGATCGGAGCCAATGAAGGACTCGTTTATGTCCGTGCCGAATATCCGTTGGCTGTCGAACGCATGCGCCGAGCCGTTGCTGATGCCGAGCGCGAAGGCATTCTTGGCGACAACGTCTTTGGCAGCGGCCTGTCGATCAAATGCGATGTGATGGAAGGCGCCGGCGCATTTGTTTGCGGCGAAGAGACTGCGATGATCGCGTCGATCGAAGGCCGGCGCGGCATGCCATCGCCTAAGCCGCCCTTTCCGGCACAGAGCGGCCTCTGGGGCAAGCCGACCATCATCAACAATGTCGAGACGCTGGCGCACGTGTCGAGGATTCTCAGCGAAGGTCCCGAGGTCTTCCAGAGTATCGGTACGAAGGATTCTCCCGGCACCAAAACGTTCGCTCTCACCGGCCATGTCGCCAATACCGGGCTTGTCGAAGTCCCGTTCGGCACAACTCTGCGGGAGATTGTCCTGAACATCGGCGGCGGCGTCACCGACGATTACGGCAAGCTCCTGAAGACCGGCTTCAAGGCCGTGCAGATCGGCGGCCCATCCGGTGGATGCCTCACACAGGATCATCTCGATCTGCCGCTTGCCTACGAGTCCCTACGCTCTGTGGGAGCCATGGTCGGATCGGGCGGCCTGGTCGTGATGAACGAGCGCACCTGCATGGTAAGCATTGCGCGATTTTTCATGGAGTTCACACAGCGCGAGTCGTGCGGAAAGTGCGTCCTGTGCCGCGAGGGGACAAAGCAGCTTCTGGCTCTTCTCGACGATGTTATTGAAGGACGTGCGGACGCCGGCACCCTCGATCTGCTTGAGAAGCTTGGCCGTGCAGTCCAGGTTGGCTCGCTGTGCGGCCTCGGCAAGACGGCTCCTAACCCAGTGCTCTCCACCCTCCGCTATTTCCGCAAGGAATACGAGGAGCACATTTTCGAAAAGCGCTGCCGTACCGGCCGCTGCAAGGCGCTTCTGAAGCCGGAGATTAATGAGGAACGCTGCAAGGGCTGCGGGGTCTGCATCAAATCGTGCCCGACCGGCGCGATCACCGGGGAAAAGAAGAAGGCGCATCGCATCGATCCGGAACTCTGCATCAAGTGCGGCGCATGTGCAACCGCCTGCAAATTGCACGCAGTCGAGGGAGTGTAGCCAGTGAACAAGCCTACGCAAGCTACTTTAACGATCGACGGCCATAGCGTGCCGATTGAAGGTGAGCGTAACCTGCTCGAACTCGTTCGCAAGGCGAATATTGATCTGCCGACGTTCTGCTATCACTCCGAACTGAGTGTGTACGGCGCGTGCCGTCTCTGCCTCGTCGATGTGGAAGGCCGCGGCATGATGGGCGCATGTTCGACGCCTCCGGAACCGGAGCTGAAGGTGAAGACCACGACGCAGGAGATCCGTGAGATTCGGCGAATCGCGGTCGAGCTGCTGCTGGCGAATCACGATCAGCAGTGTCCAACATGCCCGCGGAGCGCAAACTGCCAGTTGCAAAGTCTTGCGCAGCGGCTAGGAATTCGAAAGGTCCGCTTCAAGCCAGTCCATGAGCCTGTGCCGATCGACGACTCCTCGGCGTCGCTCATCCGCGATCCGAACAAGTGCGTGCTTTGCGGCGACTGTGTCCGCGTCTGCTCCGAGATCCAGGGTATCGGCGCCATTGACTTCGCGCATCGCGGACACGACGTGATGGTGAAGCCAGCGTTCGGCAAGCAGCTTGGCGACGTGGAATGCGTCAACTGCGGCCAATGTGCGAGCGTCTGTCCCACTGGCGCGCTCACTCCAAAGCCAGAGGTCGATCAGGTCTGGTCGCTGCTTGCCGATGCGAGGAAGACAGTAGTCGTTCAGATCGCGCCTGCGGTCCGCGTAGGATTGGGCGAGTGCTTCGGCCTCAAGCCTGGCGAGATCACTACCGGCCGCATCGTTTCCGCGCTCAAGCAACTCGGCTTCGACCAGGTTTACGACACGTCGTTCGCGGCAGACCTCACCGTGATCGAAGAAGGCACGGAATTTCTCGAGCGCAAGAAGGAGGGGAAGCATCTTCCCATGTTCACCTCCTGCTGTCCTGGATGGGTGAAATATGCCGAACAGTACTTTCCTGAACTGCTCCCGCAGCTCTCCTCTTGCCGCTCGCCGCAGGCTATGTTCGGCTCATTGATCAAAGCCATGCTCCCCGATCAGCTGAAGATCGACCGCAAAGACCTGAAGGTTGTTGCCATCATGCCGTGCACGGCGAAGAAGTTCGAAGCGCAGCGGCCTGAGCTCGCCGTCTCAGGCGATCCGGATGTCGATCACGTGCTGACCACGCAGGAACTGGCACACATGATCCAGTCTGCCGGTCTGGTCTTCGACTCGCTTCAGCCCGAATCCTTCGACATGCCATTCGGGTTCTACACCGGCGCCGGAGTGATATTCGGCAACTCCGGTGGTGTGATGGAAGCCGTCCTTCGCTACGCCGTCGAGAAGGCCAGCGGAAAGAAGCTCGACCGCCTGGAGTTTGAAGAAGTTCGTGGTGAGTCTGGGTTGCGCGAAGCGAAGATCTCCATTGATGGAACAGAACTGAAGCTCGCCATTGTTCACGGCTTGCGGAACGCCCGGGTTGTGGCTGAGCAGGTTGCGGCTGGGAAGAGCCACTACGACCTGATCGAAGTAATGGCCTGTCCCGGAGGATGCGTGGGCGGAGCCGGCCAGCCTGTTACCACGGCCCGCAATGCGCGCGCTCTTCGCACCAAAGGCCTCTACCAGGCAGACAAGATGCTGCAGCTTCACAAGGCGCAGGACAATGTTTTCATTACCGAGTGCTATGCAAAGTTCCTCGGGGAGATTGGCGGCGACAAGGCCCACCATCTGCTGCACACGACGTATCAGAGCCGCCGACGCATTGCCGAAGAGATTCTTCCGCTGATGCAGTCGCATGGCCCCGAGAAGACCAAGGTCAGCGTCTGTCTCGGCACCAACTGCTACCTGAAAGGCTCGCAGGATGTGCTCAACTGCGTTCTGCATCACGCGCAGGAGACCGGTCTCGAAAATCGACTCGACGTCCGTGCCGCGTTTTGCCTGGAAGAGTGCGAGCGCGGTCCTAACGCCATCATCGACGGCGAACACCTTCACAACTGCACACCGCAAAGCGCAATTGAACTACTTAACAGCCGCATCGAGCACGACAGCAAACGCAATACCTAGCGTCCACTGCCATGCTCCATAGAGGAGTACATCGTGATTACAGAAGAACGTGCTGACTTTATAAACCACGAAGAGGTTGAGTCGCTGCTGACGAAACGGTCGCGCCCCGCTCCTTCAAAGGTTCGGGAGTTGCTCGCCAAGGCGCGCGAACTCCATGGTCTTTCGATGGAAGAGGTCGCCTGCCTCACGCAGGTCGAGAATCCCGATCTGCTTGCGGAAATCTCGTCGACCGCACGAAAAATCAAAGAGGAAATCTACGGCTCGCGTCTTGTTTTCTTCGCGCCACTTTACATCTCTAATCGCTGCGCCAATGAGTGCACCTATTGTGCCTTCCGCGCCACCAACACCGAACTCACACGACGCACTTTGACGCAGGAAGAGATTGCCGAAGAAACGCGCATTCTCATCCGTCAGGGACACAAGCGGGTTCTCGTCGTTGCCGGCGAAGCCCTTCCGCCGCGCGGGTTCCAGTACATTACCGACACAATCAGCACTATCTACGACACCCGCGTCGGGCCCGGCGAGATTCGCCGCGTCAACGTCAATCTCGCTCCTCAATCCGTGGAACGATTCAAGCTTCTGAAAGACGCGGGCATCGGCACGTTCCAACTGTTTCAGGAAACCTATCACCGGCCCACCTACGCATCCGTTCACCTCAAAGGGAAGAAGCGCGACTACGACTGGCGCGCCACCGCGTTCGATCGTGCGATGGAAGCGGGCATTGACGACGTGGGCATGGGGCTCCTCTTTGGTCTTTATGACTGGCGCTTCGAAGTCCTCTCCCTGATGCAGCACATTCGCCACCTCGAAGAGACGTTCGGCGTGGGCCCTCACACCATAAGCTTTCCGCGCATGGAACCGGCCGTCGGTTCCGATATTGCGTCGCGTCCTCCGCACGTTGTCAGCGACGCCGATTTCATCAAGCTCATTGCGATCATGCGCCTCGCCGTGCCGTATACCGGCATGATTATGTCTACACGCGAGACCGCCGAGGTCCGGCGCCAGACGTTCGCGGTCGGCATCTCGCAGATTTCAGCCGGCAGCCGCACCGATCCCGGCGGATACAAGGACGGTGAAGGTGACCCGAACGGCAGCCAATTCCAGCTAGGTGATCATCGATCCGTCGAGGAGGTTGTGACCGACGTTGTTTCGCTTGGCTATACGCCCTCCTTCTGCACGGCCTGTTACCGCCTCGGCCGCACCGGCCAGGACTTCATGGATCTCGCGAAGCCCGGGGAAATCAAATACCACTGCCAGCCCAACGCGCTCTCCACATTTCTCGAGTACCTGTGCGATTACGCCGGTCCCGTCGCGAAATCCGCCGGTGAGAAGCTTATCTCCATCGAACTTCAGCAAATGGATAACCACCAAACTGCCTGCACGCTGCCGATGCTCAACCAGGTTCGGCGCGGCGAGCGCGACGTTTTTGTTTAGAGAGGAAAAGGAACGATGCAACGCGCAACACAAAAGGGATTCCGTCTCCACATCGGCTTCTTCGGCCGTCGCAACGTGGGCAAATCGAGTCTGCTGAACGCCATCACCGGGCAGAAGGTCTCCATCGTTTCCGAGGTTGCCGGCACCACCACCGACCCCGTCGAGAAGCCGATGGAGCTGCAGCCGATCGGTCCCGTTCTTTTCGTCGACACGGCGGGCGTTGACGATATCGGCGCTCTTGGCGCTCAGCGCATTGAAAAGACACGACAGGCGATCGCCCGCACCGATGTTGCAGTCCTCGTAGCCGAAGCGGCCATCTGGACTGAGTTCGAAGAGAAGCTTCTGGCTGAGCTCCGCGCGCGAGAGATCCCTGTCGCGATTGCACTGAACAAGACTGACGTGCAGATCGCGGCGCCGGAACTTCTCGCGCAACTGCGGCAACGGCAAATCTCTTTCGTCCAGCTCTCTGCCGCCACAGGAGATGGAGTAGAGGAGTTCCGCGAGTTCCTCTGGAGGGTAGCACCGTCCGAAGCTGTTGAGCCGCCTGCAATCATCCGCGACCTCGTAAGCCCCGGCCAAACCGCAGTGCTCGTCACGCCCATCGACAAGGAAGCTCCGAAAGGCCGCATCAAGCAGCTCCAGGTACAGGCCATCCGCGATCTGCTCGACGGCGAATCCGCCTGTGTTGTTGTCAAGGACGCAGGACTTCAACGCGTTCTGGAGAATATGAAGACGCTTCCCAGTCTGGTGGTGTCGGATGCGCAAGTATTCGAACAAGTAGCGCGTGTTACGCCGGAGTCGGTACCACTAACGGCGTTTTCAATTCTGTTATCGAGGTTGAAGGGAGATTTGGTCGCCCAGACGCGTGCGGCTGTCACAATCGAGTCGTTGCGTCAGGGAGACAAGGTTCTCATTGCAGAAACCTGTACACACCACCCTATCGAGGAAGATATCGGCCGCGTGAAGATTCCACGCTGGCTGAACCAGTACGTTGGGGGCGAACTCGAATTCACGCATGTAAGAGGCCGAGAATTTCCGCAGGACTTGTCCATCTACAAGCTTGTTATTCATTGTGGCGCCTGCATGTGGAATCGCCAGGAGATGGTGAGCCGCATCCGCGACTGTCAACGGCAGGGCGTTCCGATCACGAACTACGGCATCGTCATCGCCTTCGCGCAGGGGATACTCGAGCGCGCGCTCGAGCCATTCCCAATCGCACTCGCGGCGTACCGAGAAGAGCGCGTCCAGCAACTCGGTGCACACCTTCCGGTCGCCGAAGAGGCCACAGCCCTGGTGAATTAGTTGGCACACCTAAGCAAACTCGAAATCCTGCAGTGGCTCAGGGAGAAACGGCCCTCGGCGCTGCAGGATCTTTTCGTCTGTGCCGACTCTGTTCGCAAACAGTTTGTCGGCGACGCCGTCCATTTGCGCGGACTTATCGAGATCTCCAGCCATTGTCAACGTCAATGTATGTACTGCGGACTGCGCCGCGCAAATCGTAGTCTTACGCGTTACCGTATGAGCCGTGACGAAATCCTCTGTTGCGCTCGTGAGGCCGTCACTCTGGGATACGGTACCGTTGTCATGCAGGCCGGCGAAGATGACGCCCTCACCGTCGACTGGATCGCCGAGATTGTCCGCTGGATTAAGAACGAAACCCCGCTCGCCGTCACGCTCAGCCTCGGTGAACGAATCGTGAACGATCTCCAACTCTGGCGCGATGCCGGAGCGGACCGCTACCTGCTCCGATTCGAGACCTCCGATCTCAAACTCTTCCGCGCGATTCATCCTGATAAATACCCTGGATCGCCGGACCGGCTCGCTCTACTGCGACGAGTTAAGCAGCTTGGCTATCAAGCCGGCGGAGGCGTAATGGTTGGGATTCCCGGCCAGTCATTCGAAACCCTGGCAGACGATGTCCTCACTTTCCGGGATCTCGATCTCGACATGATCGGCATTGGTCCATACATTCCTCATCCCGCGACACCTCTCGGTGCCGGCAAGCTTCGTCCGCCCATTGACCCCGACCAGCAGGTTCCCGCCACAGAAGAGATGGTCTACAAGATGGTCGCTCTCGCGCGTTTGGTCTGCCCGACGACTAACATCCCCAGCACCACAGCCCTGGCCACCATCAACAAGACGCACGGACGCAAGCAGGGACTTCTCGTTGGCGCCAACGTGGTGATGCCCAATCTCACGCCAGTCAAATACCGCGCGCTTTACCAGATCTACCCCGCGAAGGCCTGCATCGACGAGAGCGCAACAGACTGCAACCAGTGCCTGCGCGGGCAGATCACATCGATGGGCCGTTTCGCCGGAAGAAAATCCGGCAACAGGGGAACGGTTGAGCTTGACACCCGCGTGACGCCACAAGAATCCGCTGAGTTTGTGCAATTACAGGTATCCACTTATGCCTGACGAACCCGAAGTCGTCGTCTGCCTCGGCAGTTCCTGTTTCGCGCGCGGGAACGCGCAGAACCTCTCGGCACTGGAGTCTTATCTTCAGAGCCGCAGCCTATGCAATTGCGTCCGCATACGGGGAAGCCTGTGCCAGGACGAGTGCAAGCAGGGCCCAAACCTCATCGTCAGCGGCACGCATCATCACGAAGTGGACGCGACAAAACTACGTGAAATCCTCCAGCATCTGAATCGCGGAGAGCAGTAGTATGCCTCCGCTCCACGCTATCTACACTGAGCGACGCGAGTGCCAGGACTGCCACAAGTGCATCCGCGAGTGCCCTGTCAAGGCCATTCGCGTGCAGGACGGCTATGCGCGTATCGTCCCCGAAAATTGCATTCTCTGCGGCAACTGCATTCTCGCCTGCCCCAGCAACGCCAAGCAGGTCCGCAACGATCTTCCGTCTGTTAAAGAACTCCTCACCAGCGGACGCCAGGTCTTCGTGTCGCTTGCGCCCTCGTTCGCAGCCCAGTTCCCCGGAACAAAACCCGCTCAGTTGATCCACGCACTGCGCAAGCTCGGCTTTACCGGAGTTTCTGAAACGGCACTCGGTGCGCAGCAGGTTTCTGCCAGCGTGCTGTCCCTTCTTCGAGGCGACCCTGGCAATGTATGGATCTCATCGGCCTGCCCGGTCGTGGTCGACTTCGTGGCTAAATACCACCCGGAGTGCGAGCCGAACATATCTGCGCTTCTTTCCCCGCTTCTCACCCACTGCCGCATGTTACGGAGCCGGTTCGGGGCCGATATCCGCATCGTCTTCATCGGACCGTGCATCGCCAAAAAGAAAGAAGCCCAAGACCATCCCGAACTCCTCGACGCAGTCCTCACCTTTGAAGACCTTGACAACTGGCTCAGCGAAGCCGGCATCGACCTCGGCTCGCTCTCTGCAACCGAAGACGACCGGTTCGCGCTCGACGAGGCCCGCGAAGGCGCTCTCTATCCCATCGAGGGCGGCCTTGTCCCCGGCGTAACGCGCGATGGCAAGGTGAAACCTTCGCAGGTCATGTCCTTCTCCGGAATCTCCAACGTCGAGCAAGCTCTCAAGGGAATCGCCGAATGGAGACCCGACCACAACATCTTTCTTGAACTGACCGCCTGCGCCGGCTCCTGCGTCAACGGACCCAAGGCAGAGCGCAACAGCTCCATCGCCAAGCGGCGCTTCGATGTCCTCCAATACGCGAAGCCTGCCGCAGGGCCAACGAATTCCGCGAGCCTTGCTGCAACTCGGCCCTATGCGGCAAGCCCTGTTTCGCGCAACGAGTATAGCGAACTGCAAATCACTGAGGCTCTGCGCACGGTTGGCAAATATTCAAGCGAGGACGAGCTAAACTGTGGCGGCTGCGGCTACGAATCGTGTCGCGAGTTCGCCCGTGCCCTTATCGCGCGCAACGCGGAGCGCATGATGTGCGCCACCTATACACGCAAGCTGGCCCAGAAGAAGGCTAACGCGCTCCTGCAGAAGATGCCCTCCGCGGTCGTAATCGTGGACGAGCAGCTCCGTATTATCGAGTGCAACGCAAACTTCCTCCGGCTCTTCTCTGAAGACACTACGCATGAAAAGGAACTTGAAGGCT
>DATNFD010000227.1:0-3111 GCA_035606555.1 Occallatibacter sp.
ATGGAGCGGAGTTCTTCTCCTCCGGGTTCCTCAGCTGCTGAGCCTTCTAAGCCCAATCCCACACTCAAAAGCAGTGAACAACAAGACCAGAGTCAAAAACCGGGTCAATAGTCGTCGTACTGCGAATTCCGTTCTCCTCAAGCCCCGGCCAGTAGCTGGGGCTTGAGGAGTTCTTTTCCCGCTCGGCGAACCCGAGCGTCACTTGTGGAAACACGTTTGCTTAAAGGCATTGATTTGGCAGCAAGGCTGCCCGACGTGAGGCAAAAATGCCTAGCCAGATCTACAATGTTCGGGCTGCATCGCCGACGGAACTCCCGACTGGTGTTAGGCCCAGTCAGGTAGACTGTCGCGCATGCGAAGGGAACTTATTAACAAAGGAAATTTGGAACCAAGGGATTACCCCCGCGATTTCCCATGCTCCTTTGTATTGTCACACCGCATCTCGCCGCTAATGGAGATAACCAATGGCCAAAGAGGCTAAGACGCTCGACGACCTTTTCTACGATACACTCAAGGACATTTATTATGCGGAGAAGAAGATATTGGCGACATTGCCTAAGATGGCCAAAGCTGCCCAAAACGATGAGCTGACTGCGGCATTTGAGAAACATCGCGCTGAAACTGAGGGGCAGGTCGAACGGCTGGAGCAGGTTTTTTTCATGATCCAGAGAAAGGTTCAAGGCAAGACCTGCGACGCCATAGTTGGCATCACGGATGAAGGCGCGGAAATTATGAAAGACTACAAGGGTTCGCCGGCCCTTGATGCAGGCCTCATCGCAGCGGCCCAAGCAGTGGAGCACTACGAAATTTCCCGTTATGGCACGCTTCGGACTTGGGCCGAAGAGCTCGGTCTGAACGATGCGGTCTCCCTGCTACAAGAAACACTCGACGAGGAAAAAGCTACCGACGAGGCGCTGACGAAAATCGCGGAGAGCGTTGTAAATCAGGAGGCGGAAGCGGCTTAGTGCTGTGCCTTCCCAAGACCAATTGGAGCCAACCCCTTCCTGAACACCTCCGCTCCGAGGGAACGGGGGTGCATGTGATTCTTTAAGAGAGCAGTCTCGAAAACCGTTGTACCGGTAACCGTACCGTGGGTTCGAATCCCACCCTCTCCGCCATAAAGTTTTCGAGAACAGCATCTTAGATGGAGCCACGGCAATTGGCATGAAGAAGCCTATTCGGCCGCAGACGAACCACACCATGCATGATCTGTCTAAAGCTCTGAGTCGAAGTGCTCTGTTTACTAATCCGCCATCTGAGGGAACATAAGGAAAAATGAGAAAATTACTTTTTGCTGCGTCCACTATCGGCGCACTGATTCTCGGCGTCAGCGGCTATGTGGCCGCGGGCGACAAGCCGGTCATTGCTACGGTGGTCAAGATCAGTGGCATTCCGTGGTTCAATCGCATGGAGGTCGGTGTCAAGGCGTTCCAGGACGCGAACCCGGACGTAGTTGCTTCGGAAATCGGACCCGCCACCGCCGATGCCGCCCAGCAGCTGAAGATCGTCGATGACTTGATTGCGCGCGGCGTGAACGCTTTGGCCGTGGTACCCATGGATCCCGCCGTGATCGAGGGCGCTCTCAAGCGTGCGATGGACCGGGGCATCGTCGTGGTCACCCACGAAGCAGATAACCAGAAGAACACTCAGGCCGACATCGAAGCCTTCGATAATGCGGCGTTTGGCGCCGCCCTCAATGAGCGGCTCGCCCAGTGCATGGGGAGCAAAGGCAAGTGGACGAACTTCGTGGGATCGCTCGGCAGCCGCACGCACATCCAATGGGTCGATGCGGGCATCGAGAATGCCAAGAAATACCCGGAAATGGAGCTCGTTGACGAAAAGAACGAGTCCTTTGACGACGCGAACAAAAGCTACGAGATGGCAAAGGAAATCCTACGCAAGCACCCCGACATCCGTGGCTTCCAAGGATCGGCGGGCAGAGATGTCATCGGCATAGGTCGGGCAATCGAAGAAGCGGGCCTGCAGGGCAAGGTGTGCTTGGTGGGCACAGGTCTTCCCAACCCGTCCGCTCAATACCTTCAATCCGGCGCCATCACGGCAATCGGCTTCTGGGATCCGAGGGATGCAGGCATGGCCATGAATACGGTGGCGAAGCTTCTCCTCGAGAAGAAGTCGCTGACCGATGGCATGAACCTGGGCGTCCAGGGATACGAAAAAGTGACGGTCAAGCAGGGCCCGGGAAAGGGGCTACTCATCATCGGCGACGCGATGGTGATCGCCGACAAGACGACCTACAAGGATCACTTGTTCTAGACCCACAAAGGCCGCGGTAACTGATAATGTCGCTTTTGACGCTCAATTCCCGGGCATTAGTCCGCGCCGGGGAACCAGAAAAGCCAAACCAGGTGAGACGTTTTCGCACTGGATGGCAGGGTCGAACTTCAGAATCTTTGAACTCGAAAGCCGTTGTGCGGTTATCCGCACCGTGGGTTCGAATCCCACCCTCTCCGCCAGTCAACGCCCCCAAATATCGAACACGGTCGGATGCGCGCGGTTCTGCGCCATTCCCCGACAAACCTCCGGACTCGTCAGAGCCGCTAATGGCGACGTCGTTCTCTCTTTACGCTTCTTTTCTCTGAACCTCCGACTCCGACTAGTCAGGTACGGAGCTTGAGATTGGCGGAAAGTCGTCCTTTTTCGAGGTAGAGATCGCTGCCGAGTTGCTGTTTCTCTTCCTAGGGCGTGTACTCACAAATCGAGATTGGTAGGCAAGCGGTTGGTCGATGTCCGCTTTGCCCCCTAAAGCAGACATTCGTCAGCGCATTGACCATGTCTGCTTTGTGCCATAAGCGGACATGCGTGCCCGGTGAGTTATTCCTTGTAGTAGCCGACACTGCAAATCTGATCTCCGACCTTCGTGTATAAGGCCGTCTTCTCCAGCGGCTTGTCCGTGCCAGGGCGCGGCCACCAGTAGGTGGAA
The DNA here is from genome assembly GCA_035606555.1 of Occallatibacter sp. Classification (GTDB taxonomy): domain Bacteria; phylum Acidobacteriota; class Terriglobia; order Terriglobales; family Acidobacteriaceae; genus Telmatobacter. The sequence goes on from DATNFD010000227.1 coordinate 2,942, forward strand.
AGGAGGGCGACGCGCTGATGGTTGAATTCACGGTCCTCGGCATACCCTGTCTCGGCCTCAACGGCGGTCCCGTATTCAAGCATAACGAAGCCTTCTCGTTTCAGATCGCGACCGAAGATCAGGAAGAGACGGACCGCTACTGGAACGCCATCGTCGGTAATGGCGGACAG